>NZ_JARXAB010000051.1 GCF_029866045.1 Ramlibacter sp. | reverse complement strand
TACCCCCCGAAGGAGACTGCCAAATGAACCATAGACAAACTCTGCCCCAGCGCCGCGCGCTGCTTTCTTCTGTACTGGCCAGCCTGGCCCTGGCCCTGCCGATGGCGGCGCATGCCGAGTATCCCGAGCGCCCGGTCAGGGTGATCGTGCCCTTTGCTGCTGGCGCTGCGGCCGACAGTGCGATGCGGGTGGTGGGCAAGCGCATGGGCGAGTTGCTGGGGCAGTCGGTGGTGATCGAGGCCCGGCCCGGCGTGCCCGGCATCCAGGCGGCGGCGATTGCCGCGCCCGACGGCTACACCCTGCTGCTTGGCGCGGGCTCGGCCATGGTCACCCACCCGCTGCTCAATTCGAAGCTACCTTATGACCCCATCAAAGACTTTGTTCCTGTCGGCCGCATTCTGATCAACGTTCCCATCCTGACCGTTCATCCCTCGACCAATGTCAAAACGATCAAGGAGCTGCTCGCGCTGGCCAAGGCCAAGCCCAAGGCGCTCAACTACAGCTCCAGCGGCATGGGCAGTCCCAACCACCTGGCGGTAGAAATGCTGGAGGACATGTCGGGCACTTCCATGATCCATGTGCCCTACAAGGGCGCAGCACCCTCGGTGGTGGATCTGGTCGCCGGGCATGTGCAACTGGGCATCAACGCCATTCCCAGCGTGGCGGGCCAGATCAAGTCGGGCAAGCTGGTGCCGCTGGGCGTGGCCAGCGCCAAGCGCTCGCGCCTTCTCCCCGATGTGCCGACCATCGCCGAGGCCGGCGTCCCCGGTTTCGAGTACGAGATCTGGTACGCCCTGTTCGCCCCGGCCAAGACGCCCTCCGCTGCCGTGGCCAAGGCCAGCGCTGCGCTGCAGACGGCGCTCCGTGATCCGGCGGTTCAGGCCGCTCTGCTTGAGCAGGGTGCCGAACCCGCGCCCACCACCTCCCAGGAGCTGGCGAGCTACATGCAGCAGGACATCACCAAATGGCGTCGCCTGATCAAGGAGCGCAACCTGCAGCTGGAGTGAGTGCGGACGGCTGCTCAGCCGGTCACGGCCGGCTGAGGGCTGTCGGCGGCGCCGTCCGAGCGCCCTTCAGCGCGGAGCCGGCGTGAACCCCTCGCGGGCACCGTGCTCGCAGCGCCGCCTTGCCGGCGCAAGCCGATGGCTTCTGCAGTCGTCAGTCAACTGAACGTGTAGGACCCGCGCGGTCGGCAACGATCCGCGCCGTGAACCCTTCCCGCACGTCCGCCTGGGCAGCCGCATCGGCCCTGTTCATCGCGCCGGCCCTGCTGCTTGCCTGCGCAGCCCCTTTGCCCCTGCCCGAAGGCGCGGCGGCGTCGCAGCCCTCTCTTTCCTCCCCTTTCCCTGCGCAGCAAGCGCCCGGCCCAAGCCACGGTGCAGCGCCGCCGGCAACTGCTGCGCTGCTGGGCGGAGCCTCCTCTCCGCTCCACCTGCAGCGTCGCTTGGTGCTCGGCCGGGTGACGGCCACCACGGTGTCCCCTCCGTCACCGGCAGCGTCATCTGACGCTCTGGCCCAAGCCCATCTCGCGCAGGCACTGGTGGCCACGAATCAGTTCAGCGTCGAGGTGCGCCCTGACCTCGACTTCAATCCCGCACAAGGCACGACAGCCGGTGTGCCCGGCATGGATGGCGCTCAGGATCCCGGTACCGCGCAGGCCGCCCCTGCTGTGGATTCCTCTGTCTTCTCGCCTGGCGTCCCGGCGGGCCTCTCACAGGTCGCCTCGGCCGGCGTCGACGCGCTGCTCGTCGGCCGCATTGAGACCTGGCCCGCGCCGTCGCAGTCGTCCGCCACAGCGCCAGAGCCCTTGGCTGGAATGTCTGCCACTGCGCGCTTTGTCCTGCGCGCGCTCGACCCCCGCAGCGGCGAATCCATCGTTGCCATCTCGGCCCAGCGCGAGGCCCCCACCCGCGAGGAAGCCCTGGCCCGAGCCGCCACGGAGGTGGCGCGTGCGCTGGCAGCCCGCCTGGCCGAGCTGCCCTGGCAGGCCTACCTGCTTCGGGTCGATGGCGATCGCGTGCGGCTGTCGGCCGGTGAGGCCCAGGGCCTTCGGCCCGGCATGGCGCTAGAGGTTCAGACCCTGGGCGACCGGGTGCGCTCCCGCCGCAGCGGCTTGCTCATCTCGCTGCCCGGTCAGCGCGTTGCACGGCTGCGCGTAGATGGCAATGCGAGTGCCCGGCTGGTTCAGGGCTCCCTGGCAGGGCTCGACCTGCGCGCCCTGGTCGTACGCCTGCCTGCAACCGAGGCTCCCGCCGGATTTTCCGAGCGCCCCGACTCCATTTCCCTTCCTCCTCAACCCACCAGGGCATCACCATGAAACCAGCTTTTTGCTCCCCACTTCGTCACCGCTTCGCCGGCCTCGGCCTGGCCCTCCTGGGCACCCTGGCAGCCGGTGCGGTGCAGGCCCAGACTTCGCCTCAGGGCGATGCCGGCGCCTTCTACGGCGAGATCGGCTACACCGGGCTCACCTACAAGGCGCCGGAGGTCAAGACGCATCCTGGGGGGGTCCGCCTGATCGGCGGCTATGAATTTCACCCCAACATGGCGGTGGAATTCATCGGGCTGCTCAGTGCCAAGGAAGGCGAGATCCCCGTCGACGGCGGTATCCTCAAGGTGAAGATCGACAACATCTGGGGTGTCTTCCTCAAGCCCAAGGTGGCGGTGACGCCTGAGGTGGAACTGTTCGGGCGCCTGGGCTATGCGCGCACCAAGACCAAGTTTTCTGGTGACCAGGGAACAGGCTCGGAGTCCGGCAACAGCATCGCCTATGGCGTGGGCGCAGCCTATGCGATCAACAAGCGCGTCTCGCTGAGCTTCGACTACATGTCCTACTACAACCGCGACGACATTCGGATCCAGGGCCCAACCCTAGGCCTGGGCATCAAGTTCTGAGCAAGCTTGTGAGCTGGCTGGCTCAGGGCTGCGGTCCGGTGGCCATGGGGCGCGAGCGGTCGCTGCACCACTCGCTCCAGGAGCCCGGGTAAAGCCGGGCGCCGCCGAGGCCGGCTAGTTCCAGCGCAAGCAGGTTATGGCAGGCGGTCACGCCTGAGCCGCATTGCATCACCAGTGCTGCGGCGGGGCCACCCGGCGCAGCCGGGCCTTGCAGGTGTGCGCCAGCGACCGCCTGCCACTCGGCGCGCAGCGTGGTGGCCGACTTGAAGCAGCCATCGGCGCCCAGGTTGTCCAAGAAGGGGCGATTGAGCGCACCCGGGATATGGCCGCCAATCGGGTCGATGGTTTCGCCTTCACCGGCGTAGCGGCCTGCGGCCCGCGCGTCGACCAGCACCGCGGCCTTGTCCTGCAGATTACTCAGCACGAAGGCGGCATCCACCGCCTGCGACGCATCGGGGCTGACGGCAGGATAGGTCGCCGGTGCCGTCTTTGGTGCGCTGGCGCCGCGCTCTTCCGGCAGGCCCGCACCCGTCCAGGCTTTCCAGCCCCCGTCGAGCACGCGCACTTGCGTATGCCCGACCCAGCGAAGCATCCACCACAGGCGGGCGGCATACATGCCGCCCGAACGGTCGTAAGCCACCACCGTCATGCCCGGGGTGATGCCCTGGCGGCCCAGCCAAGCGCAGAAGGCTTCCGCGGTGGGCAGTGGATGGCGGCCGTTGTGGCCGGTGGTGGGCCCGGACAGGTCACGGTCCAGGTGGGCGTGCACAGCACCTGGGATGTGACCTTGCTCGTACTGCTGCTGGCCCAGCGCGGGCTGGACCAGGTCGTGGCTGCAGTCGACGATGTGCACGCGCGCGGCGGCAGCCTGCAGCGCAGCAGGGTCGATCAGGGGATGCATGGCGCTCATGGGGCCTCCTTGTTGCCAGCTCGGTCGCCGGATATTGCCACGGGCAGCACCCGCATAGCCCTTATTCGGGCTTGATGCCTGCGCGGCTCACCACCGGCTTCCAGCGCGCCAGCTCGGTGGAGATCTGCTTGCCGAAGGCCTCCGGCGTGCTGGGCATGGCGATGGCGCCTTCGGTGCGCAGACGCGCCGACATCTCGGGCGAGGACAGCGAGGCGTTGATGGTGGCATTGAGCTTGGCCACGATGTCGGCCGGCGTGCCGGCAGGCGCCACCACGCCGTACCACTGGTCGGCCTCGAAGCCCTTGAACATCTTGGCATCAGCCTCGGCCACGGTGGGCAGATCGGGGGCGCTCTCCAGGCGCTTGGAACTGGAGACAGCCAAGGCTTTGAGCTTGCCCGAACGCACCATGGGCAGCACCGCCGGCGCGCCCGTGAACAAGAGCTGGATCTGGCCGGCGACGGCGTCGTTCACCGCCGGGGCGGTGCCGCGGTAGGGCACGTGGACCATGAAGGTGCTGCTGGCGAGCTTGAAGTACTCGGTGGCAATGTGCGCGGCGCTGCCGTTACCGCCCGAGCCGTAGTTCACCTTGCCCGGGTTGGCGCGGGCATAGGCGACGAACTCTTGGAGGTTCTTGGCTGGCACGGAAGGATGGACGGCCAGCACGTTGGGCACATTGGCCACCCAGGCCACCGGCGCGAAGGACTTCTCCGCGTCATAAGGCAGCTTGGTATAGATGGAGGGAGTGACGGCCAGGGTGCCGATATGGCCCATCATCAGGGTGTAGCCGTCGGGTGCAGCTTTGGCGACTCTTTCCGAGCCGATGGAGCCGCCAGCGCCCGGCACGTTGTCGATCACCACCGGCTGGCCCCAGGCCTCGGTGAGTTTTTGGCCGATGGTGCGCGCCAGGATGTCGGTGGTACCTCCGGGCGTGAAGGGCACGACCAGGCGGATCGGCTTGTTGGGATAGCTCGCCGCGGACTGGGCCAGGGCCGAGTTGGCAGACAGGCCCAGGCCAAAACCCAGAGCCAGACCCCCAGCCAGCATCAGGCGGCGGCCGGTGCGTGGGTTGGAGAGGAGGAGGCGGGAGGAGGTGCATTTTGCATTCATGCGCGAATTTTCGCATCGCCGCATAAGCCCTGGGAGTTACCCGGTATGGGTAGTGATCCCCCCTCTCACGGCACCCACCAATGCCCCGCCGCCACCAGCATCGGCAGCAGCTGCAGCTCGCTGTCGTAGTAGTCGGTGGTGAAGTGGGCTGCGTGGGCAGCCCACAGGGTGTCCAGCAGGCGCTGGTGGTCGGCATGGACCAGGCAGCCAACCATCAGCGGCCCGGCGACGCTTTCGGCAAAGTAGCGCCCGCCGATAGCGTCGCCATTCAAGCGGTACAGGCCCGCCAATTGGAAGGGGTCCTCGCCGCAGTCGGCCTTGAGGAATCGCACCATGCGGTCGACCACCTGGGCCCAGCGAGGGTCGCCCGAGAACACAGAGTCGGTGCCCCAGCGCCAGGGATTGCGGGTGGCGTTGGCGTCGTAGTCGCCTTCCCAGGCGCTCTCGATCAGCCAGCCTGGCGAGGGGGAGGGCGTGGCGGTGTCGCAGTCGACGATGAAGCCCGGTTGCAGGCCGGCCAGTGGCGAGTAGGTGGCCACGATGGCCTCGACCAGGGCCAGGCAGCGGTCGATCGCCCGGTCCCAGAAGGCGTCGTCGGTGGCGGCGCGAAAGCTGCGAAAGTGACCGACCATGTGGTCGGAGGTGCGCGAGTTGGCCCGCTGCGGTCCGCGCGGCTCGCCGCTCGCAGCGAAGTTGATGGACTTCAGCGCGTTGATGCTGGCCAGCGCCTCGCGCCGGTAGTCCACCGCGCCCGCCGACCCCCATTGGCGGTCGGCCATGAGCAGGGCCAGGGCCATGTCCAGGTCACCGTCGGTGGCGTTCCATCCGTCGCCGGCACTGCTCATGTCGGCCGCCAGGCGCCACTCCATCAGGTAGGCCGCTTCGGGATGGCCGCTCGACATCCAGGCGTGGGCCGGTCGGCCGCGCGCAGTGCGCAGCAGGCCGTCGAACAGGGCTTGCGCCTCGGGGTCGTGGCCGGCCATTACCACGGTGATCAGCAGGCCATAGCCCATGCCCTCGGAGACGGTGGCATAGGCGGTGTTGGTGAAGCGCACATGCAGGCCGTCGGCGATGCGCTGGCCGGCCAGTGAGCCCGTGCTGGCGGTGAAGGCCGGTGAGGGCCGCAGGTTGGCGGTCTTCCAGGCGCCGTAGCTGGCACGGATGGCGTCGTCCATGGCGGAGGTGCCCGGGGCGCTACCGGCCACTGTGGGTGCAATGCCGAAGGGGTAGCGACCGCCGACCAGGGCGCGGCGCTCGCCGAAGGGAAAGGCTGGCTGCATGCCATGGTCTGGCGAGGCGGGGGGGCTGGTGCTCGCGAGGGGCTCCGCCCCTGCACCGACACCGGGTGACTCGGGGTTGGAGTCACCGGTCCCGCCCGCAGCGCCTGCTGGAGGCGCACCCCCGCCGCCGCAGGCAGCGAGGACGGCTGTGGCCGTCACGGCCAGTGCACCGGCCCGCATGAAAGTCCGTCTCAACATCGCATCGCGCTCCCGCCAGCCGATGGCTCGGCAGCAGCTTGCGATGGTGTAGGCCTTGTCCTAAGGCTCTGTAGGCGAATGCTTGCGCAGGTATCCGCTTGTCACCGGCCGCCGGGCGGTGTTACCCGGCGGGTCCTCGGCCTGCCGGAACTTACGTTCGCTTGCGCCGGGGCATGATGAATTCGATCAGCTGCTCGACTCGCCGGCCGTAGGGGGGCGCCAGCAGACCGGTGGTCGCCCAGCGCGCCTGGTGGAACACCGGCCGCAGCTTGGAGAAGGTGGCGAAGCCCTCGGGGCCATGGTAGTGGCCCATGCCCGACTCGCCCACACCGCCGAAAGGCAGCTCGGACTGGGCGACGTGGAACAGCGCGTCGTTCACGCTCACCCCGCCCGACATCACCCGCTCGAGCAGCGACTGCAGCAAGCGCTGGTCATGGGTGAAGGGGTAGAAGGCCAGCGGGTGCGGGCTGGCGTTGATGGTGTCCACCACCGTGTCGATCGCGTCGTAGCCGATCACCGGCAGGATGGGCCCGAAGATCTCCCGCTGCATCAGCGCGCAGTCGGCCGGCGCGTCCACCACCACATGGGGCGCCAGCCGGTGGCCGGCTTCGTCGCGCGCCGCCCCGGGCAACAGCGGGATGACCGTGGCACCGCTGGCCTGGGCCTCGTCGAGGGCGTCGACCAGACGGCGCCAGGCGGTCGGCGAGATGATGGAGGTGTAGTCACGGCTTTCGAGCGAGGCGTAGCGGGCGGGCACGATCTCGCGCGCCATCGCGACGAAGTCCTGCACCCGGTCACGCGGCACGAAGACATGGTCGACGGTGGTGCAGATCTGTCCCGCGTTCAGGCATTTGGTGTACAGAATGCGTTCGGCCGCCAGCCGCAGGTCGAAGTCTGGGCACACCAGCGCCGGCGAGCGGCCGCCGAGCTCCAGCGTCACCGGGCACAGGTTGCGCGCGGCCGAGGCCATGACCGCCCGCCCAGTAGGGGCCGATCCCGTGAACAGCAGGTGATTGAAGGGCAGCTGGGAGAAGGCCGGGCCGACCCCGCCGGTCTCGTCGACAAAGGCTAGGACATCAGTGGGCAGGTAGGCGGGCATTTCCTTTACCAGCAGGGCCGCCAGGGCGCGCGAGTTCTCGCTCATCTTGACCATCGCCCGGTTGCCCGCAGCCAGGATGACTGCCAGCGGCCCGAAGCTGAGGTTGACCGGAAAATTCCAGGGCACGATGACGCCGACCACGCCCAGCGGTTGCGGGATCACCTCGTTGCGCGCCAGGCCGAAGGCGATGCGGTCCACTCCACGCCGGCGCGGCTTCATCCAGGCGCGCAGGTGTGAGAGTGCGTGCTCGACTTCCTTGAGCGCAGGCATCACCTCGGTCAGCAGGGTCTCGTGGTGCGAGCGATGGCCGTAGTCGCGGGCGATGGCCTCGCACAGCGCGCCCCGGTGGTCATGCAGGAAACGCTGCAGCGCCCCCAGCCACTCCCGGCGACGGGCCTCGGAGGGCATTGGCTCGGCGCGGCAGGCGGCGCGCTGCGTGGCGAGCAAGCCTGGCAGGTCGGGAAAGGGTGTGTGGGTGGGGGAGGGGGTGTCCGTCATGGCGCCTCGCTGGGTATTGCGCTCCGATTATCGACCGGTGCCAGGGGCGAATACCCGCGGCTGGCGCAGCGCTATTTCCAGGGCCTCCACGGCATCCTCCAGACCGCGCGCCAGATCGTCTAGCCGGGCCTCGTGCGCGGACGCCAGCCAGGCCTCGGCATGGTGCAGCCGCAGGTGTTCCTGGTGAGTCAGGAATTCCCGTAAAGCCGCGTCTGCCTGGCGTAGCCGCGCCATAGCGGGTTCGAGCGCCGGGAAGTGGTGCCGCTGCAGGGCCTGCAGCCGCAGCAAGGCGTCTTGCGCGCCGCGCGTGGCCTCTTCGGTCATGTCGGCGGTGACACCGCCGGCAGCCAGGGCGCTGCGCAGCGCCGCCGCCCAGACCGCATAGCGCGCCAGTGTGGCCTGGAACGTTTGCTGCTGCGCCAGCGCCTCGCCTTGCCGACGCTGGTGACGGATCAGGAGGGCGCTGGTCACGGCTGCCAGTAGCAGCCCCATCAACGCTGCCAGGAAGAGAGACAGTGGAAGACTCACAGCCGAGTGTCGCCAGTAACAGACCCGGCTGTTGTGGGACACCGTCGAGCCTGCGTGTGCGCTTGTGCCCGTCTGCCCGTGTTTGCTGGTGAGGACTCTGTTGCCCGCAGGTTCAGGCCGCGCCGTAGCTGCGCAGGCGGTTGTAGAGCGTCTTGAGGCTGATGCCCAGGGTCGCAGCGGCTTGCTCGCGGTGCTGGCCGTGGTGGCGCAGGGTCGCCTCCACCAGGCGTCGGTCGGCCTCCGCCAGGGAGATGCCCAGGGGCAGTGAGAGCCAGTTGTCCGTCTGGCCGCGTTCGCCTCCTGGCGTGCCGGCGTCTGAGAGCGGTGCCGCCACTGCCGACGCTGCCCCAGTTGCCAGCGCAACCCTGGGGGACCTCTCCCAGCGGCCTCCCAGCGCAGGCGGCATCCGGCGTAACAAGGTGGCGAGCAAGTCCGGCGCCAGGCAGGACCCCTCACTCAGCACCCAGGCCCGCTTGAGCACGTTGCGTAATTCACGCACATTGCCCGGCCAGTCGTGGTCGATGAGCGCCCCGAGGGCGTGGACTCCGAGCACGCGGCGCACGCCCTCCTGCTGGCCGATCTGCTCGAGCAGGTGGGCTGCGAGCAGCCCGATGTCCTCCCTGCGCTGGCGCAGCGGTGGCAGCGTGATCGGGAAAACGTCGAGCCGCCAGAACAGGTCCTCCCGCAGCACGCCCTCGGCCACCGCCTGCGCCAGATCACGGTTGCTCGCCGCCACCACCCGCACGTCGGCCTCGAGGGTGCTGGTGGCGCCTACCCGCATGAAGCTGCCCGATTCGAGCACCCTCAGCAACTTGACCTGCATCGGAAGTGGCATCTCGGTGATTTCGTCGAGAAACAGCGTGCCACCCGCCGCCTGCTCAAAAAAGCCCGGATGCAGCCGATCGGCGCCTGTGAAGCTGCCCCGCTCGTGACCGAATAGCTCGCTCTCGGCCAGGTGCGGCGAAAGCGCGCCGCAATTGACCGCCACAAAGGGCCGTGCGCGCCGTGGGCTGCGATCATGGAGCATGCGCGCCACCAGTTCCTTGCCAGTGCCGCTCTCGCCGGAGATCAGGACGGTGAACTGTGTCGGTGCCACCTGCATGATTTCGTGGTAGACCGCCTGCATCGGCGCGCTGGCGCCCACCAGCAGCCCGAATCGCTCGGGCGGTGCCGCGTCCCGCGGCCCCTGCCGGTGGTGTGCCAGCGCTGCCTGCAGCTGCGCCTGGCTAAAGGGCTTGACCAGATGGACGGGCGCGCCCTCGGCCCGGTTGCGCAGCACCGGGGGCAGCTGCGCGCTTGCGCTCATGACCACCACCTCGGGCCTCCCGAGCAGCTCGGGGTCATCGAGCAGGGCCAGCCCATTGCCGTCGGGGAGTTGCAGGTCCAGAAGCAGCAGGTCGGGCGCTTGCAGCGCCAACTGCCGGCGTGCGTCCAGCAACGTACCCGCGCAGGCGGCGCTCAAGCCCTCACCCGACGTCACCGCGGCGACCATCCGGGCGGCTTCGGCGTCGTCTTCGACGATCAGTGCATGGGTCATGGCCTGCGGGTCCCGCGACAAAGCCGCACACCCTAGCCGCAACCCCGGCCTTTGCGTACGCGCTGCAACCTCCGGTAACCGCCGCCGACCCGGGCAAACGGCAAGTCTTGCCGCAAGTCCGTGCACGGATGCCAGGCCAGCCCTGCCCCCGCCGTGACGCAATCCTCGCGCTCGCATCTGTGCCGTGTGACAGAGCGTTTCAGACCTCACGCCATGTGCCAGCAAGCCTGCCGCGGCACGGGGCTTGCGGCACCCCCTCGGAGGCCTGTTCGCGCCGGCCGTTGCCGCACGTGTGTAGCCCCAGCCGAGGTGTGACCGAGATGATTCCTTCCTTCCAACTTGCTGCGGGCCTGCGCCAGTCTGCTTGTGCCCAGACATCGCTTTCGCCGCGCCTGCAGCAGGCCGTGCGCATGCTGCAGCTGCCGACGACCGACTATGTGCAGCTGCTGCGGCAGGCGGTCTGCGACAACCCTTTCCTCGAATGGGCCGAGGAGGGCTGGCCGGGCAGCGAATCGGGTGCCGTGACGGACACCGAGGACGCTGCAGGCAAGAGCGCCGATGCGTCGGATGCCAGCACCAGCGAAGCCAGTGAAGCCAGTGAAGCCAGCGAGGGCGGTGCAGGCGCCGATGCGGATGCCGAGACCTGGCCTGCCGCGCCCGGCGAGGGCCGCGAGGGCGGCGAGGGCGGGGCCCGAGGCGATGCGCTCCAGCACCGCCTGCCTTGCCTTGTGACCCTGGCGGAACACCTGGCTGGGCAGTTGCGGCTCCTGCGGCTGCCAGAGCGCGAACGCCTGTTGGCGTTGGCCCTCGTGGATTGCCTGGACGACGACGGCTACCTGCGCATGCCCCTGTGCGAACTGGGCCCAGCGCTACCCGGGCTGCTGCCAGCGCCGCAGGTGCATGAACTGTCCTTGGCGCTGGCGCGGGTGCAGGCCCTGGAGCCAGCGGGTGTCGGCGCGCGAAGCCTGGGCGAATGTCTTGCCTTGCAGCTCGGCCCGGTCGGAGAGCCCCCGAAGCTGCGCGCCCTGGCCCTGGCCATCGTGCGTGAGCACCTGCCCGCCTTGGCCGCCCACGATCTGGCCGGCTTGTCGCGACGCCTCGGGCACACGCTGGGCCAGGTGCAGGCGGCCTGTGACCGCATCCGGCAGCTCGACCCCCGACCGGGCTCACGCATCGGCGCGGTGGCGGCTGGCACCATCATTCCCGATGTGGTGGTGCGCCGCCGGCAGTCGCAATGGGTGGCCCATCTCAACCCGGCGGCCCTGCCACGCTTGCGACTACAGCAGACCTATGCCGACTGGTACGCCAGCCACCGCGAGCAGGGTGGTGTGGTGTTCGGCCGGCATCTGCAGGAAGCGCGCTGGACCCTGCGCAACGTGGAACAGCGCTTTGCCACCATCCTGGCCGTCGCCCGCGCGATCCTGCAGCGCCAGCACCGCTTCCTCGCGCTCGGCCCTCTGGCCCTGCGGCCTCTGGCCCTGCGCGAGATTGCGCAGGAGGTTGGGGTGCACGAGTCCACGGTCTCCCGGGTCACGCACCAGAAGTACATGGCCACGCCCTGTGGCCTGTTCGAGCTGCGTTTCTTTTTCTCCCGGGGTCTGGCCACCGACAGCGGCGGTCATTGCTCGCCCACTGCAGTGCGCGGCCTGATCCGTTCACTGATCGCCAGCGAGCCACGCGAGACGCCGCTGTCCGATGTGGCTCTGGCCCGTGCCCTCACGGCCCAAGGCCTTCGGGTAGCGCGCCGCACCGTGACCAAGTACCGGCAGCAGCTGCGAATCGAGCCAGCCGCGCGGCGCGGCCCCTCCATTCGCTAGACTCGGGCGTGCCGGTCCTTGCGCCGGTGAACGCCCCCATGTCGCCCCAGCTCCCACCCCGCCCTGCGCCCACCGAGTCCGAGTGGGTCGAAGCCGAACTGGTCCGCACGCTGATGCGCGCGGCTCACCAGTCGCAGTTCGCTGCCTGGCTGGTGATCCCCATCTACCTGGCGCTGTTGGCGACCAGCGGCAGCGGCCTGACCCTGCTGGCCTGGGGCGTGGTCGCGGTGGGCCTGAGTGCGCTGCGTTCTGCGGTGCTGCTGCGGTTCGAACGCAGGATGTCGGCGGCCGACACAATGGCGGTACTGGACTTTCATCGGCGTCACCAGTGGCTGTGGCCGGCCACTGGCCTCACCTGGGGCTTGGCACCTCTCCTGTTCTTTGACGGCACACCACAGGCCTACCAGTTCGGCGCCTGGCTCACCCTGTCGGTGATGGCCATGATGGCGGTGACGGTGCTGTCCTCGCATCTGCCCACCGCACGCCTGTTTGTCCACCCGCTCATTGGTGCTGCCCTGGCCGCGGTGCTGTGGCGGCTGGGCCTGGACCTGACCGCCGGCGCGCCGCTGGTGGACTACTGGATGGTGCTGTTCCTGCTGCTGTTTTGGCTGGTGCTGCTGCAGGCCGCCCGGCGCCAGCACCTGACCCACCGGCGCAATTTTGAATTGCAGTTTCGCAATACCCAGTTGATCAACTCCCTGACCCGCGAGACGCAGGCTGCGCTGAATGCGGTGGAAATCAAGAACCGCTTTCTGGCCAGCGCCGCGCATGACATTCGCCAGCCGGTGCATGCCCTGCAGCTGTACGCCGACTGGCTGGCCAACGAGCCGGAGATGGTGCGCGACATCGCGCCCAAGATCGTCCAGTCAACCCGGGCGGTGAACACCCTGTTCGACTCCCTCTTTGACCTGGTGAGCCTGGACTCGGGCCATATCCGCTTGCAGGTCGAGAACCTGTCGCTGGATGCATTGCTCGCCGAGCTGGAGCTGCAGTACCAGCCCTTGGCCCAAGCCAAGGGCCTGACGCTTCGCGTGCGTCACTCGGGGCCGCTGGCCGGCGCCAGCGTGCGCTCTGACCCGCTGCTGTTGCGGCGTATCGCCGGCAACCTGGTGTCCAACGCAGTCAAATACACCGAGCGTGGCGGGGTGCTGGTGGCGCTGCGTCCGGGCGACACGGGCCCGGTGCTGGAGGTTTGGGATACCGGGGTGGGGATCGCGCCGGTTCACCAGAAGGAAATCTTCCGCGAGTTCTATAAGGTGCACCTGCACCAGGGCACCGAGGACGGCTTTGGTCTGGGGCTCTATATCGTCTCGAGGCTTTGCCACATCCTGGGTCACCCGGTGAGCCTGGCGTCGCGTCCGGGACGAGGCAGTGTGTTTCGCCTCGCCATCACCCCGACCGACCCCGCGCAGGCGGCGGCGCGGGCGGCCAGCATTCAGTAGCTCAAGCAGCGATCTATCTTTCGATAGCTCAGAAAGCGATCCACTTCCGAGATGTTCAAAACGCGAACCCTCATCAGGTCACTCATCACGTGATCTACGATCGCGTCGCTCAAAAAGAGATCCATCATGAGTCGCTCATGAAGTGATCCATCCCTGCGATTGGCAAGGCCCTTATGCATCGGCTTTCGTGCATCGCCCCCCCATGCATTGACCTGCGCACAGGCGTAAAAAAACCGGCCACTCGGGCCGGTTTCTCAGAGCGGAATTGCCGCGCTCAGCTGCCCAGCAGGCCGTGCACGCGCGCGTAGTGAATGGTCTGGGTGCGGCTCTTCACGCCCAGACGGCGGAACAGGCGCCACAGGTGCACTTTCACCGTGTGCTCGGAGATGCCCAGTTCGTCTGCGATCTCACGGTTGGAGAGGCCCCGGTCGAGCATGACGATCAACTGCTTCTGCCGCTTGGACAACTTGTTATCAGTGGGCGCAAGCTCCTCGAACTGGCCGTCGGCCGCCAGCAGTGCGCGTAGGGCGTTGCCAATCTCGCCGGCGCCGGCAGACTTCTCGACATAAATGTCTGCGCCTGCATCTACGCACAGCTCTTCGCAGTCGGCTGCAGGCGACGCGGACAGCACCGCCAGGGGCGTGTTGGGAAAGAGGTTCTTGATCTCGTGAACGCCCGAGGTGCCGGTGGTGTCGGGCAGCTTCAGGTCCAGGCAGATCAGGTCGGGCGCGCCGTGCTGGCGCACCGCTGCGTCGAGCCCGCCCATGCGTTCAAGCTCCACCACATTGGCGCCTGGTCGCAGCCTGCGCATCAGCATGACCACGGCTTCGCGCATCAACGGATGGTCGTCGATGACATAGAGATTCATCGGGGGGGTGGTTTTGGTGGCCTGCATGGTGCTCTCGTAGGCAATAAAAGGTTGTCTTCGTCCCACTTTATAGCAGAGCTGACTAATCCGCCTGCATCAGCTTGGACAGGGCATTCCCCAGTTCGTTCTCGGGCACCGAGTGGGGGCGTTCCACCTGACCGGCCAGTTTGGCCAGTCCCGCGGCACCTTCGGCCCGCAGTACGCCCACCGCCTGACCGGCTTCCCGGGGGGAGGCGAAGCCCTGGCTTTGGAGCAATACCCGTCCACCTGGCTCGACGAGCTTGAAGTAGTGCAGACCGTCGGCCTCCCGGTATTGCTTGAAGGCGGGGAGGGCGGCCTTTTCTGCTTTTTCGGCGCTTTTGGCGCCTTTAGCAGTGGGTTGGCTGGCCAGATTGCGCAGGCCCACTGCCTGGCGCAGCTCGGACATGAACGGGGTGGCGACCGCACGGGCCCGTTCTGCGCCGCGCCGCAGGATGCGCTCGAGCTCGGTCGGGTTCTCCACCAGGGACTGGTAGCGCTGGCGCATGGGCGCGATTTCGCGGTCGATGCGCTCGAAAAGTAACTGCTTGGCGTCGCCCCAGGCAATGCCTTCGGCGTAGGCGCGGCGCAGGCTCTCGGTTTCCTCAGGGGTGGCGAAGGCCCGGTAGATCTGGAACAAGGCCGATCCCTCGGTGTCCTTGGGCTCACCTGGTGAGCGTGAGTCGGTCACGATACCGGCAATCTGCTTGCGGATCTGGGCCGCCGGCGTGAACAAACCGATGGTGTTGTCGTAGCTTTTGGACATCTTGCGCCCGTCCAGGCCCGGCAAGGTGGCCACCGACTCATCCACCGCGGCCTCGGGCAGGGTGAAGTGCGGGCCATACAGGTGGTTGAAGCTGGCGGCCATGTCGCGCGCCATCTCGATGTGCTGGATCTGGTCGCGCCCGACCGGCACCTTGTGTGCGTTGAACAAGATGATGTCCGCGGCCATCAGCACCGGGTACATGAACAGGCCGGCGGTCACGTCGGTGTCTGGGTCTGCGCCAGCTGCCTGGTTCTTGTCGACCGAGGCCTTGTAGGCATGGGCGCGGTTGAGGAGCCCCTTGCCGCAGACGCAGGTGAGAAACCAGGTCAGCTCCGGAATCTCGGGGATGTCCGACTGCCGGTAGAAGAACACCTGCTCGGGGTCCAGGCCGGTGGCCAGCCAGCAGGCGGCAATTTCCAGCGTGGAGCGCTGGATGCGGGCCGGGTCGTCGCACTTGATGAGCGCGTGGTAGTCGGCCAGGAAGTAGAAGTTCTGGGTGCCGGGGGTGCGGCTGGCCTGCACCGCGGGCCGGATCGCGCCCACGTAGTTGCCCAGGTGGGGGGTGCCGGTGGTGGTGATGCCGGTGAGGTAGCGCACGGCGTCTGGGGCGGGGCGGGTCATGGGAGGCAGGTCGTCCGTGTGGGGCAAAAAATCGGTTCGAGGGTGCTGAGGTGGTGAGCCTGGGGTCGCGATGGGCGTCGTGCTGTGGGATTAAGCGGAAAGTATCAGCGGAAAAAATGGTCCAGCGGCGACAGCATCAGGCCCAAGGCCTCGTAGCCCAGGGTCATGAGGGGGTTGAGCCAGAGGCTGCCGACCACGCCCGCGATCACCAGGCCCAGCACGATGAAAAAGCCCCAGGGCTCGATGCGGGCCAGAGCGCGGGCAGCCGGCAGTGGCAGCAACCCCACCAGGATGCGGCCGCCATCCAGGGGCGGCAGCGGAAAGAGGTTGAAAGCCCACATCACCAGGTTGACCCGCACGCCAGCTTTGCACAGTTCGATGAAGAAGCGCTCTTGCACGCCGATACCAGCCAGAACGACCAGGGCCACGGCCCAGGCGATGGCCTGAATGAAGTTGGCAGCCGGGCCCGCCAGCGCCACCCAGATCATGTCCCGCTTGGGGCGGCGCAACCGGCCGAAGTCCACGGGTACCGGCTTGGCGTAGCCGAAGAGGAAGTTGCCGGCAGTGGCGAAGTACAGCAGCAGCGGCATCAGCACCGTGCCCATGAGGTCGATGTGAGCCAGGGGGTTGAGCGTCACCCGGCCCATGACGGTGGCGGTCATGTCGCCGAAGCGGCGCGCCGCATACCCGTGCGCCGCCTCGTGCAGCGTGATCGCAAACAGGACAGGCAGGGCGTAGACCGCGACGGTCTGGATCAGGGCGTTGGCATCCACGGTTGGGATTGTCTCAGAGCCCCAGCACCGACAGTTCCCCCGCACCTTCCCGCATGACCAGGGCCTCCCCGCCGCTCGCCATCGGCGTGAGGTCTACCACCGTGCTGGGCAGGTGGGGGCAGGCGCCGGCGTCGATGACGGCGGCCAGGGCGTGTTCGAAGCGTTCGCGGATCTCCTGCGCGTCATTGAGGGGGTCGGTTTCGCCCGGCGGGATCAGGGTGGCGGCCAGCAGCGGACCGTCGTGCAGGGCCAGCAGGGCCTGCAGCGCTGTGTGCCCGGGTACGCGCAGACCGATGGTCTTGCGCTGTGGATGGCTCACCCTTCGCGGCACTTCTTTGGTGGCCTCGAGGATGAAGGTGAAGGCCCCCGGGGTGGCGGCCTTGAGCAGCCGGTACTGGCGGTTGTCGACCCGGGCGTAGTTGGCCAGCTCGGAGAGGTCTCGGCACAGCAGGGTGAGGTGGTGCTTGTCGTCCACCTGCCGCACCTGCCGCAGACGCTCCACCGCAGCTTTGTCGTCTAGGTGGCAGACCAGCGCGTAGGAAGAGTCGGTAGGCACCGCCAGCACGCCGCCGGAGGCAAGCAGGGCGACCGCCTGCTTGAGCAGCCGCGGCTGCGGGTTGTCGGGATGCAACTCGAAGTATTGCGCCATAGCGCGAGTATCGGGCAGGCCCGGAGCAGGGCTGGCGACGCGTTCGGGCCGGCCCTGTCTTGCGGGGCGGGGCGGGAAGGAGCGGGGCGAGCGCTCAGCGGCGCTGCTGGTACAGCGTGAGCAGCGCGCTGCCGATGCCGCACAGGGCAATCGCGACCATCCCCACGGTGGCCCAGCGGTCGGGCACCGCCCCGGTGACGACCCAGCCGGCCAGCACCGCAAAGGCGATCTGCGAATAGGTGAAGGGCATGACCTGGGTGGCCGACACCCGCTGGAAGGCCATCACCCACAGCATGTGTCCCAGCGTCGCGCTCAGGCCAAGCCCCACCGTCAGTCCCCAGACCCAGCCGGGCAAGTGGGACATGTCTGCCAGCACGAGGGCAGGCAGGGTCAGGACGGTGCAGGTGAGGCTTGTGTACAGGTTCGTCGTGACCGGGTGCTCGGTTCGCGAAAGCCGGCTGGTGAGTAGCTGAAAGACGGTGTTGAAGACCACCTGGCCCAGTGGCAGCAGCATGACCCAGCGGAAGTCGTCGGTACCGGGCCGGAGGATGACCAGTGTGCCGGCGAAGCCCCCCACCAGGAGAAGCCAGCGCAGAGGCGGTACCACTTCTTTGAACAGCAGGCCCGCTATTGCGGTCACGGCCATGGGGGTGAGCATCATGATGGCGGTCATTTCGCCCACCGTCATGAGGCGCAGGCTGGCGAACAGGCAGGAGGTGCCCATCACCAGAGTCATGCCGCGCAAGATCTGCAAGCCCCGCTGCTCGGTCTGGAACATAGCCCGGCCTCGAAGCGGCACCGCCAGTAGGCTGGTGGCCACTGCCTGCACGGCGAATCGGATGAAGACCACCGCCAACAGCGGGGCACCGGCGTGCAGCACCACTTGAGAGAGGGTGTCGGAGGTGGCGAAGACGGCCACCGCGAAGATCGCCAGCGCAAGGCCAGCCAGCTGCCGCCCTTGGCTCACGTGGCGGGCCCCTGCTCGGGCCGGCTCACCGAACCCGGTCCGCCAGCAGCTCCCACACCGGTGTCAACTGGCCGGGCAGCAAGGGCAGCTTGCCCAGGTCCGTGTGGCTTTCCTCGGGGCTGTGGAAGTCGCTGCCGCGGGAAGCGGCCAGGCCGAACTCGAGCGCCGTCTCGGCGTAACGGATGGCCTCGGCGTTGGTATGGCTGCCGGTGACCACCTCCACGCCACGCCCGCCATGGGCCTTGAACTCGGAGAACAGCGCCCACTCTTCGTTGGCGGTGAAGGCGTAGCGGGCCGGGTGGGCAATGATCGCCATTCCGCCCGCTTCGGTGATCCAGCGGACCGCGTCCCCCAATTGGGCCCAGCGGTGGGGCACGAAGCCCGGCTTGCCTTCGGTGAGGTACTTTCGAAAGACCTCGGGCGTGTCGCGGCAGGCGCCCACCTCCACCAGGAAGCGGGCGAAATGGGTGCGGGAGATCAGCTCTGGGTTGCCTACGTAGCGCAGCGCGCCCTCGTAGGCGTCGTGGATGCCCACCTTGGCCAGTTGCTCGGCCATCTCCATGGCGCGGGCGCCTCGGCCTCCGCGGGTGGCCGCCAGGCCCTGCACCAGGGCGGCATCGTCCGGGTCGAAGCCCAGGCCAACGATGTGCACGGTGACGCCGGCGAAGGTGACCGAGATCTCGGTGCCGGTGAGGTAGCGCATGCCCTGCGCCTTGGCCGCTGCCAGGGCACGGTGCTGGCCGCCGATTTCGTCGTGGTCGGTGAGGGCCCAGAGGTCGACCCCGTTGGCCGCAGCGCGCGCGGCGAGCACCTCGGGGGTGAGGGTGCCGTCGGAAACGACCGAGTGGCTGTGCAGGTCTGCGTTAAGGATAGACACCCCCCGATTCTAGGGGCGCTCCGGGCTGGGTCAGGCCCTCTTGTGAGTGCCTACTCCGATTTCCGCCGATCGGACTGCCAAGGGTGAGACAATACTTAGTTACATGACCGCCTCCTTTTCCAACCTCGGCTTGTCTCCCAATCTGGCCCGCGCTGTGGCCGAAATGGGCTACGAGAACATGACGCCCATTCAGGCGCAGGCCATTCCGGTGGTGCTAACCGGCCGCGACGTGATGGGCGCCGCCCAGACCGGCACCGGCAAGACCGCCGCCTTTTCCCTTCCTCTGCTCGAGCGCCTGCTCAAACACGAGAACAGCTCCACCTCGCCGGCCCGCCACCCGGTCCGTGCCCTGGTGCTGCTGCCCACCCGTGAACTGGCCGACCAGGTCGCCCAGCAGGTCAAGCTCTACGCCAAGTACACGCAATTGCGCAGCACGGTGGTCTTTGGCGGCATCGACATGAAGCCGCAGACGCTGGAGCTGAAGAAGGGTGTGGAGGTGCTGGTGGCCACCCCTGGCCGGCTGCTGGACCACATCGAGGCGAAGAACGCGGTTCTCAATCAGGTCGAGTACGTGGTGCTCGACGAGGCCGACCGCATGCTGGACATCGGCTTCCTGCCCGACCTGCAGCGCATCCTGTCTTATCTGCCCAAGCAGCGCACTACCCTGCTGTTCTCGGCCACCTTCTCACCCGAAATCAAGCGCCTGGCCAACAGCTACCTGCAGGACCCGGTGGTGGTCGAGGTGGCTCGCCCCAACGAGACGGCCTCTACCGTGGAGCAGCACTTCTACAGCGTGACCGACGACGACAAGCGCCGGGTGCTGCGGCAGGTGGTGCGTCAGCGCGGCATCTCGCAGGCCTTTGTTTTCGTCAACAGCAAGCTCGGTTGCGCCCGGCTGGCCCGCGCCCTGGAGCGCGAGGGCCTCAAGACCACCGCCTTGCACGGCGACAAAAGCCAGGACGAACGTTTGAAGGCGCTGGCCGCCTTCAAGGCGGGCGAGGTCGACCTGCTGGTGGCCACCGATGTGGCGGCGCGTGGGCTCGACATCAAGGATGTGCCGGCGGTCTTCAACTTCGACATTCCCTTCAACGCCGAGGACTATGTCCACCGCATCGGCCGCACCGGCCGGGCCGGCGCCTCTGGCCTGGCGGTGACCTTCGTCACCTCCGGAGACGGCCGCAATGTGGCCGACCTGGAAAAGCTGCTCAAGAAAAAGCTCGATATCGAGGCTTTCGAGTTCGATGACGAGCGTCCGCGTGGCCGTATCAACGACGGCCGCCGCAACTGGCGCGAGCACGGGGTGGATGAGCCGCGCGAAGGTCTGGACATGCCCCGCCATGCCAGTACCCGCCCTGAGCGCGGTGATCGCGCACCGGCGGCGCCCCGCACCCCGGCAGATCCCTTCTTCAGCCAGCCCTACGAGGCGCCCGAGGCGACGACCGCCGAGGCCAAGCCGGCGTGGGAGGCCGGTGCCAAGCCGGCGGCCAACCGCATCTCCGCCAATATCAAGCCCAAGCGCAAGCTCGCGGCCTTGTTTGCGTCGGTGCCGGCAGAGGCAGCAGAGCCAGCAGATTCGGCCCTGGCACCTGAGGCGCCCGCCGATCAGTCGGCCGGGTCCTGAGCCGGCTCGCAGCGCACCTGAATCAGTTCGTCGTCTGCGCGCAGCGCGCCCAGGCGCAGTGCGCTCAGGCATCCCCCCCAGACGCAGCCGGAGTCGAGGGCCAGCAGGTCCGGTCGTCGCAGCACGCCCAACGCTGACCAGTGGCCGCAGGCAATGGTGAGGCTGGCGGTGCGCCGCCCCGGGAGGTCGAACCAGGGCAGGTGCCCGGGCGGCGCCTGGTCTGGCGGCCCCGAGGTCTTCATTTCCATCACCCCCTCCGGGGTGCAAAAACGGATGCGGGTGAGCGCGTTGACCACCACCCGCCAGCGGTCCGGGCCTTGCAGGCTGTCGCTCCACCGGTCTGGCCTGTTGCCGAAGAGGGTGGCCAGGAATCCGTGCAGGTCGGGCCCTTGCAACTGCGCTTCCACCTCCCCGGCCAGAGTGAGTACCTGGGCCAAGTCCCAAGCCGGCAGCACGCCGGCGTGAACCATCAGCAGGCCGTGCGCATGAATCGCCAGGCTTTGATGCCTCAGCCACTCGAGCATCGCCGCGCGGTCCGGGGCCTGCAGCACCTCGTCCATCGTGTCGCCGGGGCGAGGCGAGTGAAAGCCTTCGGCCACTGCCAGCAGGCTCAGGTCGTGGTTGCCCAGCACGCAGCGCGCTGAAGCGCCCAAGGCCTGCACCCGGCGCAGCACCGCGGCCGATGCCGGGCCGCGGTTGACCAGGTCGCCCAGCAGGTAAACCGTGTCCCGGCTGGGGGAGAAGTCCACGGTGTGCAGCAGCCGGCCCAGGGCCGCGTCGCAGCCCTGGACATCGCCGATCAGGTAGAGTGCCATGGTCTCTGATTCTGCCGAAGCCGCGTCGCGGTCCGGCCTCCTCGTGTATGGATGTCCTGCTGATCGCGCTGCTGATCATTCTCAACGGCGCTTTCGCCATGTCCGAAATGGCGCTGACGGCCAGCCGCAAGGGCCGTCTGGCCGC
>NZ_JARXAB010000126.1 GCF_029866045.1 Ramlibacter sp. | reverse complement strand
GGCCTCCTCGAGCAGCCACGCCGCCACCGCGAGGTCGTCGTCGAGGCGCGCGCCCTGGGGGGTCTGGCGGCCGATCCACCCCTGCACCTCGCAGAAGGCGTAGAACGCGCCCTCGGGCATCGCGCAGCGCAGTCCGGGCACCGCGCGCAGCCGGTCGGCCACCAGACGGCCGAGGCGGTCAAGCTCGGCCTGGTCGGGCCCCAGCAGTGACATTTCGATCTGCTTGTTGCCGCCCACTGACTCGCCGGCGCCGGCATGGGTGACCGTGATGCCCGGCACCTGCTTGAGCCGATCACGCAGCAGGGCGGCCAACTGGTCGACGCTGCGCTGGCGGTTCTTTCGGTCGGTCAGGCGGATGTAGGTGGACGCGTAAATCTTGCCCTGGGCGGTGCCGGTGTTGATGGTCGTTACCGTGTAGCGGGTCTCGGGCAGCTCACGCACGATGGCGTCGACCTGGCGGGCCTTGGCCTCGGTCAGCTCCAGTGAGGAGCCCACGGGCGTGTGGTAGTTCACGCTGAGCTCGGAGAAGTCGGCCTTGGGCACGAACTCGGTGCCCACGAGCGGCAGCAGCATCACGCTGGTCACGAAGATCGCCACCGAGCCCAGTACCGTGGTTCGTTTGTGCCCCAGCGCCCAGCGCAGGATGGCCTGATAGAAGTCTGCCAGCCGTTCGGTGCCGCGGTCGAAGGCCCCGGTGACGCGGCCCAGCGTCTTTTCATACAGGGTGCGGGGCGCCTCGCGCGGCTTGCCCTGCTTGTCGATCTCCGGGTCGTGCCAGACCGAGGAGAGCATCGGGTCCAGGGTGAAGCTCACGAACATGGAGATCAGCACCGCCGCCACGATGGTGATGCCGAACTCATGGAAGAACTTGCCGACGATGCCGCCCATGAAGCCGATCGGCAGAAACACCGCCACGATGGACAGCGTGGTCGCCAGCACCGCCAGACCGATTTCCTGGGTGCCCTCCATCGCCGCCTGGAAGGGCGTCTTGCCCATTTGCACATGGCGCACGATGTTCTCGCGCACCACGATGGCATCGTCGATCAGCAGGCCCACGCACAGCGACAGCGCCATCAGCGTGATCATGTTCACCGTGAAGCCGAAGGCATACATGAACAGGAAGGTGCCGATCAGCGCAATCGGCAGGGTGAGGCCGGTGATAACGGTGGAACGCCAGGAGTTGAGGAACAGAAAGACGATCAGCACGGTGAGCGCCGCACCCTCTAGCAGGGTCTGGCGCACATTGGCCACCGACACCCGGATCGCGCGTGAGGTGTCAATGATCGGCTCGAGCCGTAGGCCCGGCGGCAGCTCGCTGGCCATGGTGGTCAGCATGGCGTTGAGGCCGTCTACCACCTGGATGGTGTTCTCGTCCTGCGACTTCTGCACCGTGAGCAGCAGGGTGCGCTGGCCGTTGTAGAGGGCCAGGTTCTCCACCTCCTGGGCGCCGTCGGCCACCCGCGCCACCTGGTCGAGCCGAATAGGCGTGCCATTGCGTCGGGCCACGATCAGGCGGCCGAAGTCCTCGGGCCGCTCGACCCGGGCGTCGATCTGCACCACCCGCTCGCGGTCCAGGGCGCGCACCGCGCCCACCGGTAATTCTTGGTTCTCGCTGCGCACCGCAGCCGCCACCTGGTCGGCGCTGATGCCCAGCGACTCCATCGCCTGCGGGTTGAGGTAGAGGTTGATCTCGCGCCGGGTGCCGCCCACCACGGTCACCGAGCCCACGCCGCGCACGTTCTCCAGGCGTTTTTTGAGCACCCGGTCGGTCCAGTTGGTCAATTCGACCGCGGACAGCGACTTGGCGCCGGGGGTGCTCGCATCGCCTGTGGGCAGCACTGCCACCGACCACACCGCTTTGCTGGTGGGGTCGTAGCGCAGCACCCGTGGCTCCTTGACCTCGGCGCGCAGCCCTGAGCGGATCGAGGCGATCTTTTCGCGCACGTCCTCAGCCGCCTTGCGGCCGTCGATGTGCAACTGGAACTCGACCACCACCACCGACTGCCCCTCGTAACTGCGCGAGGTCAGGCCGTTGATGCCGGAGATGGAGTTGACCGCCTCCTCGATCTTCCTGCTCACCTCGGTCTCGACGATCTCAGGTGCAGCACCTGGGTATTCGGTGGAAACCACCACCACCGGGAAGTCGATGCTGGGGAACTGGTCAACCTTGAGGCGCTGGAGCGAGAACAGTCCCAGCACCACCAGGGCGGCCATCAGCATGACGGCGAAGACCGGGTTGCGCAGACTGACGCGGGTGAACCACATGGGGCGGGTCTCGGGTCAGGGAGCGCCGCGAGCGGCAGATGCGGTGCTGGCGGATGTCGCGCCAGCAGATGCAGCGCCGGCAGATGTTCCGCCTGCGGGTGCGGCCCCGGAGGCGGGCGCCTCCCCAGCTGCCATGGGCCGCGTCAGGCGCGTGGCTACGCCCTCGCGCAGGGCGCCAACATGGCCCAGGAGCACCTGGGCGTCCTCGGCCACGCCAGTGACGGCCACCACCTCCAAGCCCGCCGCCTCACCGCGTGCGCCCAGGGTGACCAGCCTGTGAGCGACTCGCCCGGCCTCGAGCACCTGCACATAGGGCTGAGGCTTGTCGGTGCGCACCGCCCCCAGGGGTACGGCCACCGAGCGGACCTGGCCGGTCTGCAGCTGCCCTTGCGCGAACAGACCCGAGCGCAGGCCAGGCGCCGTGCCCATCGACAGGTACACCGGCACGCTGCGGGTGCCGGCCTGGGCGGCGGGGTTGATCCGCACCACCCGGGCCGTGAGCGGCGTGGGCAAGCCTTCGACCGACAGGCGTGCCACCTGGCCAACGCGCACCTGCACCGACTCGGCGGCGCCTACGCTGGCCTCAAGCTCAAGCCGGCTGGGGTCAACGACCTCCACCACCCGTGCGTCCACGCCCAGGCGCTCGCCGGGCTGAGCCAGGCGCTGGGCCACCACGCCAGCGATGGGGGCCCGCAGCACCGTGTCATCCAGTGTCTTGCGCGCCACATCGACCGTCGCCAGGGCGGCCTTGTAATTGGCCTGGGCGCCCGCCAGAGAACTGGCTGAGGCTTCGAGCGCGGTGCGCGAGATGAAGCCCTGGTCGACCAGGGCCTTGTTGTTGTCGAACTGTCGTTGGGCGATGTCGATCTGGGTGCGCGCGGCGTCGGACTGCTCGCGCGCCTGGGCCAGGCGGGCCTGGTACTCGGCTGGGTCGATGCGGGCCAGCTCCTGGCCCTGGCGCACGCTGTCGCCCTCACGCACCGCCAGGCCTTGCAGCTCGCCCGCCACCCGGGCCTTGACCACTGCCGAGTGGACCGCCCGCAGGCTGCCGGTGATCGCGATGCCTTGCGTGAGTTCGAGGCTACGGGCGCGGACCAGATCGGTCTCTGCGAATTCGACCACCGCCTCGACCGGTGCCGAGGCTGCTGCTTTTGCTGATGTTGACCCCGGACCTGCTGTGGCCGCCTTGCGGCCGCCCAGGTAGTGCCAGCCGCCGGCTGCTGCTGCCAGCACCAGCGTCGCCAGAACGGCGAGGGCGAGGGTGCGCCGCGTCATGCCTGCCCCCCGGACAAGGGCTGCCCAGGCCGCTGCAACAGGCCCTTGAGCAGGATCTCGGCCTGGGCAGCGATATAGCGCTGTGGATCAATGGCAAAGGCAGCTGGCACGCACGCGCCAAAGGAGTGTTGGTTCATCTGTAAATGGATCATGGGCGCGATGACGCTGAACACCGCGTAGTCCAGGTCGGGAATGGCGAACTCGCCGCGGTCGACGCCGCGCTGGAGAATGCGCCGTATCAGCAAAGTCCCCGGCAGGATCACCTGCTCCTGGTAGTAGGCCGCTAGGTCTGGAAAGTTCCGAGCCTCGCTAAACATCAGCTTGGTGATGCCCGAGGCCTGGGTCGCACCGACGCGCTCCCACCAACTGTTCAGGCAATAGCGAAGCATGTCGGCGGTGCTTCCCACGAAGCGATCGAACTCCACGTTCCACTCGACGAAGCGTCCGGCCAGGGTCTCGTGAACCACCGCCTTGAACAGGTCTTCCTTGCTGGCGTAGTAAAGAAAAAGAGTGCCTTTGGAGACGCCGGCCTGGGCCGCTACCTCCTCCACCCGGGTACCGGCGAAGCCCTTTTCGACGAAGAGCGACAGCGCTGCCTCCAGCAACTCGCCGGGGCGGGCCTGCTTGCGGCGTTCGCGCTTGATCGGGGTTTCTTCGCTCATGGCAGGTCAGGCCGACGGTTCTGGCGGGGCGCTCCGGCGGCTGATATTAGTGACTGACTGGTTAGTAGTGCGGGTGCCCAAGCATAGCCCAGCCACGTCAATTCCCGGTAAAGCCCCTAGCCCTGAGCCCCTACCCACCGGCGCAAGGCCGCTACGCGCAGCGCCAGCCACTCGCGCAAGACATAGTGGCTACGCTCCAGGCCCGACGGAGAGGGAAGTGCTCCCATCCACGGCGCGACAGCGGGCAAGGGCAGGCGGGTCGGCGCTGGTAGCACCTCCAGGCCGGCCGCCCGAAACTCCATCGCCGCCCGGGGCAGGTGCCAGCTGTCGGACACCAGGGCGATCCGGCGCACGCCGTCCCGGGCCAGGAGGGCGGCCATCGCGGCTGCGTTTTCGGCGGTGTCGCGCGAGCGGTCGTCTGTCCAGCGCGGCGCCAGGCCCAGTTCGTCGCGCGCCACCGTGGCCGCCACCTGCGCCTCGGTGACCTGACCGCGACCGGCCCAGCCCGTCCCGCCGGCAATGCCCAGTGGCAGCTGA
Source organism: Ramlibacter sp. (assembly GCF_029866045.1). Taxonomy (GTDB): domain Bacteria; phylum Pseudomonadota; class Gammaproteobacteria; order Burkholderiales; family Burkholderiaceae_C; genus Ramlibacter. The sequence continues at coordinate 8,572 of NZ_JARXAB010000126.1, read as the reverse complement.
GCGGCGCGGGCCAGCCGCACACCGTAACGCAGCCGGCCCAGCGTGGCCCCCGACGGCTGCGGGCTGCCGTACTCGGGCGCCTCGGGCATCACGCCCCCGCCCAGCACGACCACCGCCTGAACGCCGGCCTGGCGCAGGGCCGGCAGGTCGATCGCCGGGGGCAGAGGCAGCAGCGTGCGCGCCAGCCAGATCGACCCCGTCGGTGTGCTCACAAGCCACAGGCTGGCCAGTGCAAGGCCGGCGATCCACCTCGCCGCCCGCGAGCGCCTGGCCAGCAGCAGCAGGGCGAGCGCCAGCAGCACCGGGCCGGAGGGCGGCAGGACCAGTACGGTCAGCACGGGCTTGATGAAGCCGAGTTCCATGGTGATGCGATGGTAGCGGCCCCGTTGGCAGGGAACGGAGGGGTGGGAGGTATGGCGCGTATGACTCCCGGGGTGTCCCGCGCAGCGGCTACAGTCCCGGTATGAATTCCTCTTCTGAAGTCATCGTTCTGGGCGGCGGTTGTTTCTGGTGCACCGAGGCGGTCTACGTCCAGGTGCGTGGCGTGCTGGACGTGGAGTCCGGCTACAGCAACGGACAGGCCGAGCGCCCCAGTTACGACGCGGTCTGCTCCGGCCTCACCGGATGCTGCGAGGTGGTGCGCCTGACCTACGACCCGGCCCAGGTGAGCCTGCGCCAGTTGCTCGAAATCTTCTTCCTGATCCACGACCCCACCCAATTGAACAGGCAGGGTCACGACGTGGGCACGCAGTACCGCAGCGGCATCTACTTCAGCACCCCGGCGCAGAAGGCGTTGGCCGATGACCTGATCCGCGAGATGAGTCAGGACAAGGTCTTCGGCGCGCCCATCGTCACCGAGGTGCTGGCGCTGGCGGACTACTGGCCCGCCGAGGATTACCACCAGGACTTTTTCGCGCGCAACCCGACCCAGGGCTACTGCCTGGCGGTGGCCGCGCCCAAGGTCAGCAAGTTCCGCAAGACCTTCGCGTCTCTGGTCAAGGGGGCCGACGCTTGAGCGGTGGCGCGCTGGACTCACTGCTGCCGGTTGTCTTTCTGATCGCCGCCGGGGTGGTGGTGGGCCGCCTGCACTGGGTGGGGCCTGCCGCCATACGGGATTTGTCCACCCTGGTGTTCAATCTGCTGACCCCGGCGCTCTTGTTTCGCACCATGAGCCGGGTCCATCCGCAGGACCTGGACTTCACTCCCGTGGGGGCCTACTTCGTCGGTCTAGGCGTGGTCTTTGCCGGCACGCTGCTGGTCTGCGGCTTTAACCGGCGCGCCAGCGTGCTGGCGATGGCGGCCACGTTTTCCAACACGATCATGATCGGCATTCCGCTCATCGGTCTGGCCTATGGCGAGCAGGGCTTGGTCACCCTGTTCACCCTATACACGGTGCACACCGTCAGCCTGCTCACCTGCGCCACCCTGGTGATGGAGCTGTCCATCCAGCGCGAGGCACGGCAGGCCCAGGCCGGCGGCAACGGCCAGACGCTCTGGCGCTCGGTGTGGGACGCGCTGCGCAAGTCGGTGATACACCCGGTGCCGCTTCCCATCCTCGCCGGCATGGCCTTCGGCCAGACCGGTTGGACCCTGCCCGAGGTGGTGGACAAGCCCTTGGCCATGCTGGGCGGGGCGCTGGGGCCGATGGCCCTGTTGCTGGTGGGCGTGACCCTGTCGGGCGTGCGTATCGGCGAGCACCTGCGCAGCGCGCTCACCCTGATTGCGGCCAAGAATTTCGCGCTGCCGCTCCTGGTGGCTGGCGGCGGCTGGGCACTGGGCTTGTCGGGCCTGCCGCTGTGGGTGGTGGTGACGGTGGCAGCCCTGCCAGCGGGCGCCAACTCCTTCCTCTTCTCCCAGCGCTATCGAGTGGCCGAGGACACGGTCACCACCACGGTGGGACTGTCCACGCTGCTGGGGCTGGTCACGGTTCCAGTGGTGATGGTGCTGGTGCGAGGGCTCTGAGCGCCGTCAGCGACAACGGAGGATCCAGGGGCCGCCTTCGGCCCTTTGCCCCATCGGCCATGCGAGCATGCCCTCGCTGCAGCGGATCCGATAGGAAGAGCCTGGCAGAGGTCTCTCTCCAAACTGCCCGGAAGGCTGCCGCCTTTTGCTCAAGGGGGACACCGTGCGGTACGCCAAAACCTGGAAAAGCTACGCCGATCAACTCGACCAGCTCATCGCGCGAGGGATGATCGTCACTGACCGCGATCGAGCGCTCGACCACTTGGAGCGCATCGGCTACTACCGACTCAGTGGCTATTGGTTCCCGTTCCGTGCGCGGAGTGGACCGGTGTGTCTGCTGGACCCGCTGGGCCGAAAGCCTGAGAAGTTTCGGGAGGAACGGATAGCACTGGACAGCTTCCGCGACGGAGCGACATTTCAAAACGCAGTGGACCTGTATGTCTTTGACAAGCAGTTACGCCTGATGGTGATGGACGCACTGGAGCGTCTCGAGGTCGCAGTGCGCGCGGATGTGTCGCACACGCTCGGCGCTCTGGATCGATTTGCTTATCTTCGGACGGATCTTTTCCATGAGGATTTCAGCGTCAAGCTGGATCAGAAAACCGGTCTCACGCGACACCTTGACTGGCTGGCCAAACATGCCCAGCTGATCGGGCGATCCAGAGAGGAGTTTGTTCGACATAACCGAGCCAAGTACGGCCTGCCCTTGGCAATCTGGGTCGCCTGCGAGGTGTGGGACTTTGGAACGCTCTCGACGCTATATGGCGGCATGCGCGAGGCTGAGCAGGATGGAATTGCCCGCCAATATGGGGTAAGGAACGGGCGTGTGTTCGCCACGTGGCTGCGCAGCCTCAATTACCTGCGCAATGTCTGCGCTCATCACGGTCGGCTATGGAATCGCAATGTCGTTGATCAGCCCCGGTTGCCTCTAGCCTCGGAGGTGGCGTGGGTCATGCCGCTCGAATCCAACACGCATGCGCGCGCACGTTGTTTCGTTTTGCTCAAGATCGCACGGCATCTGCTGGCCGTTATCAATCCCCGTTCCGAATGGCCCGAGCGGATGAAGGCTCATTTGCTGGGCTTTCCGGACTTGTCTCACCTGGGCATCAACCTGTCGGGCTTGGGCGCTTCCCCTGGCTGGGAAAGCGATTGGTGAAATTACCCAATAAAAAACCCCTCAGCGGCTTCCCTGCCGAGGCAGAGTTACCGAGAGGGGCCGTGTTGCCGCGGATTCTAGGTGGGTCGGTTCAGACCGTCAACGATTGCCTCACCCATGCGATCGCCCTGGGGAGGCTTGGCTGCACATGACAAAAACTCAAGGCGCCAGTCGGTCGCGCCGCCAGCCCTCGGTGGCACCTGGTTCGCGTGCGTACTGCAGCCGGTCATGCAGCCGGCTCCTGCGGCCCTGCCAGAACTCCCAGCGCTCGGGCATCAGGCGGTAGCCACCCCAGTGTGGGGGGCGCGGCGGTTGCAGAAGGAACTGCGCGCCGTACTTGGCGGCGTTGGCCACCAGCACCGAGCGGCCCGAGATCACCTGACTTTGGGGGCTGGCCCAGGCGCCGATGCGCGAGTCGAGCGGGCGGCTATGGAAGTAGGTGTCGCTGTCTTCGTCGCTGATTTTTTCCACCCGGCCCTCGACGCGCACCACGCGCTCGAGCTCGACCCAGTGAAACTGCAAGGCGGCAAAGGGATTGCCGGCCAGTTGGCGCCCCTTGCGGCTGTCGTAATTGGTGTACCAAACGAGGCCGCGCGCGTCGTAGCCCTTGACGAGTACGACGCGGGTGCTCGGCCTGAGGTCGCTGCCCACGGTGGCCAGGGTCATCGCGTTGGGCTCGGGCACCTCGGCGGCGATGGCCTCGGTGAGCCATTGGTCGAACTGGCGCAAGGGGTCCGCCTGGCTGGCGTCCTCGCTCAGCTCGGCGCGCTCGTAGCTTTTGCGCAGGTCGGCGATTGAAGAGGAAGTGGAGCTCATGGTCGAAGATTGTGGCACCGGTGGCGTCCCCTTCACCGGTCACGCGTTCGTAACCGGTTCGTAACCGAGGCCCCTTCCAGGCCGATTCCAGGGGGTAGGATGGTCGGCTCCTTTCCCAGTCAAGCCTGCGCCCCCGAAGGGCCTGGCCGCAAGCCGATGTCCCTCCATCCTGAGGTGGCCGAAGTCACCGACCGCATTCGCCAGCGAAGCCGCGACTCGCGTGCAGCTTATCTGCAGCAAATTGACCTGTTGGCAGGTCGTCCGCGCGGCGCGGATCGCCTGGGCTGTGCGAACGTGGCCCACGCCTTTGCCGCCTTGCCGTCGAACGACAAGTTCAAGGTGGTGGCCGAGCGCGCGCCCAACATCGGCATCGTGAGCGCCTACAACGACATGCTCTCGGCCCACGCGCCCTACGCGAGCTACCCGGCCATCATCAAAGACGAGGCCCGGCGCCAGGGCGCCACCGCCCAGGTCGCCGGCGGTGTGCCCGCCATGTGTGATGGCGTGACCCAAGGCATGCCGGGGATGGAGCTGTCGCTGTTCTCGCGCGATGTCATCGCCCAGGGCACCGCCATCGGGCTCACCCACGATGTGTTCGACGCTGCGCTCATGCTGGGCATCTGCGACAAGATTGTCCCGGGCCTGTTGATCGGCGCGCTGCACTTCGGCCATCTGCCGGTGGTCTTCGTGCCCGGAGGGCCTATGTCCTCGGGCCTGGCCAACAGCGAAAAAGCCAAGGTGCGCGAGCAGGCCGCGCGCGGTGAGGTGGGGCGCCCGGCTTTGCTCGAAGCCGAGCAGAAGGCCTACCACGGCCAAGGCACCTGCACCTTCTACGGCACCGCCAACAGCAACCAGATGTTGATGGAGGCGATGGGCCTGCATGTGCCCGGCGCCGCCTTCATCCCGCCGGGCGACCTGCTGCGCGAACAGCTCACGCGCGAGGCCGTGCGCACGGTGCTGGCCAACCTGCATGGGGGCCCGCGCTTCACGCCCATCGGGCGTATGGTGGACGAGCGCAGCATCGTCAACGCCATGCTGGCCTTGCTGGCCACCGGCGGCTCCACCAACCACCTGATTCACTGGGTGGCGGTGGCGCGCTCGGCGGGCTTGGTCATCGACTGGGACGACTTTGCCCGCCTGTCCGCGGTGGCGCCGCTCCTCGCGCGGGTCTACCCCAACGGCCAGGCCGACGTGAACCAGTTCCAGGCCGCTGGTGGTCCGGGCTACGTGATCCGCGAACTGATGGATGCGGGGCTGATGCATGCTGACGTCGCCACGGTGCACGCCGAAGGCCTGCGCGCCTACACCCGCATTCCGCAAGCGCCCGCGCCGGGCATCGACACCACCAGCCCCCTGCATTGGCAAGACATCGGCGCCAGCGGCGACGCTTCGGTCCTGCGCCCGTCCTCGGCCCCCTTCTCGCCCAGCGGCGGGCTCAAGCTTCTCGTGGGCAACCTGGGGCGCGCCGTCATCAAGGTGTCGGCGGTGCCCGCTGACAGCCAGGTCATTGAGGCACCGGCCCGGGTGTTCGACAGCCAAGAGGCGCTGCTGGCCGCCTTTGGCAGCGGCGAGCTCGAGCGCGCCTGCCAGGCCAGCGCCGACGCCGCAGCCGGCCACCCCGGCGGCCTGGTCTGCGTGGTGCGCTGGCAGGGCCCGCGCGCCAACGGCATGCCCGAACTGCACAAGCTCACACCGCCGCTGGCGGTGCTGCAAGGCAAGGGCTACCGGGTGGCGCTGGTCACCGACGGGCGCATGAGTGGTGCCTCGGGCAAAGTGCCTGCAGCGATTCACGTCTCCCCGGAGGCACATGCCGGTGGCCCGCTGGCCCGCCTGCAAGATGGTGACCGGGTACGCGTGGACGGCGTGGCCGGTACCTTGCAGGCGCTGGTGCCGGAGGCCGAGTGGACCGCCCGATCGCCCGCCACCATCTCGCCCGCGCAGGAGGCAGCCAACCAACTGGGCCTGGGCCGCAATCTATTCGGCAGTTTCCGGCGTCACGCGCTGAGTGCCGAAGAGGGTGCCTGCACCTGGTTGTGAGCGACACGCGCACCCGCACCTCTCACCCGCTCCCCCACTGACCGATTCCGAGCGAACCCCACCATGAACCCCGACACCGTCTACCGTCCCTTGCCAGCCACTTTCACCGCCCGCGACGTGATGCGCGACGCGCCGGTCATTCCGGTGATCGTGGTGCATGACGTTGCCCACGCCGTACCTATGGCGCGCGCGCTGGTGGCTGGTGGCATTCGCATGTTGGAAGTGACACTGCGCACCCCCGTGGCGCTGGAGGCCATCCGCGCCATTGCGCAGGAGGTGCCAGAGGCGGTAGTGGGCGCAGGGACGGTGCGCAGCGCCGCAGACGCCAAGGCCGCTGCGCAAGCCGGTGCGCGCTTTGCGGTCAGCCCGGGCTTTACCGTGTCTGTGGGCCGTGCCTGTCGCGATCTCGGGCTGCCACTGCTACCGGGCGTGGCCACCGGCAGCGAGATCATGATGGCGCAGGATGAGGGCTATGACGCCCTGAAATTTTTCCCGGCCATGCAAGCTGGCGGCGCGGCCATGCTCAAGGCCTGGGCCGGGCCGTTTGCCGAAGTGAGCTTTTGCCCCACCGGCGGCGTATCACCGGCCAACGCGCAGGAGTTTCTGGCCCTGCCCAACGTCGCCTGTGTGGGTGGCTCCTGGCTCACGCCGGCCGATGCGGTCGCGGCCGGCGCCTGGGACCACATCACCCGGCTGGCCCGCGCGGCCGCTGGCTTGGCGCGCCCCGGTACCTGACCGCCGCTGTTTACTTCACCAATAACACCGGGATATCCGCGTCCGTCACCACTCGCAGCGCCACACTGCCCATGAGAGCCCGGCCCAGTGCGCCGTGACCGTGGGTGCCCATGACGATGAGGTGGGCCTTGGACTTTTTGGCGGTTTTCAGCACCAGTTCGTGGGCCGGGCCCACTGCCCACTCACAGCGGTAGTGGATGTCGTGCTTGTCCAGGAACTTGCGGATAGGGCCAAGAACCTTTTCCGCTTCGTCGGCCAGGTAGTCACGCACCACGTCCGCGCCGACCGCCGAGCGGACACGCGGAGGCAGGGGTGGCTGGGCGTGGACCACAATCATTTCGTCGTCCGGCCCCGCCAAGCTTTCATGGGTGACGAGAAAGGCCAGCGCCTTCTTCGTGAACTTGCTGCCGTCGGCGGCCAGGATGATCTTCATGGTGAACTCCTTGGAGCAGTTGAAAAAAGACGCTTTCATTCTGAGCCGCACCGACTGCTTTTGGGGCTGAGAAATGTCAAGTGGTGGCCACTCCTTGGCGTTAATCTCGCCATCCATGTCTGACGCCAGCACCTCTGCGGTACCCGCCCCCGGCGCTTCCGAGGTATTCGCTGCGCCGTCCGCAGACACACCCCGGCCAGGGCAGTCCACTGAGATCCTGGACGACCCGGCGCAGTGGCCCTCCTTCGGTCGCCCGGTGCCGGGCCGGGAAGGGGAGGGGCTGTGGGAGTCCTACCTCGCCATCGAGGGCATGCACTGCGCCGCCTGCACACTGGCGGTGGAGCAGGCCCTGCAGCCGCTGCCCGGCGTGATCTCGGTGCAGGTCAACGGCGGTGCCGCCACCGCCCGCATCGAGTGGTGGGTGGACGACGCGTCCGCCGCCCGTCCCTCTGACTGGCTAGCTGCCCTGCAACGCGCGGGCTACGGGGCGCTGCCTGCCGGCGACCTGCTGGATGCCGCGCCGCGCCGGCGCGCGCAGCGCAAGCTGTTCTGGCGGTGGCTGGTGGCTGGCTTCGGGATGATGCAGGCCATGATGTACGCCTACCCGCTGTACATCGCCGGGCCTGGCGAGATCCCGCCCGATCAGGAGGCCTTGCTGCGATGGGGCGCCTGGATGATGACCGTGCCGGTCATGCTGTTCTCCTGCGGACCCTTCCTCCGCGCCGCGCTGAGCGACCTGATGAACCGGCGCGTGGGCATGGATGTTCCGGTGGCGCTGGGGCTGATCATTGCCTTTGTAGCCAGCACCGCCGCCACTTTCGACCCCGCCGGTCCCTGGGGCCGCGAGGTCTGGTACGACTCGGTCACCATGTTCGTTTTCTTCCTGCTCTCGGGCCGCCTGCTCGAGGCCCGATTGCGGGACCGCACCGCCGGCGCGCTGGAGGCTCTGGCCCGCGCGCTTCCGGCCAGTGTGTTGCGCTGGCAGTCAGCGGACGCTGTGGCGGATGTGGCGCCTGGCTCTGCGCCTGGCGACTGGATGCGGGTGCCGGTCCGCTCCCTGGCGGTCGGTGACCGGGTGCGGGTACTTCCGGGTGAGGCGGTGCCGGCGGACGGGCGTATCGAGTCTGGCGAGAGCCGCTTCGACGAGGCCCTGCTCACGGGCGAGTCTGCGCCCCTGCGGCGCGGCCCCGGCGACGCGCTGGTAGCCGGCAGCCACAACCTGGAATCGGCGGTCGACATGCGGGTGGAGCGTCTGGGCGGCGACACCCGGCACGCGGCCATCGTTGCCCTGATGGAGCGCGCCTCGGTGGACAAGCCCCGTCTGGCCCGCCTGGCCGACCGCATCGCCACACCCTTTTTGCTCTGTGTGATGCTCGCCGCCGCAGGCGCCGCTGCCTGGTGGTGGTCGGCTGGCCCCGCCCACGCGCTGTCGG
>NZ_JARXAB010000099.1 GCF_029866045.1 Ramlibacter sp. | reverse complement strand
CCAGCGAACACCACGCCATAGATCAGGCGCGTGAGCTCTGCCACGCTCGTGTAACGCCAGATGTGCCGGTAAACCCGCCACAGAAGCAGACTGGTGCCGTAGGACAGCAATGGCGCGGGCAGGGTCTGCAGCGTCATGGTCTGGAACTCGTCGGGAGTGTCCAGGTTGAAGCGCAGCCAGAAGGCAAGCCACCAAGACATCGCGATGAGCAGGAGGTCCATCGGCAGCTGAAGCCAGCGCGTAGGCGCGCCCATCATGCAGTAAGCTCCGGCGACAACAGCCGCCAAGCCATGGGCGTGCCGGCGGTCACGTCACGGCCGATGCACTGACCGAGCAGGATATCCAAATGTTTCGGCGGCAGGCCAAAGCCGGGCCGCACACAGCGCAGGTTGTCGCGCGTGAGTACCTCGCCGGCTTTAAGGTCCCGCGCGATGTAGAGCGAGCGGCGGAAGGCGAGGGACTGGATCTCGGCCGAGGTTGGGCCGTAGCTGACTTGGCCGACTGCCTGCCAGGCGCGTTCGGTTTCCTCGCGCAACTGGCGCAGCTCCTGCGGTTCCATCGAGAAGCTCGAATCCACACCACCGTCGGCGCGGCACAGGGTGAAGTGTTTTTCGATCACCGTCGCACCAAGCGCAGTGGCCGCCACCGAGACGCCGCAGCCCATGGTGTGGTCGGACAGGCCCACCTCGCAGTCGAACAGGGTGCGCAGGTGCGGAATGGTGGAGATATTGGTATTGGCGGCGGTGGCGGGGTAGGTGCTGGTGCACTTGAGCAGCACCAGCTCGCTGCAGCCGGCGTCTCGGGCAGCGCGCACGGCCTCGTCTATCTCGCTGGCTGTGGCCATGCCGGTGGACATGATCATGGGCTTGCCAGTGGCGGCCACGCGGCGGATCAGGGGTAGGTCTGTGTTCTCGAACGAGGCGATCTTGTAGGCAGGTACGTTAAGCGATTCGAGGAAATCCACCGAGCTGAAATCGAACGGCGTGCTGAAGCAGTGCACGCCCTGTTGCGCAGCACGTTCCATAATGGGAGCGTGCCATTCATAAGGCGTGTGCGCTTCTTGGTAGAGCTCATAGAGCTGGCGGCCGACCCACAGGCTTTTCGGATCGTCGATCACGAATCCGGGCGTGCGCAGGTTCAGCGTCATGGTGTCGGCTGTGTAAGTCTGCAGCTTGATGGCATCCGCGCCGTGGGCTGCCGCGGCGTCCACGATCGCCAACGCGCGTTCAAGCGACTGGTTGTGGTTGCCCGACATCTCGGCGATCAGATAGGGGCGTTGTCCGGAGCCGATCTCGCGGTCGAGGATCTTCATAGTGCTGTCTCCGTGGGGCCCGGCAGCGGGCCGATCGACTTTAGGTACTGCAGGGGTCGACAGCGGTAACCACCGGCTTCAAAGAGTTGTTGTGAAGTGCTGTTGCCGGGCAGCACGCTGGCGTTGACGGTGATGCCCTCCGATTGCCGGGCCCGGATGGCCTGCTCGCCCGCGGCCAACAGACGCCGACCCAGTCCCAGCCCCTGCAGCTCAGGGTCCAGGTAAAGAGAGACGTCCAGGGGACCGCTGTCCAGTCGATCGAAGCGGATGCTGCCCACCGGCAGGTGACCGACCTCGCCGACGAATAGCCAGCGCGCGGGATCAGCGAGCACGGCTCGCATCCAGCCCTCGTGGGCCTCGAAGGTGATCGGATCCTTTGTGGCCGAGACGGCGCGCACCGATGGGTGGTTGCGCCAGCTGTGCAGCAATCGGGCGTCGTCAAGCGTAGCGGGCCGCAGTTTCAGGCGTTCGCCCAGCAGAGACAGCGCCACGCGCTGTGCGCCGCGACCGTCCACCAGGGTGGTGGCCTGCTGGCCCAGGGCGTTGCGCGCGGCGGCATCGGACAGCAGCTGGTGCAGGGCCTCGGTCAGGGTGGGCAGGTCTGCTGCGCCGTAGGTGTTGTCGAGCCGTGCCGCGCGCAGCGCGCTCAGGCGGTCCAGCGCCGGCACGACTATCAACTGGTTGGCGGCCAGCACCAAGGCGATCGTCGGAGCGCCGATGCAGCAACGTTCCCACGTGGCGCCGCCACCCGCACCGATCTGCAGATCGTGGCGCCCAAAGAACGCCGTCAGCTCGGGCTCGTCGAGTGTGAGGGTGGTGCCGCTGTCCGTCATGCAGGCTCGCCGCAAGCCGGGCAGATACGGGCTGGCGGAGGTAGACACTACTTCCACGGGACCAGTGAACCCGACAGACCGGCAGGCGGACAGCACCCGGGTCGTGATGCCGTCCGGATCGGTTCCCCCCATAAAGATCCCGATGCTATGCACCGACTCGCGCGGATAGTAGCGGGGTGCACGCTGGTAGACAGGCGATAGCAGCGCGAACCGTGGTCCGCAGAGCCATACCGGGGCGCGCTGCAACTGATCAGCGTATTTTGCTTGGTGGTCTGCGTCCCAGTTGTGGTCCAGCAGTGCATCGGCAGCAATTGGGCGATCGGCCAAGTCGTCGATCACGAGCAGGCGGCCGCCCAGTGCCTTGCGTACCGCATCGTGCCAGCGGGCGTCGAAGGCGTAGTGATCCACAACGACCCAGTCGGGTTGCCAATCGCCCAGGGCCTCGGCGGTCTGCAGTGCATCGTCGTCGGCGCTTACACACGCCCATTGCACGTGCTCCGCCGCACATACAGGGGGCGTGAACTGGTCGCTGGGCGTTGGCAGCCAGTGCACAGCCACGTCTTGCGTGGCCAACACTTGACCGGCCACCGCATCCAGCGGGCGGCAGATGAAGCGCGTTTGTGCGCCGGTTTCAGCCAGCGCCTGCCCGAGAGACAAGCAGCGCTTTAGATGGCCGGTGCCAATGACCGCCGATGCATCAACGCGGATAGCGATTCGACTCATCCTACTGCCGCCCCCCATCAGGGCGATCGGTGATGCGCTGATCCCTTGGGGCCGCAGCTTCGGTTACTACAAAAAAAGGGGAGATTCCTTCAGCCGCGAATGCGCTGCCAACAGCTCGCTGGCCATTGTGCGCCGTGAGGACTTGATGCGCAGTCAAATTCACCATGGCAGTCATACATCCAGTATCCCAATGGCCGAGCTGTACGGGGAGAATATCGAGAACAAGCTCAGTGCTAAGGGCTGCTGCGCGGGCCATTGCTCTGCAGAACGCGCACAAACCTGACGTCACTTTGAAACAGGCTCGGCAAGCAACCTTGGAGGAACACTCGGGCTGCCTCTCGTGTTGCCCGATTTGATGACTAGCTTCTGTGAAATGTGCTGGTTGATCGCCATCCAGTCAGGACGCGCAAACAGCAACTTCAATACATCGTCTTGGTTGAAGTTGGGGAGTATGGGGTAAAGCGTATCGAACAAGCGGCACACTAATTCGTAGTCTTCTGGCGTGTCCACAGTCCAACGGTGGTGGCTCAGATCCACAGGGCTGACCACATTGTGCAGACGGTAGCGATCCGGATGCCAGTAAATAAAAGGGGTGACATGCTCACGCTCGGCGTCTTGAATTGCATCGGCGTGAACCTGGGCCAGCACGGCGGAGCTGAACACCTCCACTGCCATGCCATACGGCCAAGTGGGCGGCAGCATGTTGGACGCGTAGTCGCTGCAACGCTCTTCATATGCGGCGATCACGTGGTCGACCAGCGCTGGGTCAATCAACGGACAGTCGGACGTGATACGAACTACTACGTCGGCGGCGTGCAGGCGCGCCGCATCTGCGTAGCGCGAGAGTACGTCGTGTTCGCTGCCGCGGTGGCAGGGGACGCCCAGCTGCGTGCACAGCGCAGCGATGGGATCGTCGGACGCGTTGGAAGTAGTCGCGACGACAATGCCGTCGGCGCGCTGCACCCGGCGCAGCCGCTCGACTAGCCTCGTGAGCATCGGTTCGCCAGCCAGCGGCAGCAGAACCTTCCCCGGCAGCCGGGTCGAAGTCATGCGCGCCTGCACGATGATCAGCGTAGTCATGCCTGAAGGGCCACCGTCAAGGCCGCAACCACACGGTCCTGCTGCGGATCGGTCAAGGACGGATAGAGCGGGATAGACAGGGCTTGCGCGGCGTAGGCCTCGGCTGCCGGGAACTGGCCGGAGTGGAAGCCCAAACCGCGGTAGTAGGGCTGCAGCGGGATCGGCTCGTAGTGTACGTTGACGCCAACGCCTACCTCGCGCAGGCGGGCGAACACGGTCGCGCGATCGGGGACAGTGGGACCGGGCACCACCTCCACCACGTACAGATGCCAGGACGAGCGGGCGGTGGTACCAGGGCCAGGTACCCGCGCAGGCAACCGCAAGGGTAGATTGGCCAACAGCTGGTCGTAGCGCTTCGCCAAGCGTTCGCGGGCAGCGTGGAAGCCTTCGATGCGCTGTAGCTGAGAATGACCCAGCGCCGCCTGGATGTCCGTCATTCGGTAGTTGAAGCCCAGGCTGTGCTGTTCGTAGTGCCATGCGCCAGTATCTGGGTGAAGCAGCTCACTCTGTTCGCGAGTGATGCCGTGCGAGCGCAGCAGCTGCAGGCGGCGCGCAAGCGCCGCGTCCTGGGTGGTGACCATACCGCCTTCACCAGTGGTCACGATCTTGACCGGGTGGAAGCTGAACACGCTGGCATCGGCGTAGCGACTACCCACGGGCTGGTTGTTATAACTAGCGCCCACTGCATGCGAAGCATCTTCCAGTATCTTGAAACCGTAGCGGTCGGCGAGCGCCCGCATGGGCACGAGGTCGCAGGCCATGCCGCTGAAGTGTACCGGGATCACAATGGCGGGTAAGCAACCGTCACGTTCAGCCTGTTCCAGCTTTTCGCTCAGTGCGGCCACGCCCATGTTGCGGGTGACCGGGTCAATATCTACGAAGTCCACGCTAGCGCCGCAGTACAGCGCACCGTTGGACGAAGCGACGAAGCTGTTAGGACTAGTCCAAACCGTCTTGCCTGGGCCCGCGCCCAGCGCCAGACAGGCGATGTGCAGGCCTGCGGTGGCGTTCGATACTGCCACCGCATGGGCAACTTCGTGGCGTTGCGCGAACGCTTGCTCAAAACGGGGCACGGCTGGACCCTGGGTCAGCCAGCCCGAAGTCAGCGCCTCGCGCACGGCGGCTAGGTCGTCATCGTTGATCGACTGAGTGGCGTAAGGGATGAAGTCCATGGCGCTGACTGCAATCAAATGCGGCCAATCTTGTCTTGGTGCTGGGCAATCCAAGTCTGCAAGGCAAGTACATTCATCCACTCGGTGTTATTGTCGCTGGCGTAAGTGAAGCCCTCGGGCACGCGCTGGCCGTCCTTGATGCGTTTGAAGTCCTCGTGCCAACTATGGATGGCAGGCAGTATTTTGAAGTGCTCGGGATATTCGTAGGTGTAGTGTGCATCCTCCGAACTGATCATCTGCTCGTGCAGCTTCTCGCCCGGTCGGATCCCTACGATGGTGTGCTGAGCATCAGGGTCGACGGCACGCGCGATGTCGGTCACGTTCATCGAAGGTATCTTCTTGACGTAGATCTCACCGCCCTCCATGTCTTCGAACGCGTGCCAGACCAGTTCTACACCTTGTTCCAGCGTGATCATGAAGCGTGTCATGCGCAGGTCGGTGATGGGTAGTGAGCCTTTGCCCTTTTGTGTAAGGAAGAAAGGGATGACAGAACCGCGTGAGCCCATGACGTTGCCATAGCGCACCACCGAGAACTTGCAACCGTCTACGCCAGCGTAGGAATTACCGGCCACGAACAACTTGTCAGCAGCGAGTTTGGTCGCTCCGTAGAGGTTCACTGGACTGCTGGCCTTGTCGGTAGACAGCGCCACCACGCCCTTGACACGCCGGTCGATGCATGCATCGATGACATTCATGGCACCGTTGACGTTTGTCTTTACGCATTCGAAAGGGTTGTATTCCGCCGTGGGCACAATCTTTGTAGCAGCGGCGTGCACCACGTAGTCCACCCCATCCAACGCTCGGTACATGCGTTCTCGGTCACGTACATCGCCGATAAAAAATCGCACGCGTTCGTCGCCTTGGAAAAGCTTGGCCATTTCCCACTGCTTCATCTCGTCGCGCGAATAGATGATGAGCTTGCGCGGGTTATAGCGCGCTAGCGTCATGGGCACAAACGTGTGACCAAAGGAGCCTGTGCCCCCAGTAACGAGGATGGTTGACTGGGTCAGCATGTCTGAACAGCCCGTCGAAGTTGGAGAAAGGAGTGCGTCACCATCGAACTACTCACTGATTTCGTGCCGCTTCCAGCCGCCGTTAAACCACCAGACCCGCGGGTCGCGAAAAGTATCGGCGATGGCATCGAAGGTCAACTCATCCATCCCCACATAACTCAGCCAACGCTGGACATCGGAAGGCTTGAGTGGGTCGTGATGTCTAGCCAAGGCAATGCCCTCGGCACGCGAGAGCACTCCACTTCGAATGTCTTTCGAGGCGTGGTCCGTGCAGCGTCCGTAGCCGAATTTCACGTACTTGAGGTAGTCGTGCGCGCCATTCTCGTGCATGTCATCCAGGTTGGATGCGCGGCGGTACGTGCGTTCGAATGGCGTGTCGCCGGTCTCAAACCCATACAACTCCGAAGCCAGTTTGCTGTTGGCGTTGCCGTCCCACGGCACAAAGTTTGAAAGGTAGATGCCCTTGAGGTCCAGATCAAACAACTCCTGATCGCTGGGGTACTGGTAGGGCACCATGTCGGCCTCGGTGATGCCTTCAAAGCCCACCATGTAATTCCACTCGTAGCCGCGACCAAAGTGCTCCAGGCGGTTGCGGTAGCTCCACTCGACGAAATCGTTCATCGAAAACTGCCCGCACAGGTCGGCATAACCGTGCTCCCCCCAGACGACCAGCGGAATCTTGTGCAGAGCTGCGATCTTCATCGGCAGCGTGGCGATGCCCATGTGGCTGTGCCAGTTCATGTCGCCCATAATCTGGAAACCTAGCCGGTTGAGCTTTTTCAGCAGGGTCACGCTGGGCTTGTAGATGATGTGATCCACATCAAACACCTCGGCCATGCGTCGCAGGTTGCGTTCGCCCTCTGGGGTGTAATTGTTTCCGTAATAGGTCACCAGCAAGGGGGTGTAGCCCAGTACGTTCTTCACGTAATGGGTCTGGAAATAGCTGTCCTTGCCCCCTGAGACGCCGATCACGCAGTCGTGCCGCCTGCCGTCGGGTGAACGGGCTTTTTCAAAAATCCCGCGCAAAATGGTGTCGCGGCGTTCCCACTCCGATACCGCGAAATCGGTCTTCATCTGCGCCATCTGGCAGCCTGTGCACAAACCTTTGGAGTCGTACTCCATGGGTGTGGCACTGAGCGACGGGTACAGACACTGGGTACACCAGCGCATCTTTCGCTCTCGCGGGTCTCGCGCCGCTGTAAAGAGACCTTGACGAGCATTGCTCAGTCGCGTGTCGAGCTTGGACTTTTCGATTTGAAAGTCGTATTGCGGCTCGCGCGCAAACCACTTGTTGGACAGTTGAACGGGCCGCATGGCAACGCCAGCGTCGATGCAAGTGCGTTTGGCGTGGGGGTACGCCAGTTCGTAGAAGTTGAAGATGTTGGCCGCCGCCGCTGCGCTGGCACCGGCTTCATTCAAAGCGGGCACAAAGTCATCGTATGTGCCGACGCCGCCGCAAGCGATCACAGGAATCGACACAGCGGCGGTGACCGACCGCACCAATGCGAGGTCGTAGCCGATGCCCGCTCCATCGCGGTCCACCGAGTTGAGCATGATCTCGCCAGCGCCCCGTTGTTCGCATTCGCGCGCCCAGGCCACCGGGTCCAACGCGGTAGGCGTCCTGCCGCCGTCGATCATGACCTCCATTCGGCCATCGGGATGTCGCAGCACGTCGATGCTGGCCACCACGGCCTGGGCTCCAAACGCCTGAGAGGCCTCGGTGAGAAGAGCGGGGTTGCGCACCGCTTCGGAGTTGATCACGCACTTGTCTGCGCCGGCAGCAAAACGTTCGCGCATGGCCTCAATGTCTCGAATGCCGCCGCCAACGGCTAGTGGCATGAAGCACAGTTTGGCAATCTCAGGCAGCAAGCCCAGCAAGGTGCTGCCCTGGTATTGCACCTGGAGGTCGTCGCGGCGCAGGTCGTGGCGGTCTTCGGTGGAGATGTCGAGCAGGATCAGCTCGTCGACGTTCCAGTTGGAGAGTCGTCGCACCGTGTGCATGGGGTTACCGATGCTTTGGTGGATACTGAACAGTTGGCTGCGCACGATCAGCCCGTTTTTGAGCAGCAGCACCGGGATGAGGCGTTTCATGTTCGGTTACCGGAAATGGCGCACCAGGGCGTGCAAGAGATTGAGGCCGGGTTCTTGGCTTTTCTCGGGGTGGAACTGAGTACCGAGTACGCGACCCTGCGCCACGATGCTGGCGATGTCCGTGCCAGCGAATGACGTTGTGCCCATGCAATGCGATGGTGTCTTGACCTCGAAGTGGTAGCTGTGCACATGGTAGAAATCGGCGTCGTCCATCTCGAAGGGCAGCGCCATGGTTGCATGTCCCTTGAGCCGAACCGTGCGCCAGCCGACGTTGGGCACGCGGTGCTCAGGCGGCCGTTCTTGCAGTTTGACGACCTGCCCCGGTATGAGTCCCAGACCCGGGTGTTCGCCGTGCTCCAGCCCCCTGTCGGCCAACAACTGCATGCCCAGGCAAAAGCCCACCACCGGACGCTGGCGCTCCAGCGCGTGGCGCTGAATCGCTCCAGCCAAGCCACTTTGAAACAGACGTCGCGAAGCCTCGGAAAACGAGCCCACCCCCGGCAGCACCAGCAGGTCGGCGTCGGCGATGGCGGCCGCATCGCGGGCCACTACCACCTTGGCACCCACCAGGGTGAGTGCATGCGTGACCGACAGAATGTTTTGAATCTGCAGGTCCACCAGGGTGACCGTGCGTTGCGCTACTGATGGCGTGTTGGCGGGATGGGACATGGCAATGGCTCAGGCGGGCTTGCGCGCGACGACCCAAAGATTGGACGAAAGACCTTGCGCCATCAGGAAACTTTGGAACGCCTGGCCTTGCTGCGCCCAATCGTCGATCAGCACCTTCTTGAGAAACGGCTGATCGCTCAGATCGAACGCGCCTTCGAGCACCTTGTTGCGCACGAGTTCGGCGTCCAGCAAACCGGGCGTGAAAGACTCCAGCACCTCCAGGCCCACGCGCTGCAGCATTCTTTGCAGCGAGGACGGGTTGAAGTAGTTGAGGTGCTCGTGATCGACCGTGTCGCTGACAGGGCCCAGCGTCTCGACGTCAAATCCCTGGCCGTTGGGGCAGGTCAGCAGCAGCAAACCGCCAGGGCGGAGCAGGCGGACCATCTGCTGGGCAAAGTCCAGCGGACTGAACAGGTGTTCGATCACCTCGAAGCTGGCCACCACATCGAACAATTCCGCCGGTTGCAAGGCCACTTGCTCAATGGGCTTTTCAATCACTTCGATGCCGCGCTCCCGACAGCTGGCAGCCAGCCCTGGCGTGGGCTCGACACCCACAACGCGCTGGAAAACCTGGCGCGACTTGAGCTCTGCGCAGAAGGTGCCGAACCCTGCACCGACCTCCAGCAGCGAATCGGTCCGTTTCAGGTGCCGAGTGCAGATATCCAGCAGGCGGTCGACCCTGGGAACAAAGATGCGCTGGCGCCGCGATGCCTCGGTGGCCGGGAAGATGTGCGCATTCCAGTAGGCGTAGTTGGGCGAGTCCCGATAGAACC
This sequence comes from Ramlibacter sp., assembly GCF_029866045.1. GTDB lineage: Bacteria > Pseudomonadota > Gammaproteobacteria > Burkholderiales > Burkholderiaceae_C > Ramlibacter. The sequence goes on along the minus strand of NZ_JARXAB010000099.1, from coordinate 2,748 downwards.
AGGCAAGCACTTCCGATGTGGGGCGGGGCGACACATAAAGGGTCTGGCAGGCCTCGCACTCCACGTACCGCAGCCCGTTCTTGCTGTAGCGGGCCACGCGATTCGCGGTACCGCAGGCCGGGCAGTCCACCTCGATGAACTCGCTGCAGCGCGTGAGCAGGCGGCCCACGTCGGTCAATGCAGCGATCTTTTGGCCTGCCATCAGGTCTTTCGGGCGGATCTCTTCTTCGGTCAGTGAGGTCGTCATGGCGTGTTCAGTAGTTGCACGGCCACTTGGGCCACACGGGGAGCTGCCGGACCAGGGGGAACCGACATTGTGCAATCAGCAGCCAGTGTCGGCGGTTGGTTGAGCAAGTGTGCAAGATTCTCGAGGCTTTCGGCAGGTTCGCTGGGGCCCAGGCTGCCCAGGTCGAAATCGGCGCTCTGGACCCAGGCAGAGAAACCCAGGTGCACGACTCGCTTGCCCAGCACGGCGGCTTGCAGGCCCACCGTGCTGAGCTGGTGGATCACGGTGTCGGCAGCGTTCAGCAAAGGGGCGATCGGTTCGGTTGCCGGGTTGCTGAGGTACACGCCGTCTTGGGGTCCCAGTGACGGGAACTCGTGGTACTGGCTCGGGTGGTAGCGCACGATCAGGCCAGTGTTCGGCGTGTTCTGAACCCAATTCCTCAAAGACCGTTCCACGGCCAGGCCGAACTCGGCGCCGGGCAAGGTTTTGTGACCGGGCTCCAGAATGCCAGCCCACAAAGCCACTTGGCGCCCCTGCCAACCGAGTTTGGCCCGCAAGGCCTGGGCCTGTTGAACCGCTTGCTGATCGAACAGCTCGTCAAAATCGGGGCTGCCGGTGACCACCACCTGATCGGGTTCGAGGCCGCAGGCCAGAAACCGTTGGCGCACCTCGGAAGCAATGACGGTGATGCGCTGCGCCTGCACCGGCCTGCGCAGAAAAGGATCCGACGGCGGCGCAAACAGGTCGACCATGGTAAGCGTGGGGATGCCACGACCCACGGCTGCGCGAATCGCGGCCTCTTCGGAGCGCGGCGTGCTGGTGGCCACCACCAGCCCGGGTTGAAGCGCGTCCAGTACAAGACCCATGAATTCAACCGGCATGAAACTTTGGCGCCCTCGCTGCTGATATAGCCGCCGCGCGCCCGCAACACCCTGGGCGTCAACCAATTGAAGATAGTTGATACCCAGGTAGCAGCGAGTCTCTTCGAGTTCCACTTCGGGGTGTGTATTACCGTCTAGCAGCTGATCACCCCAGCTCAAAGCACGCTCCGACTTATGACCTAGCAGCGGCAGGAAATCCCGATAGCCCAAAGGTTCAAGCCCCATAGATCGGGCCTTCGGGTGACCGATTGTGAGAGCCAGCAAAAGGCATTCAACGCCATGGCGCTGCAACTCTTTGAGTACCGGCGCGATCTTGGCGATATGGCTCGCCCCGTAGCTGACAAAGAATGCCCTGCGTTGACGGTCTGGATTTCGAAAATGTGGCAAAACTCTCATGCTCGAAGTGCTTTTTTCCAAATTGCCAGCGCCGCCAATGCACGCAACTCGCGCGTGAAGTTGCCGCTGCCGTCGCGGTGCTGGTCCAGCATGCGGGTAACCACGGCTGGCTCGAACAACTGCTCGATCACCTCGCTGTCTGTCAGTTTTCGACGCAGCCAGCCATGCAGCTCGCCCTTGAACCAGTCACCGATGGGCACGGTGAACATCTGTTTCTTTCGGAACGCCAGGTCCTCACCGATCAGCGACACCGCGGCTCGTTTGAACCAGTGCTTCTTGTCGCCCTGCTCCGAGAGCTTCGTGGCGCCGCGCGAGCGGAAGGCGAATTCCATCATCCGCCAGTCCAGAAAGGGCGTGCGCGCCTCGATGCTCGCGGCCATGCCCATCCGGTCGGGCTTGACCAGGTTGTTGCCGCTCAGCAGCAGCTGCATGTCCAGATAAAGCGCTTGGTTGATGCGACCAAAGTGCCGGGCTTCCTCAAACCAGGGCGTAGCCGCGGCCTGGAAGCTGTCGATGCCGGCTAGTTGTGCCCGCACCTCCGGCCGGTAGAGCGCCGCCTTGGCGGCGGGGCCGAAAAGGGAAATGCTGTCGAAACAAGAGCGCTCGAACGCGTGTTGCGGCAGGGTCAGCGCATCGTGGCGGGCGAAGAATTGCGCGTACTTGTCGTAGCCCGCAAAGAGCTCATCACCGCCATCGCCGGTCAGCACCACCTTGACATGTTTTGCCGCCAGTTCGCTCACGCGCAGCGTCGGCATAAAGGATGCATCGCCATGCGGCTGGTCCAGATGGTGCAATACACGGGGCCACTGATCCAGCATGTTCAGTTCAGCCACCTCCATCGTGTGGTCACAGCCAAAACGCTGAGCCGCCTGCATGGCAAAGGCGGACTCGTCGTAACGCGGATCTTCAAAACCAATGCAGAACGTCTTGACCGGCTCTTTCACATGCCGCGCCATCAGGCCGACAATGGTGCTGGAATCCACCCCCCCCGATAGAAAGGCGCCAAAAGGCACGTCGGCACGCAGGCGAATGCGCGTGGCGTCGTCGAGCAGCGCCATGAACTCTTCGGCCCACTCGCCAAACTCAAAGTCTTCCTCGCGTTGATCCGCCAGGCACCACCAGCGCTGCGTCTGCACATGGCGGCCCCGCTTGTACTTCTGCCACGTGCCGGGCATGACATGCCGCACGCCCTCGTAAGCAGTCCAGGGCGCCGGGATGTAGTTGAACGTCAGATAGTGGTGTATG
>NZ_JARXAB010000052.1 GCF_029866045.1 Ramlibacter sp. | reverse complement strand
CCGAGACGCAGGCGCTAAAGCAGCGCGGCCAATCCCGACGAAGCCCAGAAAGCCCACCACCCCAAAGAGCCACCCCTGGAGCCAGCCTAAACGCCAACCCGACCTCCGACCGCGCAGCCAAAAAAGAGAACACATAGGAAGATTCTCCACGTTGCCCATCGCCCCTCCCTTTGGCCAGCCCCGTATACAGCCCCATGCAGGGACAGACTACAAATCGACCCAGCCACCGCGGCCGTGGCGTCACCACCAAAGCCGCCCAGGATCACGTTGAAGAACGAGCGGTTCATCGCCTTGCACATGATGTACGAGAGGATGGCGCCCGAGCTTCCGACCAGCGAGCCCGCGATGATCAGCATCGAGTTGTTCAGGCTAAAGCCAATGCCTGCTGCCGCCCAGCCCGAGTAGGAGTTGAGCATGGACACCACCACCGGCATGTCGGCGCCGCCGATGGGGATGATGATCAGTACGCCCAGCACAAAGGAAAGCGCCAGCACCACCAGGAAGGCGTCCCAGTTCTCGGTCGCGGTGAAAAACAGCCCCAGTCCCACCGTGGCCACGGCCAGCGCCAGGTTCACCAGATGCTGGCCGGCAAAGACCACCGGCGCACCCTGGAACAGACGGAACTTGTACTTGCCCGAGAGCTTGCCAAAGGCGATGACCGAGCCAGAGAAGGTGATCGCCCCGATGGCTGCGCCCAGAAACAGCTCCAGCCGGTTGCCCGCAGGAATCTCGCCGGCGGCCTTGGCAATGCCAAAGGCCTGAGGCTCGGCCACCGCGGCCACCGCAATGAAGACCGCGGCCAGGCCGATCATGGAGTGCATGAAAGCGACCAGCTCGGGCATCTTGGTCATCTCGACCCGCTGGGCCATGATGGCGCCGGCACCGCCGCCGACCACCAAGCCAAGGAGCACCCAGCCCAGGCCCAGGGCGTTACCGCCGGAGAGCTTCATGATCAGCGCCGCGGTGGTGAACACCGCGATGGCCATACCGGTCATGCCAAAGACATTGCCCCGGATGGAAGTGGTCGGGTGAGACAGGCCCTTCAAGGCCTGGATGAAACAGACGGACGCCACCAGGTACAGCAGCGTCACCGTGTCCATGCTCAGGGCGAGGCCGCTCATTTGGACGCTCCCTGGGCAGAAGACGCGGCCGGGGCCTTCTTCTCTTTCTTCTTGAACATTTCCAGCATCCGGCGCGTCACGAGAAAGCCGCCGAAGACGTTGACTGCGGCCAGGGCCACGGCCAGCACGCCCATGGTCTTGCCCAGCGTTGTCTCGGTGAGCGCAGCGGCGAGCATGGCACCCACGATGACGATGGCTGAAATCGCGTTGGTCACCGCCATGAGGGGGGTGTGCAGCGCGGGGGTGACGGTCCACACCACGTGATAGCCCACGTAGATGGCCAGCACAAAGATGATCAGGTTGGTCAGGGTCGGGGAAATGATGTCCATGGCCGGTCCTCTTTCTTGTTCTTTATTTCTTCTTCACTTCACCGCCCTGGGCCATCAGGCAGGCCACGACGATGTCGTCTTCAGGGTTGACCGAGAACTTGCCTTCCTTGTCGATGACAAGTTTGAGGAAGTCCAAGACGTTGCGGGCATAAAGCGCCGAGGCGTCGGCCGCCACCAAGCCAGGCAGGTTCGTCTCGCCCACGAGCGTGACGCCGTGCTTGACCACGGTTTTCCCCGCCTCGGTCAGCGGGCAGTTGCCGCCCACCGACCCGTCCGGGGCAGCGGGCCCCTTCCCGGCGGCCAGGTCGACGATGACCGAGCCCGCCTTCATGGACTTGACCATCTCCTCGGTGACCAGCACCGGCGCAGCGCGGCCGGGAATGAGTGCGGTGGTGATGACCACATCGGCCTGAGCCACCCGCTTGGCCACTTCCACTTTCTGCCGCTCCAGCCAGGCGGGGGGCATCGGCCGGGCGTAGCCGCCCACGCCCTCGGCCGCGTCTTTTTCTTCCTGGGTTTCGCAGGGCACATCGATGAACTTGCCGCCCAGGGACTCCACCTGCTCCTTGACCGAGGGGCGCACGTCGGTCGCCTCGATCACGGCGCCCAGGCGCTTGGCAGTCGCAATCGCCTGCAGGCCGGCCACGCCTACCCCCAGGATCACCACCCGGGCAGCCTTGACGGTGCCGGCCGCCGTCATCAGCATGGGAAAGAAGCGCTGGTAGCGGTCGGCGGCGATCATCACCGCCTTGTAGCCGGCGATGTTGGCCTGGGAGGACAGCACGTCCATACTTTGCGCGCGGGTGGTGCGCGGGGCGGCCTCCAGTGCGAAGGCGGTCAGGCCAGCGGCGGCGATGCGGGACAGCCCCTCGGCGTCAAACGGATTGAGCATGCCCACCAACACCGAGCCAGGCTTCATCTGCGCGAGTTCGTCGGCTGCGGGAGCACGCACTTTCAGCACCAATTCGCAGCCCAGCGCCTGCGCGGCGTCGACGATGCGCGCGCCGGCCGCCTCGTAGGCGGCATCGGTGACGCTGGCCGCAACGCCGGCACCCGATTGAACCTGCAGCACATGGCCAGCAGCGACCAGTTTCTTCACCGTCTCCGGCGTGGCAGCGACGCGTGTTTCTCCCGCCAGGGTCTCGGCGGGGATACCTATCTGCATGGGGGACTCCTCCTGAATTCGTCAGGATGCGCGAGGCTGCGCTCCTTGTAACTTAACAGTAGCTTACATGAGCTTGCACTGTCGGGCCGGACGCGGGGACACCTCCGTACAAACCCTAGGCGAGCCAGACGACCCGTGCCCACCCGTGGCCCGTGGAAACTTTGCCTTTCCGGGCTGGAAAACCGGGCTCCCATAATCGCTCCATGACGACACGCTGGACCCCCCATGTCACTTTGGCAGCGATCATCGAGCGCGGTGGCCGCTTTCTGCTGGTGGAAGAAGAGACGTCGGACGGGCTGCGTCTGAACAACGCCGCCGGCCACCTCGACCCGGGCGAGTCGCCCGAGCAGGGCTGCAGCCGCGAGGCGCTCGAAGAAACCACCTACCGCTTCACGCCCACCGCCTTGGTGGGCGTCTACCTCACCCGTTCCCACAGCAACAGCCGCGGCGAAGACATCACCTACCTGCGCCTGGCGTATTGCGGCGAGCTGGGCGAGGCGGTGCCGGGCGCGCGGCTGGACGCGGGCATCGTGCGCACCGTGTGGATGACGCCGGAAGAGGTTCGCGACAGCGCGGACCGCCACCGCAGCCCGCTCATCGTGCGCTGCATGGAGGACTACCTGGCCGGGCGCCGCTACCCGCTGGACATGGTCTACACCAGCCCCGAGGTGCTGGCGATTCAGGGCTGAAGGCGGCTGACCCCTCAGAACTGGTATCGGCGCAAGCCCCCGTCCACCGGGATGACGGTGCCCGTGATGTAGGCAGCGAGCGGCGACACCAGGAAGGTGACCAAATTGGCCAGCTCCGCGGGCTCGCCGTAGCGACCAACCGGGATCTCATGCTCGGACTGCCAGGCGCGAAACTCGGGCGTGTAGTTGCGAAGAATCTGCTCGGAGTTGATCCGGCCCGGTGCGATGCAGTTGACGGTCACGCCGTGCTTGCCGACCATGCGCGACAGGCCCTTGGCCCAGCTGTGCATACCGGCCTTGGCGCAGACGGCGCCGTTGATATGTTGCGGCTCGCTCTTGCCCGTGATGTTGACGATGCGGCCCCACTTGCGGTCGATCATCTGGTCGATGAGGGCGTCGGCCAACTGGCGCGGCCGATGAAAGTTGAGATTGATCGCCTCCTGCCAGTCGTCCTCGCTCACGTGCAATTCCTTGAACGCGCGCGAGCCGCCGGCGTTGTTCACGAGGATGTCGACGCGGCCCAGACCTTCGAGGGCGGCAGCAGCCAGGCGGGCAGAGGCGTCTTCGGGATAGAGGTCACACGCAATCACTAACGGCTTCTTGCCGCCGGCCGCGACGATTTCCGCGGACAGCGCGTCGAGGTTTTCCACACGCCGGGCGGCGATGGCCACGTGCACGCCTTCGGCGGCCAGCGCCTTGGCAATTGCGCGGCCCAGACCCACGCTGGCACCCGTCACCAGGGCCGTCTTGTCGGAAAGTTGCAGCTCCATTGTTATGTCTCCAAAGTGAAAAGCGGGCCGAAGGAGCCCGCTCGCGGCGCATCATGGAAGCCCGCAGACCCGATCTGACTAGGCCCACTCAGTCCGGCCCAGCCAGAACCCCCGAGGGATCAGCGCAACTGCCCCAACTTGTCCTGCGCCGCGAGTTCAGCCGCACGCTGTGCATCCTCCGGCAGCAGGAGGCGCTCGGCCACCATCGCCTCGGCCGCGGCCCGCACCGCGGCCACGTAGGCAGCGGGGCTGGCGTATCGCTCCTCCAGCGAGGGCCGGGGATCGCCCGCGGCCAGGCGCTGCGCACGCGTTTCGGCAAACGGCACGGCCGCACCCTGCAGCGGGAACAAGGTATCCGGGCCAAAGCCTGCTGCACGGGGGTTCCAGCCGGTATAGGTCGCGCGGGGCACCGCCAGCGCCAACTGACGCACGCCGGCAATCGCCATGCCATCGGGGTCGGCGCGGGGCACGAAGACCGGGTAGCGGCCCAATTGCTTGGGCGGAAGCACCGACTGGTCGGCGAAACCGGCGGTGGTGTAGATGCCCACATAAGGCAGGCCCGGGATACCCGCCGGGACCGCGCTGGCGGCATCGACCAGGGTTCCATGCGCGCGCATCGGCACACGGCTAGCGGGCGGCTCCTTGCCAGTAGTCAGCCACTCGTTCATACCTGTGAGCAGGGCGCGCATCACCGCGCCGTTGTGCATCGGGTTGACGGGCAAGGCCATGGTTTGAGCCGTCCGCACGCGCTCGCCCGCGCTGCCGTAGTGCGGCGTTCCGGTGAGCATGTACGCACGCACGTCGGGCGGCAAATCGAGGTGATGACCAGCGAGATCGGTCACCAGCAGCGAGGCACGCGAGGCCCACCACTCGTGTTCGCTGTCGGTCTGCATCACCCGCGGGCAGGTGGCGTTGAGACGGCAACGCAGCATCAGGCTGTCGCGGCGTCCACTGAGCGGATCGTCCATCGCCACATAGGTGAAGGGGAACAGGTCTACCTGCCACGCGGGATCCTCCAGATGCCGTCCGTTGCGGTTGATGAGGCCGAAACGCACATTGGTGGCCATGCGCCGGGCACCGGCAACATGCGGCATCAGACCGTCCAGCACCGTGCGCCCCTGCAAGTCCTCATTGAAGCCCAGGTGCAGGAAGTCGCGCAGGAACCGCCCGGACTGGGATACGCCAAAACCGATGGCGCGCTGGACCGAGGAGCGACCCTGAACCGCCAGCGGGTTGGCTGCAGAACCATCGCGGCGCAGGAAGGCGGCGATGTCGCGCACCGCCGCGAAGCCCATGCCCAGAACGAGCGGATCCGTGGCGGTGTACGTCACCTCGTAAAGCGCGCCGGCATCGAAGCCGCTCGCAGGCCGCTGGATCTCGACCGTGGTCGGCCCGGTCGCGCGCACCGTGAGGCCGGGCGGCGTCTGGCGCGGCAAGTCCCAGCGCTGGCGCACCGTCACCGTGAGGTTGGCCGGGTTGGCCAGCCTCCACTGCAAGTTGGCCGTGGCGGGATTGCGCGTATGGTCGAAGATGAATTCCTCGCGCACCGGTCCGGTCACCCCGCGCAGGGCCGGGCCCTGAAGCGCCATCTGCCCCGGCCTCGAAGGCAGGTCCGCCTGCCAGCCGACCCACATCTGCGTGAAGCCTTGTCGCTCCAGAAAGCCGTTGCCCGGGTTGCCCTTGTCCAGGCTGTTGGCCTCAGGCGCATCGTTGAAAAGCTGGGGGCCGATCTGACGGCCGCGGTTGGGGACGTCCACCAGCAAGGTGCCGTTTCCGCGGGCTGGGTCGACCGGGCGCAGCAAGACGACGTCCGCCGTTGCCTCGACCCGGCCATTGGCCGTGCGAGGGGCCTTGTCGATGTCGACGATGACCGCGTTGCGAGGGTCGGCGGGGTCCAGTGCGATCGTGGCCCGGGCGGTCACCTTCTCATAGGGGCCCACCGCGTCGAAGCTGCGTCCGCCATAGGCTGGAGCTCGCTCGAGCACCTCGAAGCGGACCACTTGGGCCTGGGCGGCGAGCGCCGCCACCGCCACCATGGCAGCGCCGATCCCGCGGGCGCATGGAATCCAAGAGGTCAGCATCGAATCAACTCCTTCGTGAATACCTGCAAGTTCGGGCTTGCTGGGGCTTAGTGGGGCCTAGTGGGGCTCGATCAGGCTCAATCCGGCTTGATCTGCGCGCGCTTGACGATGTCGCTCCAAATCGTCTGCTCGCGGCCAATGAAGGCCGCGTATTCGCTGGAGGGGCCGCCACCGCTCACCGCGTTGTCGGTGGCAAAGCGCTCGGTCACCGCGCTGGAGCGAAGTGCCTTGTAAGACTCCTCCTGCAGCCGCTTGACGATGTCAGGCGGCGTGCCGGCAGGCACATGCATGCCATACCACTGCGCGGTCTCGAAATCCTTGAAGCCCATTTCGGCCACCGTGGGCACATCCGGCAGGGCCGCAATGCGTTGGGTGGTGCCGACCGCGATCGCACGCAGCTTGCCCGAGCGGATATGCGCGCCGAGGGCGGGCATGCCGGCCGAGGAGGCCTGCGTGCGCCCGGCCAGCAAGTCGGTGAGCTGAGGGCCGGTGCCGCGGTAGGGGATGTGGGTGATGAACATGCCCGCGACCAGCTTGAGATATTCCATCGCCAGGTGACCCGCGCTGGCGTTGCCGGCAGAGCCGTAATTGAGCTTGCCCGGGTTCTTCTTGGCGTAGTCGACGAATTCCTTGAAGTTCTTGGCCGGCACATCCGGGTGAATGACAAAGACGTTGGGCACCTTGGCCAGCAGCGTGACCGGCATGAAGTCCTTGTTCACGTCATAGGGCTGGTTTTTGAGCATGTAGGGGTTGACCGCCAGCGTCCCCACGTGCGTGAGGATCAGGGTGTGGCCATCCGGGGCTGACTTCTGCGCCTCCTGCATGGCCGTGACGCCAGCGCCGCCCGGCTTGTTCTCGACGAACACAGAGACGCCCAGCTGCTTGGTCAACTCGGCGGCCACTGAGCGGGCCACGATTTCCGAGGTGCCGCCCGGGGCGAAGGGCACCAGGAAGCGGACGGGCTTGCTCGGCCAGGACGATTGCGCGCGGGCGGCAGGCAGGGCCACCGCGGCGGCGGTGCCAGCGGCCACGACCAGGGCCTGGCGACGGGTGATCGGTGTGTTGATGCGTTCGGTCATGTCGGTCTCCTTCATTTTCATTTCAGCCCAGGTCGGGCCAGGGGAGGCGGCGCCCACCGCGGACGCTCGGCGGTATCGCCGGATGCCCGAGAGGCTATGCCGCGGCTGTCAGAACTGGTATCGGCGCAAACCCCCATCCACCGGGATCACCGCGCCGGTGATGTACGCCGCCCGCGGTGAGGCCAGGAAGGCCACCAGGTTTGCCAGTTCCTCGGGCTCGCCGTAGCGGCCCACCGGGATTTCGTGCTCGGATTGCCAGGCACGGTACTCCGGGGTGTAGTTGCGGAAGATCTGCTCAGAATGAATACGGCCGGGCGGGATGCAGTTGACGGTGATGCCATGCTTGCCCACCATGCGCGAGAGGCCCTTGGCCCAGCTGTGAATGCCGGCCTTGGCGCAAAACGCGCCGTTGATGTGTTCGGGTTCGCTCTTGCCGGTGATGTTGACGATCCGGCCCCACTTGCGCGAGATCATCTGGTCAATCAGCGCGTCGGCCACCTGGCGAGGACGGTGGAAGTTCAGGGTGATGGCCTCCTGCCAGGCCTCCTCGCTCACATGAAGCTCCTTGAAGCTGCGGGAGCCGCCAGCGTTATTCACGAGGATGTCCACATGGCCGAGCCCCGCCAGTGCCGCCGAGGTCAGGCGCTGGGCGGCGTCCTCGGCATACAGGTCACATTCAATCAGGACGGGCTGCTTGCCGCCTGCTGCGACGATTTCTGCGGACAGCTCCTGAAGCTTGTCCACCCGACGTGCGGAGACGGCCAGTTGCACACCTTCTGCCGCCAGCGTTTGGGCGATCGCGCGGCCAATGCCCACGCTGGCGCCCGTCACCAGGGCGGTCTTGTCTTTGAGTTGCAGGTCCATGAGTCTTGTCTCGAATTGATGGCAAATCGCGATGCCGCGCAGCGCAAGCCGATGATACGAGGGCAGTTGAGCTAGGCCCCTTTTCAGAATTGGTTTCAGCCAATGAAACACCGCCGCGCTATCATCGGACCGTGCCATTGCCTGACCCCACCCCGGAGCGCGCCACCCCCGAGGCGGGCGCCCGCCCTTCGCTGGAACTGTTCCGGCTGATCCTGGGTCATATCGGCCTGCACTCGGCGTTCTCGGGAATGCGGATGGCGACGCCCCTGCTCGCGCTCAGCCTGGGCTACGGGACGGCGTCCATCGGGGTGCTAATGGCGATGTTTGCCGCGGCGCAGATTGCCATCGCCTTGCCGGCTAGGCGTCTGGTGAATGACCGGGGCCTCAAGTTTTGCTTGACTCTGTGCGGCGTCAGCGCCGCCTCGGGCATCGGCTTGGCGGCGGCCTGGCCGGCGCTGCCGGCCCTGGGTCTGGGCGCACTGTGTTGCGGCGGTGCGATCGGCCTGTCGCTGATCACACTTCAGCGCCATGTGGGCCGAGCCGCCGCCTCCGACGCCGAGTTGCGCCGGGGCTTGTCCTGGGTGTCGATCGCACCGACGGCATCGACCTTCATCGGCCCTTTGCTGGCCGGGGCACTGATCGACAACGCCGGCTACCAGGCCGCCTTCATGGCCCTGGGCCTGCTGCCTCTGGGTAGCCTGGTGGCAGCCAGGTTGGCGCGGGAAATTCCGATGGCGCCAGCGCCCACGCAGGCTCCCTCCGCCCCGTGGTCGCTGCTTCGATTGCCTCACTTTCGGCAATTGATGGTGCTCAATTGGCTCATGAGCGCTTGCTGGGATTTGCATGGCTTCATGGTTCCAGTGATCGCCCACGAGCGCGGCATCAGTGCCTCGTCGATCGGCATGCTAATGGGTGCCTTCGCGCTGGCGGCCACCTTGAGCCGACTGGCCGTTCCCGCCATCGCCAGTCGGGCGCCCGACTGGCTAGTGCTGGCCATCGCCGTCACGCTCTCCGGTGCCCTGCTGGCGCTCTACCCGTTCCTGGAAAGCCTGCCATCGATGATGGCGTGCTCGTTCGCGCTCGGCGCGCTTTTGGGCGCCGTGCAGCCGCTGGTGATGATCCTGATTCACAAGGTGGCGCCCGAACACCGGCAGGTCGATGCCATGGCCTTGCGGATGATGATGTTCAACGGCTCGGGCATCGCCATGCCCATGGCCTATGGTGCAGCCGGCATCGCGCTGACGGCCTCGGGGGTATTCCATGCCGCTGGCGTGGTGGTTTTCCTCGGAGGTGGGCTGTGTATCCGGGCTGTCCTCGGGCTGCTGCGTGAGCAAAAAGAGGCCGAGAGAGCTCCTCCACCTGCTTGATGGGGCCGCAACGCCTCTGCGCTGGCGCAGCACAGATTCAGAACACAGGTTCAGAACAACGAGCCGACCATGCCACCTTCGACCGCCACAGTCGACCCGGTGACAAACCCGGCCTGCGAAGAGGCGAGGAAAGCGACTACCCCACACACTTCCGCCTGCTGGCCCATGCGGCCCAGGGGCGTCATCTTCTTGCGCGCCTGCATCTGCTCGGGCGTGTAGGCGGCGGCGCCCACACGGTGAGAGGTGTCGATCAGCGCCGGCGCCACACAGTTGGCGGTGATGCCGTACGCGCCGACCTCGTTGGCCAAATGGCGCACATAGGCGGTGACACCCGAGCGGAACACCGTCGACAGGCTGTGGTGCGGCATGGGCTGCTTGACCGAGGCCGAGGTGACGGCGACGATGCGCCCCCAGCCGCGCTCGGTCATGAGCGGAAGCATCTGGTTGGCGACCTGGATCACGCTCCAGAGCTGGTTGCGGTAGGCCTCGTGCCAGCGCGCCTCTTCGGTTTCCTGGAGCGTGGCGCGCAGCGGGTTGGGCGCGCGACCGGTGTTGAGCACAAGGATGTCGAGGCCACCGAATTCGGACTGGATGGTCTGCGCCAGTCGCAGGACGTCGGCGGGCACCAGCATGTCACCCGCCACCGCCAGAGCCCGCACACCGTGCGTGGCGGCAATCTCGGCGGCAGTGGCCTCGAGCTTGTCTGCACTGCGAGCGAAAAGCACCACATGCGCGCCCTCGGCGGCCAAGGTGTGGGCGATGTTGCGGCCCATGCCGCCGCTCGATGCGGTGACCAGCGCCACCTTGTCCTTGATGCCCAGGTCCATGGCGGTGCTCCGAAAAGGGTCAGGCAGCCGGGGCGGTGACGACCACCTCGTCACCCTCGACCGTGAACTGGTGCGGCATATCGGCCGATGCCCACTCCAGGTACTCCAGCACCTCGTCAAACTTGGCGGCACCCCGCTTGAGGACCTGGGGGCGGTAGTAGGCGTCCATGGCCACAGGCAGGAAGGACACCCGCTCGATGCCCTGCTTGGTCACGACCGCCTTGGCCAGCATGCTCAGGGTGCATGCCTTGCCATAGGGCATAAGCGGGAACTCCGGGTCCAGATCAATGTGGTTGCGCACTGCGCCATGAGCCCAGGCCGGTTCGCTCCAGGAGGGCGCCGGGAAGCCCTTGGTCATGGCAAACACGCCCAGGCTGTAGAAGATCGGCTTGCCACGGTACATCTCGATGGCCTTGGGCAGGTGCGGTGCGTGGCCGACCACCATGTCAGCGCCGGCCTCGATCGCCTGGTGGGCCACAGTGACCTGGTAGTCGCAGATCACACGCGGGATGCGGATGATGCCGGCGTGGAAGGCCAGGATGACGACGTCCGCCTCCTGCCGCAGGGCGCGGATGTCCTCGAGCAGCAGGGCCAGGTCTTTCGGGTCAGGTTCGGTGCGCACCCGCACCGGCTGGTGCGGACCGCGCGTCTCGTAAGCGGTCTTGACGCGGATCGAGGCCACACCAGGCTTGCCCGGGCCCGCCTCGGTGCCAGCCGTCGCCACGGCGGTCCAGCCGACGTAGGCCACTCGCACACCGTTTTTCTCGATGATGGCCGCCTTGCGCGCCTCGGCCAGGTCGCGGCCGGCGCCAGTGACTTGAATGCCTCTGGAGGCGAACAACTCACGGGTGTCCAGCATGGCCTCGACACCGGCATCAAAGCTGTGGTTGTTGGCCATGGTGACAGCGTCGAAACCGCCGTCGGTATAAATCTGCGCCATCTCGACCGGCTGTCCCACTTGCGGGGCTAGCGCGCTCTCGACCTTGCGGTCCGAGTAGGTGCGCATGCAGTTGACGAAGCGCATGTCGACCGATTGCAACGCGCCCAGGACGCCCTGGGTGTAGCCCTCGATCGGAAAGCCGTGCTTGGGACCGTGGGCGGGACCGCAGTCGCCGCCGATCAGCAAGGATGCAGAGGTAGGCATGGGATGTCTCGGTGATGAACAGTCGGAGATGGGTTCAGGTGGCTTATTTGGGCAGGAGCATGTCCACGATGACCCGCACCAGTTCCACGTAACTGCGGGCCACCACATAGAGCAGCCCGGTGCCGACCAGGACCAGGGGCGCCGCCCACAGGGCGCCTGTCATGAACACAGCCAGCAGGCCCAGAAGGAGCACGCCCACGGTCAGGACAAGAACGCCCCTGTCGCCATGTTTGACCAGCATGTGCAGGGTGCGATAGGTGGGCTGCGATCCGTCTTCCACGGCGTTCTCCTTCTTTCGATTCGAGGGAAAGTGTAGCATCGGCAACCATTCATCGGCATTCGTTTCATTGCTCGGAACCGGGTGGCGCATCGTCCGGCGACCGAGCCAGGATTCCGACCAATGGAATGAGTGCTGAAAATGAGAGATGCCTGTAGCATGCAGTCGCGATGGGCTGGGCACACGCCGCAGCGCCTCGCCAACGGGCATTCGCCAAAAAAACGATGGAGACACGCATGAAACCCGCACATCTGAACCGCCGTCAGGCCTTGGCAATGCCACTGGCGCTTCGGGGTTCGGCGGCCGGGCCGATTGACATGAGCCACACCGAAATGACCACCTTCGTCGCCCGGGACTTCAAGTACTGGGGCGAGGTGATCCGGGCGGCCAACATCAAGCCGGAGTAAGCACACCATGACAGCTCAAACGACCGAGCCGGTCAACTGCCCGCCGCTTGAAACTGCGGTCGTCCGCTTCATTCTGGGATTTAGCCCCGAGCATGTGACGCCCGAACTGCGGGTCATGGTCAGCCGGGTGCTGCGCGACCAGTTCAGCTCTCAGGTGGGCAATACCCGCCTGCCCTGGTCGAAGCAGGTCCGCGCCCTGATCGACGCGCAGCACATTCAGGGACGCAGCCGCATCATCAGCAGCCTGCAACAGGTCAGTGCGGCAGACGCGGCCTTCATCAACGCCACCTATGCCCACGGCTTCGAGTACGACGAAGGCCATCGCCCGAGCAACAGCCACCCGGGCAGCTGCGCGGTGGCCACGGCGTTTGCCGTCGGCGAGGAAGTGGGTGCCTCGCTCGACGAGGTGATCACCGCCATCCTCATGGGGTACGAGGTGTATGCGCGCATCGGCGTGCTGGCCGCGCCCGACCTGATGCAGCGCGGCTTTCACCCGGCCAGCGCACTGGCCAGCTTCGGCGCCGCCGCGGTCTGCGCCAAGCTTCGCAAGTTCGACGCTGAAACCACCCTGCACGCACTGGCCATTGCCCTGAGTCATGCCTCGGGCGCAGCCGAGTACGCGTCCACCGGCGGTTCGGTCAAACGGGTGCACCCGGGCATCGGGGTGCGCGGCGGGATGATGGCGGCCGACCTGGCCCGCGCCGGCATCACCGGACCGCGCGCATTTTTGAGCGGGGTCAAAGGCTTCTACAAGGCCTTTTTGCAGCGCGAACCGGCCGCTGATGCCGCGGCGCGCTTCGGCTTTGACAGCGCCTACGAAATTCGGCGCGGCGGCTTCAAGCGGTATTGCTGCTGCGGGGCTAACCACGCCGCCATCGACATCCTCACTGCGTATGCGGGGCGCCTGGCCGACATCGAATCGGTCTCGCTGCGCATCCCGCGTTTGAGCAACACCATGGTGGGGCTGGTCAACACCAACACCTACACCCCGGGCAATATCGAACAAGTGCAGTTCAGTCTCCCGGCGCAGGCGGCGTTTGCGCTGCTGGGCTACGGCAATGGCTATGGCGCCCACCTACGCTATCTTGAGGGCACGCTGGATATGGACCTCGTCTTGGCCACTGCGCGCAAGGTGCAACTGGTCGAGGCGACCGAGTACGACAAGCGCTACCCTGGGAAGTTCGTGACCGAGGCCACAGTGACCTTCAAAGACGGTAGGCAGGAAACCACCTTTGTCGAGAACTCCCTGGGCACACCCGACAACCCCATGGACGAGGCCGCCCACGATGCCAAGTTCCTGGAGCTCACAGTCGATGTGCTGGGTGAGGCCCGCGCCCGCGCCCTGCTGCAGACGCTGCACGCCCTGCCCTCGGACCTGGCGCCGCAAGCCCTCACCGCCTTGGCCGCCGCCGAGGCCCGCTGATTTCACCCCTAACCATCCAAGAGGAAGTTGACATGCAACGGCTTGAGACCGACGTCGCCATCATCGGCGCAGGCATTTCCGGTCTGGTAACCGCCCTGCGCCTGGCCGATCAGGGCGTGCGCTCCCTGGTGCTGGAAAAAGGCGCCGAGGACCGCTACCCGTGCAACACCCGCGTCGCGGGCGGCGCCTTTCACGTGGCCCACCGCGACGTGGCGGAAGACCCCGAAATCATTCGCAACGCGGTGGTGTCCCGCACCAAGGGCGCTGCGCGCGAGGACCTGGTCGATGCGCTGGTCAATGACATCGGCGGCGCGACCAAGTGGCTGCGTGAGAAGGGCGTTCGCTTCATCAAGGTCGGCCACGAAACCTACCGCCGGCACACGCTAGCGCCGCCGATTGCCACCCACGGCCGCCGCTACTGGGAAGGCCGCGGCGGCGACGTGCTGCTTCGCACGCTGGAAGCGGCCCTCATCAAGGCCGGCGGTGGCATTGTGCGTGGCACGCGTGCGCGCCAGTTGGTGATGGAAGGTGGCGCCTGCGTCGGCCTGCACGCCGAGCAGGCCAGCGGCCCGGTCGAGATCAGCGCGCGGGCGGTGGTGGTGTGCGACGGCGGCTTTCATTCCGACCCGGCACTCATGCGCGAGTTCATCAGCCCCGCCCCGGAGAAGATGTTGCAACGCAATGCCGGCACCGGCACCGGCGACGGCATCCGCATGGCCCGGGCGGTGGGCGCGCAGGTGGTGGGCATGGACCGCTTTTACGGCCACGTGATGTCCCAGGATGCGATGCACAACCCGGACCTGTGGCCCTTCCCGATGATCGACTTCGTCTGCGCAGCGGGCGTGGTCGTCGACGGCACAGGCCGTCGCTTCATGGACGAGGGACTCGGCGGCGTGACCATGGCCAACCGCATCGCGCGCCAGGCCGATCCACTGGGCGCCACCGTCATCTTCGACGCGGCGATCTGGAACGGCCCCGGCCGCGAATACCTGATCCCGGCCAACCCCACCCTGCTCTCCAACGGCGGCACGCTGCTGTCTGCCCCAGATCTGCCAAGCCTGGCGGCGCAAATTGGTGTGCCGGCCGACGCGCTAGCAGAAACCGTGCAGGCCTTCAATGCCGCGGTCGCTTCGGGGCAGGAGGCCGCACTCACGCCCCACCGCAGCACCGGCAACTACAAGGCCATGCAGATCCAGGGCGGCCCTTACCACGCGGTCAAGCTGTGTGCCGGCATCACTTACACCATGGGTGGCCTGGTCATCAACGCCGACGGCCATGTGCTTGATGCACAAGACCAGCCGATCCCGGGCCTGTACTCGGCTGGCTGCGCCGCGGGCGGCATCGAAGGGGGCAAGGGGGATGGGCAGGTGGCCTATGTGGGCGGCCTGACGCGGTCCACCGTGTTCGCGCTGCGCGCGGCCAACGAGCTCGCCCGCCAGCTCGTACCGGCTTGACACCCGCTGGCGCTGGCGCGCCCTCTCGCTTGCTCGCCCTCTCCCCTTTTTGGGCGCGAGGCGCCAGGGGGCTGGAGTACCATCGGCGACCCTCCGAAAAGGACCCCCCGTCATGATGCGCGCCGTCCAGCGAATTCTCGCCATCTTTGAGAGCTTCACACCCGAGGCAGACAGCCTGACGCTGCAGGAAATCGCCGACCGCATCGAGCTGCCCAAGTCGACAGCCTTTCGGATCGTGCAGAGCCTCGAGCAAGCGGGCTACCTGGTACGGCTCGAGAACCAGCAGTACTGCCTGTCGTTTCGCTTCACCCGCTTGGCCGGGCTGGTCAAGAGCACGCTGGGCATCCGGGAAATCGCCCGCCCGGTGATGGCAGAACTCTCCCACACCACCAAGGAAACCGTGTCCCTGCACACGATCAGCGGCCGCAACCGGGTCTGCATCGATGTGATCAACGGTATCTCGCCCCTGCGCAGCGTGGTCCAGCCCGGCGAACAGATCCCGTTGGGAGCGGGCTCCGCCGCCAAGGTATTGCTGGCCCACATGGCGCCGGGCGAGCTGTCGCCCCTGCTGACAGCCCTGGCGCGCAGCACCAAGCGCCCGAAGGCCGAACTCGCCACCGAGCTGAACCGCGTACGCGACGCGGGCTTTGCGGTGTCTCACGGCGAGCGCCTGCTCGGCGTCTCGGCGGTGTCGGCACCCATCAAGGACGTGAGCGAGCAGGTGCACTACTGCTTGTCGGTCAACGGCCCGAGTGTGCGCATGCAGTCGCACGAGAAAGACTACGCCAAGCTGGTGGTCAAGGCCGCCGCGAGCATCTCACGGCTCTATGGCGCGCAGACGCCGGTCTAGTGAAGCGCCCAATCGTCGATTCCACTGGTCGGAATCAATTCCGAAAAATTGACCCAGGGGCCTGATTGAACTAGAGTTCTTGCGTCGCCGCATGCGAGAGGCGCCTGCGGCCCACCCCAGGCCTGCGCGCGAAGGCGAGCCGGCGCTTCTTCCGTCACGCCGGCCCCAGACGGGCGGCTCCCATCCATCAGGCATGAAGACATTCGAGCATCTGTTCGAGCCACGCGCGATCGCGGTGGTCGGCGTTTCCGACGACAGCGCCCGTCCGGGCACACAGGCCCTGCGGGCCCTGGTCAAAAACGGTTTTCAGGGACGCCTCTTTCCCGTCAACCCCAAATACGAAGCCTTTGACGGACTGCCCTGCTTCGCCTCTATAGACGCCATCCCAGAGGCGGTCGACCTGGTGGTCATCGGGGTGCCGGCGGGCGGCGTGCTGGCGGTGCTCGAAAGCTGCGCGCGCAAGAAGGTCGGCTATGCCGTCATTTTGAGCGGCGGGTTTCGGGAAAGCGGGCCTGAGGGCATTGAGCGCGAGCGGCGTCTGCTGGAGATCGCCCAGACTGCAGGCATTCGCCTTCTGGGCCCCAACTGCCTGGGCTTTGCCAACATCCATGCCGGGGTCTACGCCGCCTTCGGCAGCATCACCCGGCCGCCCAAGCTCCAACGTGGCTCGGTTTCGCTGGTCACGCAAAGCGGCGGCTTTGGCTACAGCATCGCACTGGCCTGCGCCGAGGCGGGTATTGGCTTTCGCCATGTCATCGCGACCGGCAACGAAACCGACATCGACACCATCCAGTTGATCGACGCCTTGATCGACGACGAGGAGACGCGCAGCATCGTTGTCTATATCGAGGGCACGAGTGACGGCCGCGCCCTGCTCGATGTGGGCCGGCGCGCCCTGGCCGCCGGCAAGCCCGTGCTGCTGTGGAAGGGCGGCGTCACCGAACAGGGGGCCAAAGCCGCCGAGTCGCACACGGCCAGCATGACCGGCACCTACGACTTTTACCGGGCGCTGTTCCGGCAGACCGGCATCGTCGAAATCCAGGAGCTGCACGAAGCGGTCGACTACCTGCTGGCCTTCGAAGGCCGACGCTACCCCACAGGCAACGGCGTGGCGGTGATGGGCGTCTCCGGCGGGTCGGCCATCGTGTTCGCAGATGCAGGGGAGCGACGCGGCCTGCAACTGTGCGAGCTGTCTGCGCAAACCCAGCAGGCCCTGGCCGGCGTGGTGCCGAATATCGGCGCGGTACACAACCCGATCGACCTGACCGCCGGCTACTTTTCTGCCGCTAACCAGACCAAGCTCGAAACCGCCGTACGGGCCGCCCTGGCCGACCCGGGTGTACACGCGCTGTGCGTGAACCTGGCCACTACCGGCCAGGCCGGCAGCCTGGCCGCCGCGCAGGTGCTGGTCCGGGTGGCGCAGGAGAGCGCCAAGCCCATCGTGGTGTTTTCGTCGACGCCGGTCGCCGAGAACGCGCAGGCACTGGCCGAATTCGCCAAGGGCGCCGTGCCCGTGCTGCGTTCGCCCTCGCGCGCAGCGCGGGCCGTGGCCACGCTGGCCGACTATCACCGCATACGCGAACGCCTGCTGGCAGCGCCTGCCGCTGCCGAGTCGAACGTGGCTGGAGCCGCTCCCACGGTACAGGCCGGCAAGCCCCTGTCCGAAACCGAGTCGAAAGCGGTGCTGGCCGCTGCCGGCATTCCGGTCAGCCGCGACGTGATGGTGCCCGGCCCCGGCACGCTTTCGATTGAAGGCCTGCGCCTGCCCCTGGTGGTCAAAGTGGTCTCGCCCGACATCCCGCACAAGACCGAGGTCGGCGGCGTGCGCCTGGGCATCGCCAGCCAGGCGGCGCTTGATGAAGCCATTGCCGAGGTTCTGGCTAACGCTAGGCGACATGTCCCGCAGGCGCGCATTGAAGGCGCCCTGGTGTCGGAGATGGTCCGTGGCGGCTTCGAGCTGATTGCCGGCGTGGTCAACGACGAGGTCTTCGGCCCCGTGGTGGTGGTAGGTGCCGGCGGGATCTACGCCGAGGTCCTCAAGGACACCGCCTCGCGCATTGCGCCGTTTGATGAGGCCACCGCATTCGACATGCTGGGTGAACTACGCTGTCGTCCCATTTTGGACGGCGTGCGTGGCGCGCCCGCTTGCGACGTCGGCGCCATCGCTTCGGCCCTGGCCGCCCTCTCCCGCTTCGCCTGGGCACACCGTGACCAGGTGCGCGAGGTCGACATCAACCCCCTGTTCGCCCTGCCCGATGGCGTGGTGGCCGCAGACGCTCTGGTGGTGCCCCTATGACAACAAGCCCGGACAACCTGGTCCTGTCACACCGAGACGGCGGCCTGATGTGGCTCACCCTCAACCGCGCCGACAAGGCCAACGCGATGACGGTGGCCATGGTGGAAGGCCTCACCACGCACATCGTGCAGGCAGGCACCGACCCCACGGTGCAGGCGATCCTTCTGACCGGCGCCGGCGAGCGCGTGTTCTGCGCCGGCGTCGACGTGCGGGAGCAGCCGGCCGATGGCGACATGGCGCGCCAGCGCGAGCGCCGCTCGCATGCGCTCGCCGCCCTTCAGGACGCAGTGCTGGACACCCCCAAGCCGGTGCTGGTGGTATTGAACGGCATGGCCAGTGGCGGGGGCGCGATGATCGCCCTGCTGGCCGATGCCTGCGTGGCGGTGGACACGGCCGAAGTGGCGCTGGCCGAGATCGACATCGGCATTGCCACCTTCTCCGGCGCCAGCATTGTGGAGGCGGTCTGTGGCCTGGCCCACGCGCGCGACCTGGTCCAGAGCGGCCGCCGCATGCCGGCGCCTGAAGCCCGGCACATCGGCCTGGTGCGGGCCGTCGCACCACGGGCCGAGCTGGTGAGCGCCGCCACCGCCCTGGCCACCCTGCTGGGAAGCAAAAAGCCCACGGTCTTTGCCGACAACAAGCGCTGGATCAACCGCCGCGTCAAGGCCGCTCTGGCCGAGGCACGCCAGGAGCACGCGCGCCACCGGGCCCATTCCGCGCAGCAGGC
Source organism: Ramlibacter sp. (assembly GCF_029866045.1). Taxonomy (GTDB): domain Bacteria; phylum Pseudomonadota; class Gammaproteobacteria; order Burkholderiales; family Burkholderiaceae_C; genus Ramlibacter. Next base: position 10,080 of record NZ_JARXAB010000052.1, on the reverse strand, counting down.
CTCGCCCGCGTGAGCCCTGGATCGCAAACCCCCTTACGCATTTACCTGATTCATCGAGAACGCCGAGGAGAACACGTTGGCAGACCTTGAACTGGAAACCATCGGCCGTGTCCGCGTGGCACGGCTGAACCGGCCCGACAAGAAAAACGCACAAAGTGAGGAGATGCTCGATCTTCTGAGCGCCGCGCTGCGCGAGGCCGACGAAGATCCGGCCGTGGGCTGCTTTGTCATCACCGGTGCAGGCGACGCCTTTTGCTCGGGGGGTGACCTGGGCCGGCGGTCCAAGGAGCAGGAAGCGCGTGACCCGACACCGCTCGAGCGCAAGGAGCGCCTCGCCAAGGTCTCGCAGCGGGTGGCCCGGGCGGTGGAACTCTTCGAGAAGCCGCTCATCGCCGCGGTCAACGGCGCAGCGGTGGGCGCGGGCATGGACATGGCCCTGATGTGCGACTTCCGGGTCGCTGGCGCTTCTGCGCGTTTTTCCGAGGGCTACATCCGGGTGGGCCTGCTACCAGGCAATGGTGGCTGCTATTTCCTGCCAAGGATCGTGGGCATGCCCAAGGCCCTCGAGCTTTTGTGGACCGGCGATTTCGTCGATGCCGAAGAAGCCCTGCGTCTGGGCATGGTGAACCATGTTTATCCCGACGCCGAACTCATGACGCGCACCCTCGCCCTGGCTCAGCGCATTGCCGATGGTCCGCCGGTGCAGTTGCGTGACATCAAGAAGCTGACCTACCAGGCCCAGCACACCGACCTTCGCACCAGCCTGGAGTCCGTCTCGGCCCATATGGCCGTGGTGCAGTCCACCGAGGACTACAAGGAGGCCATCAAGGCCTTCAAGGAAAAGCGCAAGCCGGTGTTCAAGGGGCGTTGAGTCTCCGCCTGGCCCTGCGCCGGGGCTCGCTGGCCGCAGGGGGCCAAGCCCGCGTGCGGCTTACTCGCCCAGCTTCACATGCTTGGCGAAGGCCTTCCACTTGGCGGTGTCCTTCACGATGAACTGGCGGAACGACTCCGCGTCGCCCTTGGCGGGTTCGGCATAGAGCTTGTCCCGTACATGGGCGATGACCTCCGGGTTGGCGTTGACCTTCTGCAGGGCCTCGCTCAGTCGGGCGATCACCGCGGGCGGCGTCCCCACCGGGGCCGCCAGGCCGTAGTAGGTGTAGGGGTCGACGCCATCGAGTTCCTTTTGACCCGTCTCGCTCAGGCTCGGTACGTTCGGCAGGCTCTGCAGGCGCCGTGATCCCGTCACGGCGATGGCCTTGGCCCTGCCGGAGGCCACCGCCGACAGCCCCGCTTGCACCGTCGCCATGCCCATATGGACCGAGCCGGTGGACATACCGTTGATGATTTCTGTATCCGCCTTGAAGGGGATGTGCTCAATATTCATTTCGGTCAGCGTGACCAGGTACGCACTCTGGAGGTGGCTGGCAGAGCCCACGCCCGAAGAGCCGTAATTGAGCTTGCCCGGGTTGGCCTTCGAATGGGCGATCAATTCACGGATGTTGTTCACTGGCAGGTTGGCGCTGACCACGATCACGCCTGGCGACGTGGCGGCCATTCCGATCAGGACCATGTCCTTGAGAGGGTCGTAGGGCAGGTCGTTGCGGATGCCGGGGCCCTGGGAGAAGGCGCTGCCGGCCCCTAGCCACAGGGTGTAGCCGTCGGCCGGCGCCGCCTGCACGGTCTTGATCGCCAGGACCTGGCCGGCGCCTGGCTTGAAGTCGATCACCACCGGGGTATTGAGCACCTCGGAGAGCTTTTGCACGTAGTAGCGGCCGAAGGCATCGGTGCTACCGCCGGGGGCATAGCCCAGGATGACCTTGATCGGGCGATTGGGGAATGGCTGGGCCTGGGCCTGCGCCAGCCCCCCCAAGGCGAGGCTCGCCGCGCAAAGGCACAGGGCCAGAACCTTCTTGATGAACAAGGGAGAAGTCACGGCGTGCTCCGGAAGAAATTCGAGTGCCGGGCACCCCGCGAGCCTTCGCCCACGGGAACCCGTTTCTCAATCGGCTTGGATGTCCAGCCGCTTGATGAGGGGGCCCCACTTGGTGCGTTCGCGGCTCAGGAAGTCGGTGAAGTCCTGCGGCCTGCCGCCCTCGATCGCGGCGCCCTCGCTGGCCAGGCGTCCGGCGTAGCCCGGGTCACGCAGCGCGCGGTTGGCGGCGTCGTTGATGGCAGCGACCAGGGGCGCGGGCGTACCCGCCGGCGCGAGCAGGCCATAGGCCAGGCTCACCTCGAAACCAGGCAGCGATTCGGCCACGGTGGGCAACTCGGGCCAGCTGGGAAGGCGCTTGGCTGCCGTCACGGCCAGGCCCCGCACCCGCCCGCCTCTGGCCAGCGACCGCGCCTGGGGAACGCTGTCGAAGTACATCTGGATTTCGTTGGCGATCAGCGCAGTGGTGGTTTGCGCGTTGCCACGGAAAGGCACATGGGTGAGGTCGAGGCCGGCGCGGTCTTCGAGCAGCTCGCCCGCAAGGTGCTGGGTGGTTCCGATGCCGCCTGACCCGAAATTGAGCGTGCCGGGCTTGGCCTTGGCGGCCGCCACCAGGTCGGCCAAGGTCCGATAGGGGCTGTTCTCCGGCACCAGCAGCACGAGGGGAAAGTCTGCCAGTTTGATCAGCGGGATGAAGTCCCGCTCCGGGTCGTAGGGCAGCTTCTTCGTCATGAACTGGCTGATGGCCAGGATCGGGTGGGTGGCAAAGAAGATGGTGTAGCCGTCCGGCTTGGCCCGGGTGACGGCACTGGCCGCCACCGCGCCACCCGCGCCCGAGATATTCTCGATGTTGACCGGCTGCTTCCACACAGCAGCGAGGCGCTCCCCGATCAGCCGGGCCTGGGTGTCAGACCCCCCGCCCGGCGGGAAGGGAACGATCATGCGCACCGGCTGCGCGGGGTAATTGGCCGCGCTCGCTTGCGCCCACACCGAGGGCGCAGCGCAGGCCGCTGCCGAAACAATGAATTCACGTCGACCTAGGCTCAGAGTCATGGTTAAACCTCCACCATTTCAAAATCTACTTTGCCGCACGAGCAATCGGGGCAGATCCAGTCCGCCGGCACATCGGCCCAGCGGGTCCCGGGGGCAATGCCATGATCTGGCATTCCCTCGGCCTCATCGTAGACAAAGCCGCACAGCACGCAAAGCCAGGCCTTGAATGGCCCCGGGTCTCCTGCGGACGCTGCTGCGTTCTCGCTGTCGTTCATTGCTCCTCCTTCAGGTGCCGTGTTGCGAGAGGGGTCATGCAGGTTCGGCCTGACCGCGCAACTCACGCAGCTGGCCACCTTCTGCGGCCACCTTCGCCAGCAAGGCGCTGGGCTTCCAGCGTGGCCCATAGGCCTCGTGCCACTGGCTCACCTGCCGATAAATGGTCGCCGCGCCCACGCTGTCGGCCCAGAACATGAGTCCGCCCCGGTGGCGAGGAAAGCCGAATCCGTGCAACCACATCGCGTCGACGTCGCTGCCGCGATAGGCCTTGCCTTCTTCCAGGATGCGGCAGGCCTCGTTGACCGAGGCGAACAGCTGCCGCTGCAGGATTTCCTCGTCGCTGAAGCTACGCTGGGTGATCCCCAGTTCGCGGGCGACCGTGCCAATGATGTCTTCGACCGCCGGGTCGACGTGGGGCGTTCGGTCGCCGCGCTCATAGCGGTACCAGCCGGCGCCCGTCTTCTGTCCCTTACGGCCCATATCGACGAGGCGATCGGGGACGTGCAGCTTGCGGTAGTCCGGGTTGGCCGCGGCACGGCGCTTGCGGCCCTCGTAGCTCACATCCAGACCGGAGATATCGTTCACCGCGAAAGGACCCATCGGGTAGCCGAAGGCCACCATCACCCGGTCTATCTGCTCGGGCCGCGCGCCTTCTTCGAGCATCAACATCAGCTCGGTCATCATCGGCGTGCGGCTGCGGTTGGCCACGAAGCCGTCGCAGGAACCGGCCACCGCGCAGGTCTTGCCCATGTCCCGCCCCATCTTCATGGTGCGCATCAGCGTGTCCATGGAGGTGCGGGGACCGCGCACCACCTCGCACAGTTTCATCACGTTGGCCGGCGCGAAAAAGTGCGCGCCCGCCACGTCACCTGGGCGCCCGGTGGCGGCGGCCATCACGTCGATGTCGATGGCCGAGGAGTTGGTCAGAAGCAGCGCGCCCGGCTTCATCACCTGGTCCAGCCGCGCAAAGACCTCCTGCTTGATGTCGACGCGCTCGAACACGGCCTCGATCACCGCGTCGCAGTCGGCAATGTCCTCGTACTGCATCACCCCGCGGATGCGCCCCAGGCATTCGTCCATGGCAGGCTGAGACAAACTTCCGCGCTTGACCCGGGTGGCATAGGTGTCCCGAATTCGCTGCAGGCCCCGCTCCAGGGCTTCGGCGCTGGACTCCAGCACGCGCACCGGCACCCCTGAGTCGGCAAAGGCGATCGCAATGCCACTGCCCATGGTGCCCGCCCCGATGACGGCGGCCGAGCGCACCGGATCAGGCCGCGCATCCACCGGCGCGCCGGGCAGTTTAGCGGCTTCGCGCTCGGCAGAAAAGGCATAGCGCAGGGCACGCGATTCGTCGGAGTTTTCCAACTCGTTGAACAGGGCTTGCTCGAGCGCGATGCCCTCGTCCAGGGTGGCCGTGGCCGCGGCCTCGACGCAGGCCAGTGCATGGCGACCGGCCAACAGCTTGAGCGACTTGGCCGGCGCGGCTTTGCGCAGGGATGCGGGAAATGCGGGGTCAGAGGTCGCTGCCGCGATGCGGTCGGTGCGTTCACCCACCCGGGGCAGTGGGCGGACCGCGGCCACCTGCCCGGCATAGGCAATGGCCTGGGCGCGCAGTGCCTCGTACCCGTCCGCGTCGACCACGGTGTCAACCAGGCCGAGCGCAAGCCCCTGGGCGGCCGTCAGCTGCCGGCCGGAGAGGATCAGGTCGAGCGCCAGCTCGGGGCCCACCAGACGAGGCAGGCGCTGTGTGCCGCCGCCCCCAGGAATCAGACCCAGCTTGATTTCGGGCACGCCCAGGCGCGCGCGCGCGGTGGCGATGCGGTAGTGGCAAGCCAGGGCGTGCTCCAGACCGCCGCCGAGCGCGTAACCGTCGATGGCGGCGGTAACGGGCTTGGCGCAGGCTTCCAGCGCCGCGGCGCTGGCACGGGTGGAGACAGGGCGGACCTTGCCAAATTGGCGAACATCGGCACCGGCAACGAAATGGGCGCCAGCGCCCATGACCACGATAGCGGTGACCGCGGCGTCTGCAGCGGCCCGCTCGACACCGGCCATAAGACCCTCGCGCATGCCAGGCGCCAGGGCGTTGACCGGCGGGTTGTCGAGGGTGATGACGGCGACACCGTCCACCACCTCGTAGCGAGCAAACTCTCTCTGATCCATGTTGTCCCCATTGGGGCCGCCAGCAGGGCGGCAGCCCGGCCGCACAGGGGCAGCCGCAATTCGGGCGGATGCTATCATGAGTTCTGTTGTTCAATATAGGTTTCGACTACCGGAACCGCCTTTGTCAATCGACAGGAGGGACGCACCCGTGAGCATCAAGGGCAAGGCCTACATCGTGGGCGCATACGAGCACCCGCTGCGCAAGGCGCCAGACCATTCGGTGGCGCAGTTGCATGCGGAGGTCGCCAAAGGCGCGATTGAAGACGCCGGGCTGTCCCGGGACGACATTGACGGATTTTTCTGCGCCGGCGACGCACCCGGCGCTAACGCCTGGTCCCTGGCCAATTACCTCAACCTCAATCGCCTGCGCCATGTGGATTCAACCGACATGGGCGGCTGCTCCTATCTGATTCACGTGGCCCATGCGGCCGAGGCGATTGCCGCGGGCAAGTGCAACGTGGCCCTGGTCACCCTCGCTGGTCGCCCCAGCTCGGAGGGCATGTCAGGCACGCAGGTGCGGGTACGGGGAGTCAACCTGCCGGACGCGCCCTTTGAAATGCCCTACAACCCGGTGACGGTCAACCTGTATGCCATGGCCGCGATGCGGCACATGCATGAATTTGGCACCACCTCGGAGCAACTCGCCTGGGTGAAGGTGGCCGCGTCGCACCATGCCCAGCACAATCCGCACGCCCTGCTCAGGGACGTGGTGACGGTCGAGGACGTGCTGGCCTCGCCCATGATCTCGGACCCGCTGCACCGCCTGGACTCCTGCGTCGTCACCGACGGCGGGGGCGCCATCATCATCGCCCGGCCGGAAATTGCGCACACGCTCAATCGGCCGCGCGTTCGCTTGCTCGGGTGCAGTGAATCGACCAAGCACCAGGCCGGCGGCCGGCTCGACCTGAGCTACACCGCTGCGGCCTGGACCGGGCCACGCGCCTTTGAGGAAGCGGGCGTGACCCCAGCCGACATCCAGTACGCCTCGATCTACGACAGCTTCACGATCACCGTGCTGCTGCAACTGGAGGACCTGGGCTTTTGTGCCAAGGGCCAGGGCGGCCGCTTTGTCGCCGACGGCAACCTGATCTCCGGGGTGGGCAAGCTGCCGTTCAACACCGACGGCGGCGGCCTGTGCAACAACCATCCGGCCAACCGCGGCGGAATGACCAAGATCCTGGAGGCCGTGCGGCAGCTGCGCGGCGAGGCCCACCCACGGGTGCAGGTACCGGGCTGCTCGCTGGCACTGGCCACCGGGATTGGCGGCCTGATTGGCCACCGCCACGGGTCTGCCACCGTCATCCTCGAGAGGGAGTAAGCCATGCCCACTTTCACCGCCGAACGCAAACTCTTCGACACCGCGCTCAATCCGGGCGATGCACCCTACTTCGACGCTGCGGCCCAGGGCCGCTTGCTGGTCAAGCGCTGCAAGGCCTGCGGCGAGGTCCACCACTACCCGCGCGCGCTCTGCCCCTTTTGCTGGAGCAGCGAAGTGGAATGGATGGACACGCGCGGCACCGGCACCATCTACACCTACAGCGTCACCCGCCGGGGCGCCGGGGCGCCCTATTGCATCGCCTATGTGACGCTTGACGAGGGGCCGGTGCTCATGACGAACATCGTGGGCACCGACCTCGACGCGGTACGCATCGGCCAACGGGTGCAGGTGACCTTCCAGACCACCGAAGGGGGGACGGCGGTGCCCATGTTCACGCCGGTCACGCAAGGATCGGCGCCGTGAGCAGCGCCGGGGACCGTGGTTTGAACGGGGCGCCGGGCTCCACGATGGCCCTCTACAGCGCCGTCGATTCGGTGCTGACGCACCACGACCTGAACCTGGCGACCACCGCGCTGACCGAGCGCGCCCAGGTGCGACTGCCGGCCAAGCTGCAGTACGCCTGGCCGCACCCGACCCTGCCGGTGTTCTACACCAGCAGCAGCGACGGCGGGCCGCGCGTGCCTTCCACCACCGACCATGTCTGCGCCTGGACCGTCGCCGCGGACGGCAGCCTGCAGCCGCATGGCGAGCCTCGCACGCTGCCGGTGCGGGCGGTGCATATGTGCGCCGATCCAGGCGGCCGCTTTCTGGTCAATGCCCACAACCTCGGGCATGGCCGGCTGACCCTCCATGGACTCGAAGCCGATGGGCGCGTGGGCGACGAGATCGCACAAGCCCCTGGCCTGGAATTTGGCACCTACCCGCATCAGGTGCGGGTCTTCCCCTCCGGCCGGACGGTGCTGGTGGTCGACCGGGGCAACAAGGCCACCGAGTCCAAGCCCGAGGACCCGGGCGCCTTGCGCACCTTTGGCGTCCGCGACGGCGTTCTGAGTGCAGGCCAAGTGGTGGCGCCCCAGGGCGGCTACGGCTTCGGGCCACGTCATGCGGTCTTCCACCCGACCCGGCGCTGGATGTACCTGTCCGATGAGCGCCTGAACCGGCTCTATATGTTCCGCTTTGACGCCGAAGACAGGCTCGAGGCACAGCCGGCTTGGACGCTGGAGACGCTGGCCGACCCCGTCCATGTGCGGCCCCGGCAGATCGCCGGGCCGATTCATATGCATCCGTCGGGGCGATTCGTCTACCTCGCCAACCGGGCCGACCAGACGGTGGAAGTGAACGGCGCTCGCGTTTTCGGCGGCGGCGAGAACAACATCGCCGTCTTCCAGATCGATCCTGATACCGGCGAGCCCACGCGAGTCCAGCATGCGAACACCGAGTCGATCCATGTGCGGACCTTTGCCTGTGACCCATCGGGCCAGCTCCTGGTCACGGCCAGCATCAAGCCCCATGCGGTGCTCGAAGGTGGCCAGGTTGTGCCGGTGCCCGCAGCGCTGACGATCTTCCGCATCGGCGGGGACGGACGGCTGGCGTTCGTACGGCGCCAGGCGGTGGACACCCCCCCTGGCGAGATGCTTTATTGGATGGGAATTGCGGCTCGGCCGGGCGCCTGAGGCGGCACCAGCCCTGCGCCTGCTCCTGCCACCCAGCAGACCGCGTGCAGGCCCATGAGTTTCGACCAATGAAACCGGTGCTGTCCAACAAAACCTGCGTGCTATCATCCAGCCGCTATCCGAAGAGGACCCAAACATGATCCATACGCGCAGCTCAACAGACGCCCTGGCCCAACGAGCCGATGTCATCTCGCCTGGTACCGGCATCCGCCACTGGGGTACCGTGTTCTTCGGTCCGCGCTCGTCGGCCGCCCGCGCGCCCGGCCCGCAGGCCACGATGTCCGACCTGAACCCGGGCGAAAGCATCCTGCCGCACTTCCATGGTGTGTCGATGTTCCAGCTGTTCGTGGACGGCTCGGGCACCATCGGCAACCGGGGTCAGGAGCTCAAGGCACTGACCATCCAGTTCAAGGACCATCACACCGCCTACGGCCCGATCGTGGCCGGCCCCAACGGGCTGTCCTTCGTGGCGCTGCGCATCTTCACCGGCAACTCGGAGCCGGTCTACCTGGACAAGCCGGGCTACCGCGAGCGCCTGCGGCCCAGCAAGCGCCGCAACGTCACCTCGGATCCGGTCATTTTCTCTGTAGACCCGGTGATGGAGCACCGCGAGCAAGCACAGTGGGAGACGCTTCTGGAAGATCCCGCCGACGGCATGCGCGCACAGGTTGTGCGCCTGGGCGCTGGCATGGCTGTCCAGGGCCCGGACCCGCGCGCCGCGGGCGGCTACTACGTGTTCGTGGGCAAGGGCAGCATGCACCATGACGGCCAGGACCTGCCCAAGTGGTCCATGGTCGCCGTCGAGAACGAAGAGACCGGCTTCGAGATCCGCGCCGGCGCCAAGGGCCTGGAGGCATTGGTGCTGGAATACCCCCGCGGCGATCTGGACTGAACCGGACGCAGGGGAACCGCATGATGCGGTCGGTCCAGCGCATCCTGGCCATCCTCGAAAGCTTCACAGCCGAGGACAACTGCCTTTCGCTGCATGAAATTGCCGGCCGCATCGCACTGCCCAAGTCGACCACCTTCAGGCTCGTGCAGAGCCTGGAGGAATCGGGCTACCTGATTCGCCTCGAAGACCAGCGCTACTGCCTGTCTTTTCGCATCACCCGCCTGGCCGGGATGGTGCGCAGCACCCTGGGCATCCGGGAGATCGCCAGGCCCCTCATGCGCACCTTGGCCGAGCGCACGGGCGAGACCGTCTCGCTCTATGCCGCTGACGAGGGCATGCGCGTCTGCATCGATGCCGTCGCCACCGCCCTGCCACTGCGCAGCGTCAGCCAGCCCGGCGAGCGCGTCTCGCTCGCACGGGGCTCAAGCTCCAAGGTGCTGGTGGCCTTTGCCAGGGATCCCAAGCCCTTGTCACCGATACGGGCCGAAATGGCCAAGCTGGGCAAAATGACAGAGGCCCAGGTTCGGGCGGAACTCGAACAGATCCGCCAGCAGGGCTATGCGGTCTCGCATGGCGAGCGGGTCCTGGGCGTCGCGGCGGTGTCGGCCCCCATCCGCGGCCTGGACGACGAGGGCCACTACTGCCTCTCGGTCGCAGGCCCCCTGGTGCGCATGCAATCGCGCGAGCGGGAGTTCACCCGCCTCGTGGTGCAGGCAGCGTCCGAGATCTCCTGGCTTTATGGGGGCAACGCGCCGCCGTGAAGCACGGCACCGGCGGCCGGCCGGCGCGGTGAAGTACGAGGTTTCCGGCGGCTGCGAGGCAGCGCTCAGTCGTCGCTCAGTCGGCGCCCAGCGCCAATCGATTGGGCTGCCGTTTC
>NZ_JARXAB010000044.1 GCF_029866045.1 Ramlibacter sp. | reverse complement strand
GCAAGGGTCAGGTAGGCCAGCAGGTTGCGTCGTTGCACAAGAGAGCTCCGCTCATTTGGTCGAGGTCATTTTGACAGCTTCAACCACGGACGGAGCAAGACCGGGCTCCCATGAGCGCCCGACTCCATGGGCTCTGGACTCAACTATTTAGCTGCTGCCAAGCTTTATCCAGCCGCTTGAGGCTCACCGGCTGCGGTGTGCGCAACTCCTGTGCAAAGAAGCTCACGCGCAACTCCTCGAGCAGCCAGCGGAACTCGAGCATCCGCGCATCTGCCACGCCCTTGCGCTCGGCCACCAGGCGCCAATAGCGTTGCTCTTGCGGCCGCATTTCGGCCAGGCGACTGGCGTCGCGGGCGGGGTCGGCGCGCCACTTGTCCAGGCGCAGGGTCACCGCCTTGAGGTAACGCGGGAAGTGCTGGAGTGATGCCCAAGGGGTGTCGAGCAAAAAGCGCTTGCCCACCAGTTTTTGCAGCTGCTGCGTGGCGTCCTGGGTGGCCTCCGGCGCGTTCTTGGTGTCCTTGATCTTGCGCAGGGCGGTGGCGTAGTCGGCCAAAATGACGCCGGCCAGCCGGGCCACCTCGTTGGCGATCAGGGTGAGCCGGCCCCGGCCCTCTTCCACCCGGCGCTTGAAGTCGGCCTCATCGCCGGGCAGCGGCGCTTGCAGGAAGGCCCGGTCCAGAGCCACATCAATGATCTGGGCCCGAAGGTCCTCCAGCGTGCCCAGGGCCATGAAGCCCACCGCCATCTTCTGCAGGTCGGGGATGTTCTTCTCCAGGTACTTCAGCGCGTCCTTGATCTGAATGGCGAACAGACGGCGCAGGCCGGCCCGGTGCTTGGCGGCCGCCAGCTCGGGCTCGTCAAAGACCTCCAGCGTGACCGCATCACCTTGGTCTACCAGGGCCGGAAACCCGATCAGGGACAGGCCGCCCTTGCGAACCTCCAGCAGCTCGGGCAGCGCGCCAAAGGTCCAGGCGGTGTGGCGCTGGGCGGCGTCGGGCACGGAGGCGGCCTTGGTCGCCTTGACCACCGCCACCGCCCCGCGTCCGGGCGGCACCGCGCCGCCACCGCCCTGCGGCCCCCCCGAGCGACCGGGTGCGCCAGAGCGTGCGGCCGCCTCTGCGCCAGCGTCTGCGTCCAGGCCCCCGGCGTCGGCGCCGCTTTCACCACTTGCTTCAGATGCGGCCGACGCCTGCGGCAAGCGCGTCTTGATCGCCGCCAGCGCCTGAAAAGCACCACGCGCCTGCGCGCCCAGTTCGGCCTTGAGCGCGCCCAGGTTGCGGCCGGTGCCAAGCTGGCGGCCATGCTCGTCGACCACCCGCAGGTTCATGAACAGGTGGGCCGGCACCATGTCCAGCTTGAAGTCGGTGCGCTTGACGTCCAAGCTGGTCGCATCGCGCACGACCTTGAGCAAGGCATCCGTGAGCGAGCCGAGGCCAAAGGCCTCGGGGACGGTCATCGCCTGGGCGATTCGCGTCGCCGATTCGGGCAGAGGCACAAAGCGTGAACGGGGCTTTTGCGGCAGGCTCTTGAGTAGTGCCTGCACCTTGTCCTTGAGCATGCCCGGCACCAGCCACTCGCAGCGGTCTTCGCTCACCTGGTTCAAAACGAACAGCGGCACGGTCACGGTGAGTCCGTCACGGCTGTCGCCAGGCTCGTGCAGGTAGGTGGCGGCGCAGTCGACCCCGCCCAGGCGCAGGGTCTTAGGGAAGGAGTCGGTGGTAATGCCAGCGGCCTCATGCCGCATCAGCTCCTCACGGGTCAAGCGCAAAAGCTGCGGGTTCTTGCGTGACTCGGTGCGGTACCAGCCTTCAAAGGTGGAGCCGCTGCAGACATCCGCCGGAAGCTGCTGGTCGTAGTAGGCGAAGATCAGCTCGTCGTCCACCAGCACGTCCTGCCGGCGTGACTTGTGCTCCATCTCCTCTACCTGCCGCACCAGCTTCCGGTTGGCGGTCAGAAAGGGTAGCGGGGTGTCCCACTGGCCCTCGACCAGGCCCTCGCGGATGAAGATCTCACGCGCGCCGGCCTGGTCCACCCGCGCGAAAGAGACCCGCCGGCCGCTGTAGATCACCAGGCCGTAGAGGGTGGCGCGCTCGAGCGCCACCACCTCGGCGGCCTTCTTTTCCCAATGCGGGTCGAGCATCTGCTTTTTGAGCAGGTGGCCCGCCACCTCCTCCACCCACTGCGGCTCGATGTTGGCAATGCCGCGCCCGAACAGGCGCGTGGTCTCGACCAGCTCGGCGCAGACGATCCAGCGGCCCGGGCGCTTTTTGAGGTGCGCGCCGGGATGGCGGTGAAACTTGATGCCGCGCGCCCCCAGGTATTCGCTGCTCGCACTGTTGCCGCCCGAACCACCGGGACCACTCGCCCGCGCGCCGGTGGCCGGGTTGTTGCCGCTGCCCTCCTCCGTCTTCCAGCCGAGGTTGCCCAAGAGGCCCGCCAGCATGGACTTGTGCAAGGCCTCGTAACTGGCAGGCTGGGCGTTCTGCGGCCAGCGGTGCTCGGTCACCACCGTGAGCAGCTGGCTGTAGATGTCGCGCCACTCGCGCACCCTGCGCACATTGATGAAGTTCTGCCGCAGCAGCTGCTCGTACTGGCGGTTGGAGAGCTTGTGGCTGTCCCCGCTGGCCGCTGCCGTGGCGGGGGGGCGCTGCCCTTGTTGGCCCGCAGCAGGCCGGGCGCCCTTGGGCGCACCGTGCTGGCCACCGCGTGCGTCATGCAGCCAGTTCCAGAGGGTGATGTAGCCGGAAAACTCGCTTTTTTCGTCGTTGAACTTGGCGTGCTGCTGGTCGGCCTGGGCTTGTGCCTCCAGCGGCCGGTCACGCACGTCTTGCACCGACAGGGCCGAGGCCACCACCAGCACTTCGGCCAGCGCGCCGCGGGTGCGGCCCTCCAAAATCATGCGGCCCACCCGAGGGTCGAGCGGCAGGCGGGAGAGCTCGCGGCCCACTTCGGTCAGGTCACCAGCCTCGTCCACCGCGCCGAGTTCGCCCAGAAGCTGGTAGCCGTCGGTGATGGCGCGGCGCTGCGGCGCCTCCAAAAAGGGGAAATCGTCCACAGAGCCCAGGCCCAGGGACTTCATGCGCAAGATGACGCCTGCCAGAGAGGACCGCAGGATCTCGGGGTCGGTAAAGCGTGGCCGGCCAGCGAAGTCTTTCTCGTCGTAGAGGCGGATGCAGATGCCGTCGGCCACCCGGCCGCAGCGGCCGGCGCGCTGGTTGGCTGCAGCCTGGCTGATCGGTTCGACCAGCAGTTGTTCAACCTTGCTGCGATAGCTGTAGCGTTTGACACGGGCGGTGCCGGCGTCGATGACGTAGCGGATGCCGGGAACGGTGAGCGAGGTCTCGGCCACGTTGGTCGCCAGCACGATGCGCCGGCCGGTGTGGCTCTCGAAGATCCGGTCCTGCTCCGCTTGTGACAGGCGAGAGAACAGGGGCATGACCTCGGCGCCGCGGGTCAGGGGGCTGTGCGCCAGATGGCCGCGCAGGTGGTCGGCGGCCTCACGGATCTCGCGCTCACCAGGCAAAAACACGAGGATGTCCCCCCCGGCATGCCCCGTCCAGAGTTCGTCCACCCCTTCAGAAATCGCTTCGTTCAGGCCCCTCTCGCGGGTTTCTTCAAACGGCCGCCAGCGCTGTTCCACCGGAAAGGTGCGGCCCGAAACATAGATCACAGGCGCCGGGCCCCTGATAGAGGCAAAGTGCTGCGCAAAACGTTCCGCGTCGATGGTGGCCGAGGTGACCACGATCTTCAAATCCGGCCGGCGCGGCAGGATCTGCCGCAGGTAGCCCAGCAAAAAGTCGATGTTGAGGCTGCGCTCGTGCGCCTCATCGATGATCAGCGTGTCATAGGCCTGCAGCAGCGGGTCGGTCTGGGTTTCGGCCAGCAAGATGCCGTCCGTCATCAATTTGACCGAGGCGTCGCGCGAGAGCCGATCCTGGAAGCGAATCTTGTAGCCCACCACCTCGCCCAAAGGGGTGTCCAGCTCCTCGGCGATGCGCTTGGCCACGCTGGAGGCCGCAATCCGGCGAGGCTGGGTGTGCCCGATCATCCGGCCACGCTCGCCCGGACGGGCGTTGATGCGCCCTCGGCCCAGGCTCAGGGCGATCTTGGGCAGTTGGGTGGTCTTGCCCGAGCCGGTTTCGCCACAGACGATCACCACCTGGTGGGCCGCAATGGCGGCCATGATTTCCTCACGACGGGCGGAAACCGGCAGGGATTCGGGGAAGGTGATGCGGAGACGCGACAAAACGGCGGGGGGGACGGAGTCTAGAGCCGGTGATTATCGGGCCCCGCGACCGCTTGGCCCGGTGGGCACCACCCCTTCCCGTACACTGGGGAAAACGTCACCTCGCATCGAGTCCACTCCCGCCCCGCTGCTCCCGCCGATGTCCGCCGTCTTCAACTTCACCTTCGTGCCCTGGTTCCGGTCGGTGGCTCCGTACATCCACATGCACCGGGGCAAGACCTTCGTCATCGGCCTGGCCGGCGAGGCCATTGCCGCGGGCAAGCTGCCGCACATCGCCCAAGACCTGGCGCTGATTCTCAGCATGGGCGTGAAGATCGTGCTGGTTCACGGGTTTCGGCCCCAGGTCAACGAGCAGTTGCGGCTCAAGGGCCACGAGGCCCGTTACTCGCATGGCATCCGGATCACCGACGAGGTCGCCCTCGACTGCGCCCAAGAGGCCGCCGGCCAGCTGCGCTACGAGATCGAGGCCGCCTTCAGCCAGGGCCTGCCCAACACGCCCATGGCCGGTTCGACCGTCCGGGTCATTTCTGGCAACTTCATCACCGCCATGCCCGTGGGCGTGGTCGACGGGGTGGACTTCCAGCACTCCGGGCAAGTGCGCAAGGTCGACGTGGCCGGCATCAGCCGCACGCTGGAGGCCGGCAGCCTGGTGCTGCTCTCACCCTTCGGCTTTTCGCCTACCGGCGAGGCCTTCAACCTGACCATGGAAGACGTGGCCACCAGCGCGGCCACCGCCCTGCAGGCCGATAAGCTGGTGTTCATCACCGAGGTGCCGGGCATCCGCATCCGGCCCGGCGAGCCCGAGTCCGAAGACAACCCGATCGACACCGAGCTGCCCCTGGCCACCGCCGAGAAAATTTTGGCCGAGGCCGCGCAAGCCAAAGACCCGTCCGATATCGCCTTCTACCTACAGCATTGCGTGAAGGCCTGCAAGGACGGCGTGGAGCGCAGCCACATCATTCCCTTCGCGGTGGACGGTTCGCTGTTGCTCGAGGTGTATGTGCACGACGGCATCGGCACCATGGTGGTCGATGAAAAGCTCGAAGAGCTGCGCGAGGCCACGCCCGATGATGTGGGCGGCATTCTGGCGCTGATCGAGCCCTTTGAGCGTGACGGAACGCTGGTCAAGCGGGGTCGAACCGAGATCGAGCGTGACGTTGCCAACTATTCCATCATCGAGCACGACGGCGTGATCTTCGCCTGCGCCGCGCTCTACCCCTACCCGGAGTCGCGCACAGCCGAAATGGCGGCGCTGACCGTTTCACCCCAGAGCCAGGGCCAGGGCGACGGCGAAAAAATCCTCAAGCGCATTGAGCAGCGCGCCCGCGCCATGGGCTTGGACAGCATCTTCGTGCTGACCACCCGCACCATGCACTGGTTCCTCAAGCGCGGCTTCGTTCGGGCCGACGCCGACTGGCTGCCCGAGGCCCGCAAGCGCAAGTACAACTGGGACCGTCGAAGCATGGTCTTCGTCAAGAAGCTGGGCTGAGCCCGCGGTCTTGCACCACCGCGCGACCGAGCAGCGCGAGAAGAATTACGCCCAGGCCCAGGAAACTCACGAGCGACCAGTTGGCGATGGTGCCGCCCAGAAAGGTCCAGTCAATGGTGCTGCAGTCGCCGCTGCCGCGGAAGATCATCGGAATAGCCCGCTGCAGCGGAAAGCTCTCGATCATTCCGTAGAAGTCGCGCCCGCAGGAGGCGCTCTGAGGCGGGTACCACTGCAGCCAGCTTTGCCGGGCCGCGGTGAACGCGCCCAATCCCGCCAAAACCAGACCCAGCAGGCTGGTCACCAACAGGCCCAGGCGCCCACGCCAGACCGCGCCCAGCGCCGCCGCCAGCGCGACGCCGATGAGGCAATAGCGCTGGACGATGCACATCGGGCAAGGGTTGAGGCCCACCCCATGCTGCAGGTACAGGCCAAAGGCGAGCAGGCCCAGGCAGATGGCGGCAACACCAGCCAGCACGCGGCGCGGATGGTTCAGGCAGGCCGTGAACAGCGCGGAGATCCGGACGGACAAGGGAGCAGAGGTCGGCGTGGAGAGCGGGGCAGACATGGTGCGATGGACAAATTGACCCGTGGCATCAGGAGGGGACCACGCTGGAACTTGGGGCACAAAGTCTGCAAATCAATCTTTGCGCATCAATTTTCGACAAACACCCGTGCGTGGCGCGGCGTCACGACGAGCGTATCACCCTCGGCCAGTTCCATGGCCTTGAATTGCTGCGCCGGAATTTGCGCCTCGATCAGCGGGTCGGCGCCTGGGGCGCTCGCCGTGCCCTCCTCCAGCGGCAGCAGCTCAAGCCGGGCAATCGGCCCGACCACAATCGCACGCGCCAGCCGAACCACGATGCCACGCGGACGGCCCGCCGTGTCGAGCCCGGCGCC
The DNA here is from genome assembly GCF_029866045.1 of Ramlibacter sp. Lineage (GTDB taxonomy): Bacteria > Pseudomonadota > Gammaproteobacteria > Burkholderiales > Burkholderiaceae_C > Ramlibacter. The sequence continues at coordinate 19,895 of NZ_JARXAB010000044.1, read as the reverse complement.
CGGTGTGTAGCGGGCAACGTCGAGGTCGTGCGGCCGCACATAGGCAAAGGCCTTGGCGTCCTGGGCCTGCGCATGCTCGGGCGATGACAGCTGCAGTCCCTCCAGATGAATCTCGCCCTGGTGGGCGCGGCCGTGGAAGAGGTTCACGTCACCCAAAAAGCCGTAGACAAAGGGGCTGGCCGGGTGGTCCCAGACCTCCTGCGGCGAGCCCACCTGCTCGATCACCCCTTGGTTCATCAACACCACACGGTCGGCCACCTCCAGCGCCTCTTCCTGGTCGTGGGTGACGAAGATGCTGGTCACATGCAGCTCGTCGTGCAGTCGGCGCAGCCAACGGCGCAGCTCCTTGCGTACCTTGGCGTCGAGCGCGCCGAAGGGCTCGTCGAGCAGAAGCACGCGCGGCTCGACTGCCAGCGCACGGGCCAGGGCAATGCGCTGGCGCTGCCCGCCCGAGAGCTGGGAGGGGTAGCGGTCCGCCAGCCAGTCCAGCTGCACCAGGCTCAGAAGCTCGTGGACCTTGGCCTGGATCTGGGCCTCTGAGGGGCGGGTGGCGCGCGGCCGCACCCGCAGCCCGAAGGCCACGTTCTCGAACACCGTCATGTGACGGAACAGCGCGTAGTGCTGGAAAACAAAGCCCACCTGCCGGTCCCGCACATGGACCCCGGTGGTGTCCTCGCCGCTGAAGAAAATGCTGCCGGCGTCGGCCGACTCCAGCCCGGCAATGATGCGCAGCAACGTGGTCTTGCCGCAGCCCGAGGGGCCCAGCAGAGCGACGAGTTCGCCCGACTCGACGTGCAGCGACACATCGCGCAGCGCGCGGAAGTCGCCGAAGTTCTTGCTGACGTTGCGGATTTCAATGCTCATGGCGTGACTTTCAAGGGCGCCGGCGCCTCGGGCGGCATCTCGGCGGCGGCCTTCATCAGCCGCTCGTGCTTCCACTCGGCCACCGACTTGATGGCCAGGGTGACCAGGGCCAGCAGCGCCAGCAAGGACGCCACCGCAAAGGCAGCGACCGACTGGTACTCGTTGTACAAAATTTCCACGTGCAGGGGCATGGGCGTGGTCTGGCCACGGATATGGCCCGAGACCACTGAGACCGCGCCAAACTCGCCCATGGCCCGGGCGTTGCACAGGATGACGCCGTAGATCAGGCCCCACTTGATATTGGGCAGGGTCACGTACCAGAAGGTTTGCCAGCCGCTGGCGCCGAGCACGATGGCGGCCTGCTCCTCCTCGTTGCCCTGGGCCTGCATCAGCGGAATCAGCTCCCGGGCGATGAAGGGAAAGGTCACGAAGATGGTGGCCAGTACGATGCCCGGCACCGCGAACACGATCTTGATCCCATGACTGTCCAGCCAGGGGCCAAGCCAGCCCTGCGCGCCAAAGACCAGCACGTACATCAGGCCGGCGACCACCGGCGACACCGAAAACGGCAAATCGATCAGGGTGGTCAAGAAGGCCTTGCCGCGAAACTCATACTTGGCAATACACCAGGCGGCCGCCACGCCGAACACCAGGTTCAGCGGCACGGTGATCGCGGCGGTGATCAGGGTCAGGCGTATGGCGGCCCACGCATCGGGCTCCTTGAGCGCCTCCAGGTAGGCGCCCACGCCCTTGCGCAGCGCCTCGGCAAAAACCGCAGCCAGCGGCAGCAGCAGAAACAGCAGCAGCCAGGCCAGGGCCAGGCCGATCAGCGTCCAGCGCACCCAGGGCGCCTCGGTGGTGGCAATTCGGCGCTGGCCGATGGATGTCGTAGTGCCACTCATTTCAAGCCCCCGATCGCTTGCGCTGCCAGGCCTGCAAGGCGTTGATCACCAGCAGCATGACAAACGAGGCCACCAGCATCACCACCGCCACCGCGGTGGCACCGGCAATGTCGTATTGCTCGAGCTTGCCGATGATGATGAGCGGCACGATTTCGGACACCATCGGCATATTGCCGGCGATGAAAATCACCGACCCGTACTCGCCAATGGCACGGGCAAAGGCCATGGCAAAGCCAGTCAGCAGCGCCGGCGCAATGGCGGGAAAAATGACCCGGGAAAAGGTCTGCCAGCGGGTGGCCCCCAGGGACATGGCCGCCTCTTCCAGCTCGCGTTCGGTATCTTCCAGCACAGGCTGCACGGTGCGGACGACAAAGGGCAAGCCGATAAAGATGAGCGCAATGACCACGCCGTTGCGATTGAAGGCCAACTGAATGCCCAGCGGCTCCAGGTACTGGCCCACCCAGCCGTTACCAGCCAGCAGCGCGGTGAGCGAAATGCCGGCCACCGCCGTGGGCAGGGCAAACGGCAGGTCTACCAGGGCATCGAATAGGCGCTTGCCGGGGAACTTGTAGCGTACCAACACCCAGGCGATCAACAGGCCGGCCACTGCATTGACCAGGGCGGCAATCAGCGAGGCGCCAAAGGTCAGGCGGTAGGCGGCCAGCACGCGCGGGGACGAGATCGCCGCCCAGAACTGGTCGGCGGTGAGGGTGAGCGACTTGAGCGTGAGCGCAGCAAACGGGATGAGGACGATGAGCCCCAGGTACACCAAGGTGTAGCCCAGGGTCAGGTTGAAGCCCGGCAGCACCTTGCGAAAGGTGCGCGAGCCTGGGGGCGTGCCGGCAGCGCCTCCCGCTGCCTCCGGCACTGCTGCTGGCGCAGCGGCAGCAGTCATCGGCTTACTTGACGGTGTAGATCTTGTCGAACTGACCACCGTCGTTGAAGTGGACCTTCTGCGCCTCGCCCAGGGAGCCGAACAGCTCTTGCACGGTGAAGAGAGGAATCGGCTTGAAGGCGCTGGCGTACTTCTTCAGAACGGCCGGGTTGCGCGGACGGATGTAATGCTTGGCTGCAATCTCTTGGCCGGCGTCCGAATAAAGGAAGTCGAGGTAGGCCTTGGCAGCCTCGGCGGTTCCCTTCTTGGCCACCGTGCGCTCGACGATGGCGACCGGGTTTTCGGCCACGATGCTGATGGACGGGTACACCACGTCGACCTTGTTGGCGCCGAACTCCTGGTCCACCGACACCACTTCGGATTCGAAGGTGATCAGCACGTCGCCAATATTGCGCTGGAGGAAGGCGGTGGTGGCATCGCGGCCGCCGCGGGCCAGCACCGGAACGTTCTTGTAAAGCCTGCCCACGAACTCGGCGGCCTGGGCGTCGGAGCCGCCCTTTTTCTTGATGTAGCCCCAGGCGGCCAGGTAGGCGTAGCGGCCGTTCCCGCCGGTTTTAGGGTTGACCACAACCACCTGCACGCCCGGCTTGACCAGATCATCCCAGTCCTTGATGCCCTTGGGGTTGCCGTTGCGGGTGAGGAACAGCATGGTGGAGGTGGTGGGCGCCGCGTTGTTCGGGAAGCGCTTGGTCCAGTCTTTAGCCACCACACCCTTGTCGGCGAGGAACTCGATGTCGGTGCTGGTGTTGAAGGTCACCACGTCGGCATCGAGGCCGTCGGCCACTGCGCGGGCTTGCGCCGAGGAGCCGGCGTGGGCTTGGTCGATCTTCAGGTCCTTGCCGGTGGCCCTTTTGTAGGCCGGGATGAAGGCGGCGTTGATGTCCTTGTAGAACTCACGCGCCACGTCGTAGGACGTGTTGAGGAGGGTCTGCTGGGCAGCGGCCAGGCCGGAGCTGGCCAGGGCCGCGGAGACGATCAAGAGCTTCAGGGCGTTTTTCATGGTGTTTTCCGGGGAAATCGGGCGGGCCAGGGTTGTCACAGGGGGCGACGCAGGCCCATGGGGGCGTGGCCACGGCAGGTCACTGGGGAGAGCGCCGCGGATTGTCCCGGCCGTGGAGCCAAATCCCAACGAACATGTCGTTGTTTGCATATTCCTGCCCTTGGCGAGCGCCGGTCCGGGCTGGCGCCGCTGCTGCGAGGACGCCGCCGTTGGGTGACGATGCCAGCTTCCGCACCTGGGCCAAGGCAGGCCGAAGCAGGCCGACAAAGGGCGCCGTATGGCGGCCTTTGTCGGCCTTAAGCGGTCTTGGGCGGGCTAAAGCGGTCCAAGGCGGCGCAGGGCAGAGGGGCCCGGTGGGCCAGGGGTCCGGATGCTCGCGCGCCAGGGGTCGCCGTTTACAGCAGGGGCCGCAGTTCCCGGGCCGCTTCCTGCAAGGCCGGAAGGAGCTCCCGCGCCAGCCGCTCGGACCCGTTGCGCGCCGCACCCACCACCACATTGAGGGCGGCCAAAGTGTCACCCTTGAGGTTGCGGAGCGGGACTGCCAGCGCCTGCACGCCCAGCTCATGGGTTTGGTCTGCCTGGCAGAAGTCGTCGGCACGAATCCGCTTCAGGGCCACCCGCAAGGACTCGGGGTCGACCAGGGTATGCGGGGTGAGCCGGGCCAGGCGATGGACCTCCAGCCAGCCTGCCAGCGCACCTTCGGAGAGTGCGGCCAGGAGGACGAGGCCGGTCGAGGTCGCGTGAGCTGGCAGCCTTGCGCCCAGGTGCACCCCATAGGCCAGCACCCGGGTCGGACCGGCGCGGGCGACGATCACTACCTCATCTCCATCAAGCACCGTGGCCGAAAAGGACTCGCCCATCTGCATGGAAAGGCGGTTGAGGGTGGGTTGGAGCACACGGGGCAGGCGGGCCGAGGCCAGGTAACTGCCCGACAGACGCAGCACCTTGGGCGAAAGCCAGAAATGGCTGCCGTCGGTCTCGAGGTAGCCCAGATGCGCCAAGGTCAGCAGGTGCCTGCGGGCGGCGGCGCGGGTGATGCCCGCGCGCTGGGCGGCCAGGGTGGCGTTCAGGCGCTGACGCTCGGTGCTGAAACTCTCTAGGACGGCCATGCCGCGAGCCATGCCTTCGATGAAGTCCGGGCGGGCGATGGCTGGGGTGCTGCTGGTTTTGCTCATTTTTGGGTTTTAGCGCTCATCCGCGCTGCGCGATGATCGCACAAACCGCACGATGATCGCGCAAGAGCTCGGCGCCACGCAGGGGAGCCTCCGCAGGCGCTCCTATCCTTGCTGAACAAGGAGTTCCCCATGACCCAGCACCGCACCCAAGTCGCGATCATCGGCGCCGGCCCCTCGGGCCTGTTGCTCGGCCAGCTGCTGCACAAGGCCGGGATCGACAACATCATCCTCGAGCGCCAGACCGGCGACTATGTTCTGGGCCGCATCCGCGCCGGCATCCTGGAGCAGGTCACGGTGGACCTGATGCGCGAAGCCGGTGTGGGCGAGCGCCTGGACGCGGAAGGCATCGTCCATCACAGCATCGAGCTGGTCTTCGGCGGTCAGCGCCACCCGATCGACGTGACGGGCCTCACGGGCGGCAAGGTGGTCACCGCCTACGGCCAGACCGAGGTGACCCGCGACCTGATGGACGCGCGCGCCGCCGCCGGATTGCCCACCGTCTACGAAGCCGAGAACGTGCAGCTGCACGATTTCGATGGCGACAAGCCCCGCATCACCTACACCCAGGGCGGGCAGACCCACACCCTCAACTGCGACTTCATCGCCGGCTGCGACGGCTACCACGGCGTCGCCCGCGCCACGGTGAAAGACCGCGTCACGGAGTACGAAAAGGTCTACCCCTTCGGCTGGCTGGGCGTGCTTTCGGAAACGCCACCGGTCTCGCCCCATGCCATCGTCTACGGCAACAGCCCGCGCGGCTTCTCGCTGTGCTCGATGCGCAGCATGACCCGCTCGCGCTACTACGTGCAGGTGCCGCTGACCGACAAAGTCGAGGAATGGAGCGACGAGCGCTTCTGGGACGAGCTCAAGCGCCGCGTCGACCCAGAGCTCGCCGCGCGCATCGTCACCGGTCCGAGCATCGAGAAAAGCATCGCGCCCCTGCGCAGCTTCGTTGCCGAGCCGCTGCGCTTTGGCCGCCTGTTCCTGGCCGGTGACGCCGGTCACATCGTGCCGCCCACCGGCGCCAAGGGCCTGAACCTGGCCGCCACCGACGTGAAGTACCTGTCGACCGCCTTGGTCGAGTACTTCCAGGACAAGAGCAGCCAGGGCATCGACACCTACTCCGAGCGCAGCCTCAAGCGCATCTGGAAGGCCGAGCGCTTCTCCTGGTGGCTCACCACCCTGATGCACCGCTTCCCGGATTCCGAGGGCATCGGCCAGAAGCTGCAGGAGGCAGAGCTGGAGTACTTGGTCAACTCGAAGGCACTGTCGACCTCGCTGGCCGAGAACTACGTCGGCTTGCCGCTCTGAAGGGTGGACCGACGACGGCGGGTCTGCGGTGTTTGGTAGCCTCCACGCATGACCACCACGCCGCAGCCGCTGGCCGGCATCCGCATCCTCAGCCTCGCCCTCAACCTGCCCGGCCCTGCCGCGCTGATGCGTTGCCGGGCCCTGGGCGCCGACTGCCTGAAGTTTGAGCCGCCTGCCGGCGACCCGATGTCGCACTACAGCGCCCAGGCCTACGAGGAGCTGCATGCGGGCGTCACCGTGCGCAAAGTCGACCTCAAAACCCTCGAAGGCCAGGCCGCGCTCCAGGTGGCGCTGGCGCAAACGGATGTGCTGATCACCTCCTTCCGCCCCTCGGCTCTGGCCAAGTTAGGCCTGTCCTGGGACGCGCTCAACCAAGCCCATCCGCACCTCAGCCAGGTCGCCATCGTGGGCGCGGGGGGCGCTTCGGCGGAGATTCCCGGGCATGACCTGACCTACCAGGCCGAGCATGGGCTGGTCAGTGGGTTGCACCTGCCGCCGACCCTGTTTGCCGACATGGGCGGCGCGCTGATGGCGACGGAGGCGGTGCTGCAGGCGGTAGTGGCGCGGCGGAACGAAGGCTCCATGGCGGCTACCGCCGCCCAGGAAGAGGCTCGAGCTCCCACGGGCAAGACCCAACCCGGTCAGTACTTCGAAGTGGCCCTTGCCAATGCCGCCGCCTTCCTGGCCCTGCCCCGCCGCTGGGGACTGACCCGGCCGCAGGACATCATTGGCGGCGCCCATGCGGGCTACCAGGTCTATGCCTGCCGGGACGGCCGCATCGCGGTCGCAGCGTTGGAGCCGCATTTCGCGCGGAGGCTGATGGAGGCGGCCGACTTGAGGGCCGATTTGGATCCGATATCGCCTGAGGCCAGGCAGAGCTTGAACGCCTTTTTCGCTGCACACTCCACCGACGAACTCGATGCCATCGCCGCCAGCCGCGACATTCCCATGCACTCACTGGCAGCGTGAGAGCCGGCCCATTACTATTGGCCCATGACAAGAATCGTCGGAAACCGTGATCGCAACGAGTTTGAGCCAGACCCTGTCCTGGCCCACCGCCGTGGACTTGCGTTGGACGCTATGCTGGCGGGGGCCCGCCCCCCAAGACCGCGGGGTGTTGTGCGAGGCACACACGCACTCCTGAACACGTTGGATGACCAGCAATCGCTGGCCGCAGCACGTCAGCTCAACGGGCCGGCCTGAACGATGGACCAAGACGCGCTCCTCCAATTGCTGGCGCGGTTCCAGAGCGAAGGCGTGCAGTACATCCTGGTCGGCGGACATGCCGTCCGCCTCAACGGTTTTGTCCGGGCCACGGAAGACATCGACATCCTCCTGCCCTCTTCCCTCGAAAATGGCCGCCGAGTGATCCGCGCACTGGAGTTCCTGCATTCGAGCCAGGACCTGGACCCTGAATGGTTTGCCGTCCCGCCAGGCGACCCAGAAAACATCCGGATCTCAGACGATTTATTGATCGACCTGCTCTTCGCTGCCAACGGCCAGACCTATGAAGCGCTGCAGCCCCATGTGCGGACTCTGGAGATTGAAGGCGTGACTGTGAGCACCCTTGATATCGAGGGGCTACTCAAAACTAAGACGGATTACCGCGACAAGGACCGGATCGACCGCGAGGCGCTATCGCGGCTTCGCAGCCGCCTCTGAATGTCAGCGCGCCTTACCAGTTTTGGACTGGCCGGTTCGACCGCCCACCCGTGACTCAGACACCGGCTTGCCCGACTTGGCCGCGCCCGTGACGCGCGGAGGCAGTCCGGTGTGCTGGGTCAAAAGCTTGCCCGGACGGGGTGCCACCACCGTCGAGTTCTTCCGGCGAGCGCTCTGGTAGCTGCCATCCGTGATCGGCTGGTAGGTCGGAATCAGGTGATGCTTGCCGTTGCCGATCAAGTCGGCCCGGCCCATGCCCTTGAGCGCTTCTCGCAGCAAGGGCCAGTTGTTCGGGTCGTGGTAACGCAAAAAGGCCTTGTGCAGGCGACGACGGCGCTCGCCACGCACCACATCCACGCTGTCCTGATCACTCGCCTCGCGGTGGATCTTGCGCAGGGTATTGCGGCCCGAGTGGTACATCGCGGTGGCGGTGGCCATGGGGCTGGGATAGAAAGTCTGGACTTGGTCAGCGCGAAAGCCATTGCGCTTGAGCCACAGCGCCAGGTTCATCATGTCGTCGTCCGTGGTGCCCGGGTGGGCAGCGATGAAGTAGGGAATGAGGTACTGCTTCTTGCCTGCCTCCGCCGAGAACTTCTCGAACATCTGCTTGAAGCGGTCGTAGCTCCCGATGCCCGGCTTCATCATCTTCGACAGCGGCCCCTGCTCGGTGTGCTCGGGCGCGATCTTGAGGTAGCCGCCCACGTGGTGCTGCACCAGTTCCTTCACGTACTCGGGCGACTGCACCGCCAGGTCGTAACGCAGACCAGAGCCAATCAAGATCTTTTTGACGCCCTTGAGGCTGCGCGCGCGCCGGTACATCCGGATCAGGGCGCTGTGGTCGGTGTTGAGGTTGGGGCAGATGCCCGGGTAGACACAACTGGGCTTGCGGCAGGCGGCCTCGATCTCGGGGCTCTTGCAGCCGATGCGGTACATGTTGGCGGTGGGCCCACCCAGGTCGGAGATCACGCCGGTGAAGGCGGGAATCTTGTCGCGGATGTCCTCGATCTCCTGAATGACCGAGTCCTCGGAGCGGCTCTGGATGATGCGGCCCTCGTGCTCGGTGATCGAGCAGAAGGTACAGCCGCCAAAGCAGCCACGCATGATGTTCACGCTGAAGCGGATCATCTCCCAAGCCGGGATCTTGGTCGCGCCCTCGTGGCTGCCGTCTTCGTCCGCATAGACCGGGTGCGGGCTGCGGGCGTAGGGCAGGCCGAAGACATGGTCCATCTCGGCGGTGGTCAAGGGGATCGGCGGCGGGGTGATCCAGACGTCGCGCTCGCCATGGGCCTGCACCAGCGCCCGGGCATTGCCAGGATTGGTCTCGAGGTGCAGCACACGGCTGGCGTGCGCATAAAGAATGGGGTCGGACTTGACCTGCTCATAGGCAGGCAACCGGATCACCGTGCGGTCACGCGGAGGCAGGCGGCGCTTGCCGACCAAGCCGTGGTTGGGCATGAAGGCGAGCGGTTGTTCCTTGCTGCTTTTCGCAGCCGCCGCAGCAGCAACGGCGCCCTCCCCGCCTTCTTCCTTTGCGCAGGACTGGCCTTGGGCCTTGGCCTGGTCGCCGGTGGTCAGGTAGGGATTGATGTGTTCATCAACCCGACCCGGCTGGTCCACCTCGGTGGAGTCGATCTCGAACCAACCCTCAGGCGTCTCACGGCGGACAAAGGCGGTGCCGCGCACGTCGGTGATTTGCGAGACGGGCTCGCGCGCCGCGAGCCGGTGGGCGATCTCGATGATGGCCCGCTCGGCATTGCCGTACAGCAGCAGGTCGCACTTGGCGTCCACCAGAATAGAGCGGCGCACCTTGTCCGACCAGTAGTCGTAATGGGCAATTCGGCGCAGGCTGCCCTCGATGCCGCCCATGATGATCGGGACGTCGTTCCAAGCTTCGCGGCAGCGTTGTGAATACACCAGGGCGGCGCGGTCGGGCCGCTTGCCGCCAATGTCACCAGGGGTGTAGGCGTCGTCGCTGCGGATCTTCCGGTCGGCGGTGTACCGGTTGATCATCGAGTCCATATTGCCCGCCGTCACCCCGAAAAAGAGGTTCGGCTTGCCCAGCACCTTGAAGGGGTCGGCGCTCAGCCAATCCGGCTGGGCGATGATGCCGACCCGAAAGCCCTGTGCCTCCAGGGTGCGGCCGACGACCGCCATGCCAAAGCTGGGGTGGTCCACATAGGCGTCGCCCGTGACCAGGATGATGTCGCAGCTGTCCCAACCGAGCTTGTCCATTTCCGCCCGGCTCATGGGCAGGAAGGGCGCCGTGCCAAAGCGAGACGCCCAGTACTTGCGGTAACTGGTGATCTGCTTGGCTTGCCGCGGGAAGAAGGAGACGTCGACGGGGGCGTTCATGGAGCCCGCGATTCTACGGGGCGGCCCCTGGCCCCTGACCCAACAGGGCCAGAGTCCGGGCCAGAGGTCGGGCCAGAGGTCGGGCCAGTGGTCGCGCCGGGCCGCTCAGGCCTCAGCGCGCATCGGGCTCAAATTCGGTGCCGGCGGGCCATTCGGCGTGCAAACCGCCCAGGCGGTCGATGACCCAGAGCCCCTGCGGCAGGTCCTTGACCGCCAGACGAAACTCGGCCGAGATGCGGCGCAGGACGTCGCGCTCTTCGGCGGACAACTGGCCGACATCCAGACCGACGGCCCACTCTGGCGTGGAGCCAGGCAGGTGACCGAAATCGGCCAGCATGTGGGACAGGCGCTCGGGCAGCTTGGCGAGCCCCAGCGGTTCCACCGCCAAACCGACAGACAGGCCATTGCGTAGCGCCAGGGCCAGCTCACCGGGGCCGACCTGAGCCACCAGACCTCGGGCGGGCGGAGCGTCACAGGAGAAGGCCGCCAGGCCTTGGCCATGCATGACACGCAGGAGATCTCGGGAGACTTCACCGCCGCCAGCGGTGAGGCGACCGGGCCTGACCAAGGCCGTATGGGTCACGCTAGAGGGGTCAAGCCAGTTCAGGCGGGAAGCCGTCCCGGCTTCGTAATGGACTGAGACTCCCGAGGGCTGAGCGGCTCGGTAGGCCCCGCCCTGGTCCAGTAAATCACCGGCTTGGCGGTGATGGCTGCCACCCCATTCGCCAGGGGACCTGGCCATCCAGGCCAGCGGCTGGGGTGCGTTGATACGGGTCATGACCTTCTCCAAACAGGGGGCATGGCGGATTCTTGAAGGTCAATGTCCCGGGTTCTTGCCGGTTTCTTGACGCACTGACGGCGCGGGCGATTTAGCGGGTGTGCTAGAACCCGATTCAGTCAAATTGCGGGCCCGCCCCTGACCCTGGCACCTGCGTCCGACGTCCAGCACCCGACCGCCGAAACACCGCCGCCCGACAGCCCAACCGAATCCTTGCTCGACGCTCTGCCCCCATCCCCGCCGGCCCCCCTGACCGCCCCCCCCGAACGGCTCGTCCGGCTACACGGTCGCGGTGCGCACCTTATGCGACCTGACCGCTCGCCGAGGCGACCTTGACCTGCGCTTCACCCCTTCGCCCACCGCTGCGGAGGGGATCGAAGGTCATCAACGCATTGCCGCCCGACGGGGCCCCGCCTACGAGACCGAGATCAGCTTGCGCGGACACTTTGGCGAGCTGGCCGTCCGGGGCCGCGCCGACGGCTTTGATCCGGTGCTGGGTCGTCTGGAAGAGATCAAGACGCACCGAGGCGATCTGGCCGCCCAACCCGAGCACCACCGCCACCTGCACTGGGCGCAATTGGAATGCTATGGCGCCCTCTTCTGCGCCGAGCGGGGCCTGGAGCGGCTGCGCCTGGCACTGGTCTATCTCGACATTGCCAGCGGAGCAGAAACGATCATCGAGGAGGAACGCGACGCCGCTGAACTGCAGGCAGCCTTCGAGGCCCGCTGCCAGGCCTTCAGCGCCTGGGCGCGCGCCCAGGCTGCGCACCGGGAAGCGCGAGACACCGCCCTGGCTCCCCTGCCCTTCCCGCACGCCGAGTTTCGCGCCGGGCAGCGTGCGCTGGCAGCAGCGGTGTGGCGGGCTACGGGCGCAGGTCAGGTGCTGCTGGCCCAGGCGCCCACCGGCATCGGCAAGACGGTGGCAACGATCTATCCGCTGCTGCGCGCCATGCCAGCGCAGCAGCTTGAGCAACTGTATTTCCTCACCGCCCGCACCACCGGCCGGCAATTGGCGCTCGATGCGCTCGCCCGCCTGCGGGAGGGCGGCGCCGAGCCGCTGCGGGTTCTGGAACTCACCGCCCGGGAGAAGGCCTGCGAGCACCCGGACAAGGCCTGCCATGGCCAGTCCTGTCCGCTGGCGCAGGGGTTTTACGATCGACTCGCCGCCGCGCGCGAGGCGGCACTGGCAGCTGGCGGCATGAATGCGCCGGCGCTGCGCACGCTCGCCGCCAGTCACCGCATCTGCCCCTACTGGCTGGCGCAAGACCTGATGCGCTGGGCCGATGTGGTGGTAGGCGACTACAACCATTTCTTCGACCTGGGCGCCGGACTGCACACCCTGGCCCTGGAGTCCGAAGGGCGCTGCGCCGTGCTGGTTGACGAGGCCCACAACTTGCCGGAGCGGGCACGTCAGATGTACAGCGCCAGCCTGGACGAGTCCCGCTGGCGCGGCCTGCGTCGTATCGCCCGGGGCCCGCTGCGCAGGCCGCTGCAGGCGATGCTGGGCGCTTGGCGGGAGTTGCTGGACGGATACAGCGAAGCGGACACAGCAGGCGCTGCCGTCGCAGGGGATCAAGCCAGCCCGGGCGACAGTGGCACTCCGGGTACCAGGGGTGCGCCGCGAACATGGGGCGCTGCGGACAGCGGCTACCGCGCCCTGCCGCAAGCACCGGACGAGCTGGTACGGGCGCTCGCGCATTGCAGCAGCGCGCTGGCGGAGGCGCTCGAGGGCGCCGAGGGCAGTGCCTCCCCTGAAGAGTCGGCCCTCCTCCAGGAGGCCTGGTTCGAGGCCCTGGGCTTTCTGCGGCTGGCTGAGCGATTTGGCTCTCACTCCTGCTACGACCTCGTGGTTGAGGGAGCGGGCCGCGCCCGGCGATCGGTGCTCACCTTGCGCAATCTGCTGCCAGCGCCGCATCTGCAGTCGCGCTGGCAGTCGGTGCACAGCGCTGTGCTTTTTTCGGCAACGCTGGGGCCCGATCGGTTCATCCGGAACCTCCTGGGCGTGCCAGAAGAGGCCGTCTGGATCGACATTCCCTCGCCATTCGAAGCCGACCAGCTACAGGTGCACCTCGTGCCACAGGTCTCGACACGCTGGGCTGACCGGGCACGCTCGGTCGCACCAATCGCCCGCCTGATCGCTGACCAATGGCACAGGCACCCCGGCAACTACCTGGCCTTTTTCAGCAGCTACGACTACCTCACTCAGGTGGCCGAGCAACTGTCCCGCGATGCCCCGGAAATCACGCAGTGGGTGCAGTCGCGTCGCATGGACGAGGCCGAACGACGAGCATTTGTCGATCGCTTCACACCCGGTGGCCAGGGCGTAGGCTTTGCCGTCCTGGGCGGTGCGTTTGGCGAAGGCATCGACCTGCCGGGCGAGCGCCTGGTGGGTGCCTTCATCGCGACCCTGGGGCTGCCGCAGGTCAACCCGGCCAACGAGCGCCTGCGTACCTGCCTGCAGGAGGCCTTCGGCCAGGGCTTTGAGGACACCTACCTGATTCCGGGCCTGCGCAAGGTGGTACAGGCGGCTGGCCGCGTCATCCGCCGGCCTGAGGACCGGGGCGTGGTCTACCTGATCGACGACCGCTTCTGCAGGACCGAGGTACGGGACCTGCTACCCCGTTGGTGGCAGCCGCAGATCTGGCGGCCGTCGACCAACCGGGGGGCGGCAAGGTGATTTTTGGCAGAGGAAAATCCAGCGCATGGCAGATCCCCTTGTTTTCTTCTTCCTTCTCGGCCTGTTCGCCCGATTGGTCCGCAGCGACCTGAAGCTGCCCGAGGGCCTGTACGACATTCTTGCCTTCTACCTGCTGCTGGCAATCGGCCTCAAGGGCGGGGTGGAGCTGAGCCGCCAACCCGTGGTGGAGCTTCTCCCGCAGGTGCTCGCCTGCATCGGGCTGGGCCTGCTGATACCGCTTGTGCTCGTGCCCATCCTGCGGGCGCTGGGCTTCAACCGCGCCGACAGCGCGTCACTGGCCGGGCACTACGGGTCGGTCTCGGTGGTGACCTTTGCGGTGGCCTTGTCGCAGCTGCAGAAGCAGGCCATCCCGGTCGAGCCCCAAGCGCCGCTCTGGGTGGCGCTGATGGAGGCGCCAGGCCTGGTCACCGCCATCTTCCTGGCACGTTGGCCGCGGCGCGCCGGCGAGACCACGCCGTGGAAGCAGCTGGGCCATGATGTCTTTCTGGGAAAGTCGGTCCTGTTGCTCGTGGGGGGCCTTGCGATCGGTGCAGGCCTGGGAGACGCCGGGCTGGCCAGCATGGAGGCGGTGTTCCTCGATCCCTTCCGTGGCGTGCTCGCTCTATTCCTGCTCGAGCTCGGACTCGTGGTGGGCGATCGGCTCCCGGCGGTTCGCCAGCAGGGCTGGCGTCTGCTGGGTTTCGCGCTCTTGGCGCCCCTCGGGCTGGCAGTACTTGGCGCGGGCACGGGTGTCTGGCTGGGACTGGGCGCTGGCGGCATTGCACTGATGGCCACCTTGGCGGCCAGTGCCAGCTACATCGCCGCCCCGACGGCGATGCGCATCGCGGTGCAGGAGGCCGACGCCGCGCTGTCCATCACCGCGGCCCTGGCCATCACCTTCCCCTTCAACCTGCTGATCGGCATTCCGATCTACACCCAGATGGGGTTGGCGCTGGCCCGGGCGACGGGCGGCTAAATCAGTCGTTCAGCGCTTGGCGCCGTTGCCCGCCACGCCCGAGGCGGGCGGAGCGTCCTGACCCGCGGTGGCATCGGCAGCGGACCCATCGGTCGCCTTGGCGGCGGCCACGGCCAACATGCGCAACTGGTGCCGCTTCTTGCCGGCAGCACGCGCCTCCTCGCTGGTGAACCGGTGTGCCCTGCCGTGCTCATGAGCGGCCTTGCCGCCCATGCTGGCGATCTCGCGCTTCTTCTCCGGACTGAGCACCGCAAAACCGCGTTTGGCGCGGGTAGGTGGCGGAATGAGGGCCTCGGCCTCGGCCGGGGTGAGCTTGGGCGAAGTGCCGGTCTCGTTGGATTGAAGGCCGTTGACGGCGCTGGCATTGTCCATGGTGCGTGCTCCCTGAATGTCATAGGACGTGGATGAGGGTGCGCATTCTGAAGAGCCATCCTGTCCTTTGGGAGACGGCGCCGGAAAAATCGGCGCGGTCCTACACGCTCAAAACACCGGCCAACAGGTCTTTCAAGCCAGCTTCATCGATGATCAAGATGCCAAGTTCCCTGGCCTTGTCCAGCTTGCTGCCTGCCTCTGCACCAGCCACCACAACGCTGGTCTTCTTGCTCACCGAACCTGCCACCTTGGCCCCTGCGGCCTCGAGCATTTCCTTGGCCTCGTCGCGCCCCAAAGTCGGCAAGGTTCCCGTCAGTACCACGGTCTTGCCGGCGAGGATTTGAGGGGTCGCTTGGACCGGCTCGCCCTCCGGCCAATGGACGCCGCAGGCACGCAGCGCGTCAATCACCTCCCGGTTGTGCGGCTGAGCAAAGAAGCGATGGAGGCTCTCGGCGACCACCGGCCCCACATCGGGCACCTGAAGCAGCTGATCGACATTGGCCTCCACAATGCCCTCCAACTTGCCGAAGTGGCGCGCCAGGTCACGGGCGGTGGCCTCGCCTACATGGCGAATGCCCAGGCCAAAAAGAAAGCGGGGCAAGGTGGTCTCTTTGGACTGCGCCAGTCCCTCCAGCAGGTTGCGGGCGGACTTCTCGCCCATCCGATCAAGCCCGGACAGGCGGTCCAGGTCGAGGCGGTACAGGTCGGGCAGCGTGCGAACCCAGCCCTCGTCCACCAACTGCTCAACCAGCTTTTCGCCAAGACCCTCGATGTCCAGCGCACGGCGCTGCGCGAAATGCAGCAGCGCCTGTTTGCGCTGAGCGGCGCAGAACAGCCCCCCCGAGCAGCGCCAGTCGGCCTCCTCGGCTTCGCGGACCGCCTCGCTGTCGCAGACCGGGCACCGCCGTGGCATGACGAAACAGGCTGCGTCCGCGCGGCGGCTGCCGGGAACCACCGCCACCACCTCGGGGATCACATCGCCGGCACGGCGGACAATGACCTGGTCGCCCACCCGAACGTCCTTGCGCAGCACCTCGTCTTCGTTGTGCAAGGTGGCGTTGCTCACCGTCACGCCGCCGACGAAGACCGGGGCCAGGCGGGCCACCGGGGTGAGCTTGCCGGTGCGACCGACAAAGACGTCGATCGACTCCACGGTGGTCATCTGCTCCTGGGCCGGAAACTTGTGTGCCACCGCCCAACGCGGCTCACGGGTGACAAAGCCCAGCTGCCGCTGCAGTGCCAGGCTGTCGACCTTGTAGACCACGCCATCAATGTCAAAGGGCAGGTCGTCGCGTGTGCGGCCAATGTCCTGGTGATAGGCCACCAGGTCCTCGGCGCCGTCACACAAGCGGATGCGGTCCGAAACCGGCAGACCCCAATCGCCAAAGGCCTGGAGCACCTCGCGGTGCGAGGCGAAGGCCGGGCCGCCCTGCTCGGGCGGGGTGATCTCGCCCCAGCCGTAGGCGAAGAACGACAGCGGCCGCTGGCGGGCAATGGCAGGGTCGAGCTGGCGGACCGCGCCCGCCGCCGCATTGCGCGGGTTGACGAAGGTCTTTTCGTTTTTCTGCCCCTGCGCGATCTTCTCGCGCTGCAGTTCGTTGAGGCGGTCAAAGTCATCGCGCCGCATGTAGACCTCGCCCCGGACCTCCACCACTGCCGGGACGTCTCCGATCAGACGCAGGGGGACCTGACCCACGGTGCGCAGGTTTTGGGTGACGTCCTCCCCCACCTCGCCGTCGCCACGGGTGGCGGCCTGCACCAGAAGACCGCGCTCGTAGCGCAGGTTGATCGCCAGGCCGTCGAACTTCAGTTCGGCCACATAGCGCACGGGCGGATCGGTGTCGGCCAGACCCAGCTCGCGCCGGACCCGGGCGTCGAAGCTGCGTGCGCCGCTGGCCTCGATGTCGGTCTCGGTGCGGATCGAGAGCATGGGGACTTGATGCCGCACCTTGGCAAACCCGTCCAGGACATGGCCGCCCACCCGCTGGGTGGGCGAATCAGTTGTGAGCAGCTCAGGGTGTGCGCTCTCCAGGGCCTGCAGCGCCTGGAAGAGCTTGTCGTACTCGGCGTCCGGGATTTCCGGCGCGTCGAGCACATAGTAGCGGTGCGCGTGGTGATGCAGCCGCTCGCGCAGCGCATCAGCCCTTTGCTGCGCGTCGGCGGGCACGGGCATATCGGTCCTGGGTTTGCTAGCTGAAGAGTCGGCGGGCCTGGGGCGAGCCGGCGGAGAGGTCACGCGCATCGAGGGTGTCGTAGAGCGCCTCGAGGTCGGCCGCGATGGTGTCCAGAGTGTCAGGCCGGATGGCCTGACCATGGTCGTCGGAGATCACCCCGTCCATGGCCTGGGCAAGGAAGTCAGCCGCCTCGCGCATGCGGGCGAAGGGCTGCTCGCTGCGCGGCACCTGGGGCACGTCCACGCTCAGTGTGAGCGAGTGCAGAGCGGCCTGGGCAGGGTCCTCAGCCAATGCGGCGTGGGTGTCGAAGGTCAGGCTGAGTACCGGCTGGGTCGAGGGGGTCAGGATGGGCAACACCATCCGGCCCGGAATCACACCCGGAACGAACCCCAGCCGTGCGGCGTGCTGGTGCACAAAGCCCGGGCTCCAGGCGGTGCCTCGGGCCCGCAGCGTGAGGCTGAGCTGGGCATCGTGGCCCCCGGCGAACTGGTCGAGCTCACGGGCGCGTGCGACCTCGTCGCGCATTTCCGGAAAATCAATGTCGCCATCCACCGAGTCAGCGAAAGCCTGGGCCTTGACCACAAACTCGGAGAACTCGATCTCGTTCAAGGCACCGTTGCGGTTGGCCAGTTGCACGCCGGCCTGGAAAGCGGTGTAACGCTGCCCGGCCCGTGGCGGCTCCCAGTCCCCGCTGACCTCGTTGCGACCCTCGACTGCAAAGGGCTTGCTGCCGACACGGCGCGTCGGTGGCAATGCCGCCAGGGCAGCCTCCCCCGCCACCGATGGGCCATCGAGTTCGATGGGTGCAATGACATCGATCAGGGCGTCGAGCCCGGGCTTGCGCTCGGGCGCCGGCAGGGGCCCCAAGGGAGCTTCATCCTCATCAGCCAGGGACGGCGCAACTTCGGCGGCGAGGTCCGGGTCGACCCTGTCGGTCACAGGCGCTTCCTCACCCATTGGTTCGATGTCCTCGCCAGGCCGGGCCTGGCGAGGCGTGCCGCGGCGGGTCGTCCAGACATTCCAGGCCACGACCGTGGCCAGGACCGCGCCGCCCAGGAGCGCCAGTTCGAGGGTCAGCGGGTTCATGCTTCGGCCAGGGACACTGCGGACTCCATGTCGACCGCGACGATGCGCGACACGCCTTGTTCCTGCATGGTCACGCCGATGAGTTGCTCGGCCATCTCCATCGCAATCTTGTTGTGGCTGATGAAGAGGAACTGGGTGCCCCGGCTCATACTGGTCACCAGCTTGGTGTAGCGCTCGGTGTTGGCGTCGTCCAGCGGTGCGTCGACCTCGTCCAACAGACAGAAGGGCGCCGGGTTGAGCTGGAAGATGGCAAACACCAAGGCGATGGCGGTGAGCGCCTTCTCGCCGCCGGAAAGCAGGTGAATGGTCTGATTCTTCTTGCCCGGCGGCTGGGCCATGACCTGCACGCCGGAGTCGAGGATTTCGTCACCCGTCATCACCAGCCGGGCGTTGCCACCACCGAAGAGCTCGGGGAACATACGGCCGAAGTTCTCGTTGACAACCTTGAAGGTGCCGCCAAGCAGTTCGCGGGTCTCGCCGTCGATCTTGCGAATGGCGTCCTCGAGGGTGGTGATGGCCTCGATCAAGTCGGCCGACTGGGCGTCCAGGAACTGCTTGCGCTCGCGAGACGAGGTGAGCTCGTCCAGGGCAGCCAGGTTGACCGCACCCAGCGCAGCGATCTCGCGGTGCAACCGGTCAATCTCGCCCTGCAGGCCGGCCAGGCGCACGCTGCCGGCCTCGATGCTGCGGGCCACCGCCTCCATATCGGCCTGGGCGTCGGCCAGCAACTGGGTGTACTGCTCCAGGCCCAGCCGCGCGGCCTGCTCCTTGAGCTGCAGGTCGGTGATGCGTTGGCGCAGCGGGTCTAGCTCGCGCTCGAGCTGCAGCCGGCGCTCGTCGCTGGCGCGCAGCTTGTTCGTCAGGTCGTCGTATTCGCTGCGCTTGGCGCCCAGGGCCTGCTCACGCTCGCTCTTGAGCTCCAACGCGGCCTGCAAGCCGGCCTTGGCTGCGGCGTCGGTCAGCCGCACCAGCTCATCACGGGCACGCTGCTCCTCTTCGGCGATGGATGCCGTCTGCTGGGTGGCTGTCTCGATGGTGCGCTGGAGCTCACCGCGGCGGGACTCCAGGGCGCGCTGGGCAAACTGGGCCTCCTGGGCCTGGCGCTCCAGGCTGCGTTGCTGCTCACGGGCCTCGGCCAGCTTGCGCTCCGTCTCGATGACACGCTCATCCAACAAGGCATGGCGCTCCTGGGTATCGGCCAGTTGCAGGTCCAGCTCCTCAAAGCGGCCCTCGGCGGTCACGCGGCGCTCTTGCAGCGCTTCGAGCTGCGCATCAACCTCGGACAAATCAGCGCTGATCTGGCCGTCACGGGCGCGGGTCTGTTCGGCCAACTGGGTCAGGCGCAAGGTCTCAACCTGCACCTCGTGCGCACGCGATTGGGTTTCGCTGGCCTCCCGGCGCACAGAAACCAGGCGCTGGGAGGCGTCGGAATAGGCGGCCTCGGCCCGGACCATGGCGCTGCGCGCCTCTTCCAGCAGCAGGACCTGGGCCCGCAGCTGCTTTTCAAGGTTCTCGATCTCCTGGGCGCGCGCCAGCAGGCCGGCCTGCTCGGAGTCTTGCGCGTAAAAACTCACGCTGTGGTGGCTGACCGCATGGCCGGCAGCGGTGTAAATCACTTCGCCCGCCTGAAGCCTCTCGCGTTGGGCCAGGGCCTCGTCGAGGTTGGGCGCC
>NZ_JARXAB010000161.1 GCF_029866045.1 Ramlibacter sp. | reverse complement strand
GGTACAGCTCCTCGTCGTGCGTGGTGACGGCGCCTCCGCCTCCGGTAGTGACCATCTTGTTGCCGTTGAAGCTGAAGACGGCCGTGTGGCGGCTGCCAACGGCCCGGCCGTCCTGGGTCGAGCCCAAGGCTTCGGTGGCGTCTTCGACCACCACTAGGTTCCACTCGCGCGCGATGGCCGCGAGCTCTTCCAGCCGGCAAGGGTGGCCGAAGATGTGGACGGGCATCAGGGCGCGGATGGGCCGGCCCGTGAGCTTGTTGACCGTCTGGCCGCCCTGGCGGCTGGCCACCCGTTCCAAGTGGGCGAGCAGGGCCTGCGGGTCCATGCCCAGCGAGGTTTCCTCCACGTCCACGAAATGCGGCACGGCACCGGCGTGCACTACGGCGTTGGCCGTGGCCACGAAGGTGAGGGCGGGAATGATCACTTCGTCGCCGTGCTGAACGCCCAGGACCATCAGGGCCGCGTGAATCGCGCAGGTGCCGTTGACGACGACCACGGCGCGCGGCGCACCGCAGAAGGCGGCGAGATCTTTCTCGAAACGGTTGACGAAGGCGCCGACCGAAGACACCCAGCCCTCGTCGATGCAGGACTTGACGTAGGCGTTCTCGTTACCGGCGAACAGCGGCTCGTGCAGGGCCACCGGCCGCGGCACGTCGCCGATGACCGACGAGATGGCGGCGATGATGTCAGACGACATAGCGCTGCACATCCTGGTAATGGCCGCGGTTATCGGGATCGGCGAACCATTCCAGGCTGCGCGTGAAGCCGAGCTTCAGACCTTCGCGGTCGGCCATGGCGCTGCGCCAGCCCAGCAAGGCCCGGGCCTTGGCGGGGTCGCAGACCAGGCGCTCGACCTCGCTGGCGGTGGGGCGGATGCGGCTGTCCTCGGTCTGCACCTCCAGCGGCTTGCCGGTGATCTCGGCTATCAGCCGCACCGAATCGGCGATGGAGATTTCGTAGCCGCTGCCCAGGTTGATGACCTCGCCAACGGATTTGTCGCTGTCCAACACCGCGATCAGCCCGTCCACGGTGTCTGTGACGAAGTTGAAGTCCCGGGTGGGCGTGAGCGCGCCCAGCTTCAGAGACGGCGCGTCGCTCAGGGCCTGCAGCATGATGGTGGGCAGCACCGCGCGCAGGCTCTGGCGCGGGCCATAGGTGTTGAACGGGCGGGCGGTGGCCACCGGTGTGCCGAAGGCGCGGTAGTAGCTGTGCGCCATCTGGTCGGCGCCGATCTTGCTGGCCGAGTAGGGCGACTGGCCCACCAGCGGGTGGGTTTCCGGAATCGGCACTGCCTGCGCCGTGCCATACACTTCGGACGTGGAGGTGTGCACCACCTTGCCGATGCCCAGGTCGCGGGCGGCCTGCACCACGTGCAGGGTGCCGGTGACGTTGGTGTCCACATAGGACGAAGGCGCTGCGTAGGAATAGGGGATGGCGATCAGCGCCGCCAGGTGCATGACCGCGTCGCAGTCCCGCATGGCTTCGCGCACGGAAAACGCGTCGCGCACATCGCCCATCACCAGGTCGACCTTGGCCCGCGGGGCTAGCGGCAGGGTGTCCAGCCAGCCGTAGCGGCCGAAGGAGTTGTAGAGGGCCATGGCGCGTACCCGACGGCCCTGGGCGACCAAGGTTTCGACGAGATGCGAACCGATGAAGCCCTCGGCGCCGGTGACCAGGATGTGCTGGAACTGTGTCATGTAAAACGGTCTACTCTCAAGCAGGTACTATACAGGCCTTGCAACTGAGACCCCCGAGAACCGCTTTGGCTGGCATCCGCATCATCCCCCGACTCGACATTAAGGGCCCCAATCTCATCAAGGGTATCCACCTCGAGGGCCTGAGGGTGGTCGGCGACCCGCAGGCCTTCGCCCTGGACTACTACCGGCAGGGCGCGGACGAGCTCGTTTTCATGGACATCGTGGCCAGTCTGTACCAGCGCAACAACCTCACCGAGATCATCAAGCGCGCGGCCGACCAGATATTCGTGCCGATCACCGTGGGGGGGGGCATCCGCTCGCTGGACGACGTGCGCACCATGCTGCACTCGGGCGCCGATAAGGTGGCCATTAACACCGCCGCCGTGGCGCGGCCGGCGCTGATCACCGAGATCTCGCAGCGCTTCGGCTCGCAGTGCATGGTGCTATCGGTCGAGGCCAAGCGCAAGCCCGCCTGCGGCGGATGGGAGGCGTTCACCGACAACGGCCGCGAGCACACGGGGCTTGACGTGGCCGAGTGGGTGCAACAAGCCGTGGCGCTGGGCGCCGGCGAAATCATCCTGACGTCGATAGACCAGGAAGGCACTCGTAAGGGCTTCGATGCCGATCTGGTACGCACCGTGGCCAGCCGCGTGAAGGTTCCGATCATCGCCAGCGGCGGCTATGGTTGCCCATCCGACCTGGCCGTGGCGGCCGACGCCGGCGCGTCGGGCCTGGCCATCGCCGACGCGCTGCACTGGAAGCGCGCAACCATCCCTGCGTTGAAAACCGAGGCCCGCATGGCGGGGCTTGAGGTGCGGCTGTGAGCGCGCGGGCGGTCACCGTCATTGACTACGGCATCGGCAATCTGCTGAACGTAGTTCGCGCCCTGCAGCGATGCGGTGCCAGCGTGACGGTGGTGGAGCAGGCCGCGCAAGTCGGCGAGATGCCCGACCGCCTGGTGCTCCCTGGCGTGGGCGCTTTCATCGGCGGCATGCAGGAGATGCGCCAGCGCGGTTTCGACGACCTGGTCAAGCGTTTCGCCGCGACCGGTCGGCCGTTCCTGGGCATTTGCGTGGGCGCGCAGATGCTGTTCGAGGTCGGCGAGGAGTTCGGCGAGCATCCGGGGCTGGGGCTCATCCCCGGTCGGGTGCAGCAGGTGGCCGAGACCACGCCCGCCGGCGGCACGCACCGCATCCCGCACATCGGCTGGAGTGCCCTGAGCCGCCCGGCGGCTTGGCCTTGTTGGGGGCATTCTCCGCTGGCTTACTTGCGGGAGGGCGAGTCCATGTATTTTGTGCATTCCTTTGCGCCGGTTCCCGCTGATGAAGCTCACCGTCTTGCCGAGACGCTCTACGACGGCGTACGCATCTGCGCTGCGGTTGGGCGTGACAACGTTTGGGGCTGTCAATTCCACCCTGAGCGCAGCGGCGAGCAAGGCCTCAGCGTCCTGCGGTCGTTCCTGGACCTCTGACGCCGACCTGTGCTGTTACCTCGTTCTGCCCTGCTCCTTTTTGCGGCCGACCTCGTGTTGGCGCTCGCGGCGTGGTGGATGGCCTTCTGGCTTCGGTTCAACTTGGACATCCCCGATGAGTTCGTGCCGCTGGCCCTTGTCGCGAGCCCGTGGTGCGTGCTTGGGTATGCTCTCGGCTTTCTCTCAGTGCGCGTGTACCGGCAGGTTTGGAGCTATATCGGGCTTCCCGAGCTGCGGCAGCTTGCTACTGGCATCGTGCTCGGCGGATTGCTCACGGCCGCTGGGGTGCTCATGCTGCGTACGCCCAACTTTCCTCGGTCCGTCCTGGTGCTTCAACCCCTAATCGCCTTGGTGCTTATGGGGGCAGTGCGCGCCGGCTGGCGTACGCTAGCAGAACTGCGGCTGGGTGTGAGACACGGTAAGCCGGTGTTGATCTTGGGGTCGCTACATGAGGCATCCGGCGCGCTTCGGGCGCTCAAGGGCTCTACGCATTGGCAGGCGGTGGGCATACTGTCGCCGCAACCGGGTGAGGTCGGTCGCTCACTGCAGACCGTGCGGGTATTGGGCACTTCTGCCGACATAGGCCGCGTGGCCAAATCGATGGATGTGCATGCCTTGCTGATGGCCAGCCCGCCTGGCTCCCAGAGCCGGCGACAAATGCTGCTGCAAGTTGCCGATACAGGCATCGCGCTGCTTACAGTGCCGCGGCCGGACGAGTGGCTTAAAGCGGATGGGGTCGGCCCGCGCAGGCTTGAGCTTGAAGACCTCCTCGGCCGCGCTCCCATTCAACTTGACGTCGCTGGCCTTGCCGATCTGTTTTCAGGCCAGACAGTGCTGGTCACCGGCGCCGGCGGATCGATCGGCTCGGAGCTGTGCCGCCATATCGCGCGTTTCGGGGCACAGCGCTTGGTATGTGTGGATTTGTCGGAGTTCGCCATTTACCAGCTTGAGCAGGAGCTGCGCGAAGCACATCCTCAAATGCATGGCTCGTACTACACCGCCAACGTGCGGGAGCCCGAGCGGCTTCGGGCGATCGCAATCAAGCACCGCCCCTCGGTAGTGTTTCATGCGGCGGCCTACAAGCACGTGCCGCTTATGGAGTACCTTAACGAGATTGAGGCTGTGCGCACCAATGTGGCTGGAACGCTGAACACGGCGCGCGTGGCCGGCGAATGCGGGGCTCGGCGTTTTGTGATGATCTCCACCGATAAAGCCGTCAATCCGACCAACGTAATGGGCGCCAGCAAGCGGCTGGCCGAGCTCATGGTGCAGGGCGTGGCGACAGAGTATTCGCAGACGCAGTACGTGTCGGTGCGCTTTGGCAACGTGCTGGGTTCCAGTGGCTCAGTGGTGCCGCTGTTCACCCGGCAAATCCTTAGCGGTGGACCCATCACCGTTACCCATCCGGACATTGTTCGTTACTTCATGACGATTCCCGAAGCTGCGCAACTGGTCTTACAGGCAGGGCTGATGGGCCAATCCGGTCAGATTTTTGTACTGGACATGGGAGAGCCAGTTAAGATTGTCGACCTCGCGAAGATGATGATCCGCCTCTCGGGCAAGACAGAGCACGAGATACCCATCAGCTACACGGGCCTGCGGCCCGGCGAAAAGTTGTACGAGGAGTTGCTGGCGAACGATGAAACGAGTGTGGCAACCCCGCATCCCAAACTGCGCATTGCAAAGACATCCAGTGGAAGTGATCTCGATATAGAGGCAGTTCTGTCTTGGATCGAAAATGCTGGTCCTGAGCCAGATACGGTTGGGTTGCGTGACTGGCTACGTAGCCACGTGCTCGAGTACAAATCGGTGCATTAGGTTCCAGGCAATGTTGCGCGGTGTCAATTTGAGCTTACTGCCCAATCCCCGTCCGCTCGAGCACATCCCCCACCAGTTCCAGTCTGACCAGCGGGTTCTCCAGCTCCATCAAGCGCTGCTTTAGCTCGAGGGGAACAGGCAGCAGCTCGCACCACCGGTTGGCCACCCAGGCGCAG
>NZ_JARXAB010000079.1 GCF_029866045.1 Ramlibacter sp. | reverse complement strand
GTCCTGATAGTTGTCGTGGATGACGCCCACCTGGTGCCCGAGGTCAGTCAGGCCTTGCACGGTGGCGGGGTCCATCTGTGGCTCGACGTTGATCTCCAGACCTGCGTTGAAGCGCCAGCGCGGCGCGTCGCAAGCGGCCTGCGGGTTCTGACCGAAGTCCACCATGCGCACCACCGTCTGCATATGGCCCTGCGGCTGCATGTTCGCGCCCATGACGCCAAAGCTCATGACCGGCTGTCCCTCTTTTGTGAGGAAGGCCGGAATGATGGTGTGGAAGGGCCGCTTGCCAGGCGCCACCTGGTTGGGGCCGGCATCGAGCGAGAAGGCATGGCCGCGGTTTTGCAAACTCACGCCGAAGGTGGGCTCGACGCAGCCCGAGCCAAAGCCCAAGTAGTTGCTCTGGATGAAGCTCACCATCATGCCGTTTTCGTCGGCAGCGGTGAGGTAAATGGTGCCGCCCTTGACGGGATTGCCAGCCTGGAAGTCCTGCGCGCGGCGCGGGTCGATCAGGCGAGCGCGGGATGCAAGGTACTGCGGATCGAGCAGTTGTTCGGCCGAGAGTTCCATCGCCGAGGGCTCGGCCACATAGCGGTACACATCGGCGAAGGCCAGCTTCATCGCCTCGATCTGCAGGTGCTGGGCAGCCACGCCGTCTGGGTCTAGGCCCTGCAGCTCGAAGTGGCCCAGGATGCCCAGCGCCATGAGCGCGGCGATGCCCTGTCCGTTGGGCGGAATCTCGTGCAGGCGGTAGCCCCGGTAGTCCTGGCCGATCGGGTCCACCCACTCGGGCCGGTAGCCGGCCAGGTCGGCTGCAGTGAGCGCGCCGCCCTGCTCCCGGGAGAACTTGGCCAGCGCCTGTGCGATCTCACCTTGGTAGAAGGCGTCGCCCCGGGTGCGCGCGATGGCGGCCAGGCCCCGCGCAGCCGCCGGGAAGCGGAACAACTCGCCCACCTGCGGTGCGCGGCCCCAAGGTAGAAACGCGTCGGCGAAGCCGGGCAAGCCGCCGAGTTCGGGCGTGGCTGCAGCCCATTTCTGCTGCACCACCACAGGCATCAGGTAGCCGCGCTCGGCGATCTCGATGGCCGGGGCCAGCAGGTCGGCAAAGGGCAGGCGGCCAAAGCGCTCAGACAGCGCCACCCAGCTGGCCACGGCGCCGGGTACGGTGACCGCGTCGATGCCGCGCTTGGGGGGCGAGGAGGCGCCCTCCCCCGCCTTGGCGCGGAAGTACTGCGGGGTCCAGGCCTGGGGGGCGCGGCCAGAAGCATTGAGCCCGTGAAGTTTGTGGCCGTCCCAGACGATGGCGAAGGCGTCACTGCCCAGGCCATTGCTCACCGGCTCGCACACGGTCATTGCGGCGGCGGCGGCGACAGCGGCGTCGACCGCATTACCTCCGGCTGCCAGCATGCGCAGGCCGGCCTGGGCCGCGAGGGGGTGCGAGGTGGCCACGGCGTTGCGGGCGAAGACCGGCAGGCGGACGGTGGGATAGGGATTGCGGTAGTCGAAGTGCATGGTGGACAGAGACAAAGTGCGTCGACCATTATTGGCCAAGGCTGTGGCCGGCTGGCGGCTGCGGGGCTTCCCCTACACTCGCAGCCCATGAAAGTGCAGGACATCGAGCCCTTCTTCGCCACATTGAAGGCGGCCAACCCTCAACCGGTGACCGAACTGGCCTACACCAGCGTCTTTGAGCTGCTGGCGGCGGTGTTGCTCTCGGCCCAGGCTACGGATGTGGGCGTGAACAAGGCCACGCGGCGGTTGTTCCCGGTGGCCAACACGCCGCAGGCCCTGCTCGATCTCGGGCTGGCGCGCCTCGAGAGCTACATCAAGACGATTGGCCTGTACCGTACCAAGGCACGCAACCTGCTCGAGACCTGCCGCATCCTCGTCGAGCAACACAAGGGCGAGGTGCCTCGCACTCGCGAGGCGCTGGAGGCCCTGCCCGGCGTCGGCCGCAAGACCGCCAATGTGGTGCTGAACGTGGCCTTCGGACAGCCCACCATGGCGGTGGACACACATATCTTCCGCGTGAGCAATCGAACCGGCCTGGCCCCCGGCAAGAATCCGCTGAAGGTGGAACTTGCCCTCGAAAAGCGGGTGCCGCCCGCCTACGCGGTCGACTCGCACCATTGGCTGATCCTCCATGGCCGCTATGTGTGCCAGGCGCGCAAACCCCGTTGCTGGGAGTGCGCGGTGGCCCGGTATTGCGACTTCAAGCCCAAGACGCAGGCTGCGGGCGCTCGCGCCTGAGCGCGGCACAGAACCCTTGCCCTCCGTGCGCGCCCTGCTTCCTGTGTTCGTCCTGTGCCTGGGCGCCAGCTTGGGCGCCGTCGCCCGCTGGCAGCTGGGGCTGTGGCTCAACACCGGCGCGACCTGGGTGCCCCTGGGCACGCTGACGGCCAATCTGGCCGGCGGGCTGGTGGTCGGCATGCTGATTGCGCTGTTCAACGCCCACCCGGAGATCGACCCGCTGTGGCGCTTGGCGCTTGTGACCGGGTTCCTGGGCGCGTTGACCACCTTCTCCACCTTCTCGGCAGAGACCCTTCAACTGCTGCTGGCCGATCGTCCCGGCCAAGCCCTCAGCCTGGCCGCCATTCACCTGATTGGCTCCCTGGGCCTGACCTGGGTCGGTCTTAAGGCCACCGCCTGGTGGCTGGCGCGCTGACAGGCCTCAAATTGCGCTGGGTGACCAAGCCCCTGGCGCCCTTTACCCAATGCCCAGCGCGCCTATTGCGTCACCACGCAAAGCACGCTGCAAGGCGCATTGGCGATCAGCGAGCCGGAGATCGATCCCCGCCACCAGCGCGCGGCCCAGCCGTCAACGTGCTTGTGTCCGACGATGATGAGGTCGGCCTGCACCTTGCGTGCGTAGCGGGTGATTTCCTCGATGGCCTCGCCGGTCGCCACCTCGCCGCGGGCGGCGCCAAAGCCGGCTGCCTTTAGCCGGGAAAGCCCGTCCTGTAGCACGCCGTCGAACTTGCTGCGCTCGCGGGCTTCGAGCTCGGCGTCGTAGACACCGCCCTCGAGTCCGACGAAGGCGATCATGGACGGCATCACCGCGACCAGAACCACCTCGCAACCGCTCCACTGGGCGATCTCGCTGCAATCGAGCAGGGCTCGCTGGCCGGCTTCGCTGCCGTCGTAGGCCATCAGGATGCGCTTGTACATGGAGAGCTCCTCACGGGGGACAAGTGGAACCGTAGCCAGTGTAGACCCGCAGACACGATCCATCAACCGCGGCCGCGGGATCTCGCGCGTACGCGCCGCTGAGCTGCAGATGCAGATGCAGATGCAGATGCAGATGCAGATGCAGATGCAGGTGCAGGTGCAGGAGCCGCTCTGCCGCACGCGGCGCCGGGACCCGCGCCAGGCACACCGATTGCCCGATCTCTAGATCTAGGTCAAAGCAGCCGCCAGCTGCGAGAAGTAGCCTGCCGGGTCCATTCACGCTTGGGAGATTCCGATGCCATTGCCCGACTCCAAGACGCAGCGCGTCGCCCTCGTCACCGGCGCTGCCTCAGGCATCGGCCGGGCCATTGCCCTGGCCTGGGCCCGCGAGGGCGTGGCCGTGGTCGTCTCCGACACACAAGAGGTTGGCGGCCGCGAGACCGTGGCCATGGCCCAGGCGGCTGGCGCCCCCGCTCTGTTCGTGGTCGCCGACGTCGCCCGACCCGGCGACTGCGAGGCGCTGGTCGCCCAGGCCGTGGCGCACTTCGGGCGGCTGGACATGGCCTGCAACAACGCCGGCATTGGCGGCACCCTCGCGCCCACGGCCGAATATCCGCTGGAGGCCTGGGCCCAGGTCATCGCCACCAACCTCTCGGGGGTGTTCTACGGCATGAAGTACCAGATCGCCCAGATGCTCAAGAACGGCGGCGGCGCGATCGTGAATGTCGCCTCAATCCTGGGTGCGGTCGGCTTCGCCAATGCACCGGCCTACACCGCGGCCAAGCACGGGGTGGTGGGACTGACCAAAACTGCGGCGCTGGAGTACTCAGCGCAGGGCGTGCGGATCAATGCGGTGGGACCGGCGTTTATCCACACGCCGATGATCGCCGCGATGGAAACCGATGTTGGCGCCCGCGCCATGCTGATCGACCAGCACCCGATCGGTCGCCTGGGCCAGCCCGAGGAGGTGGCCGAACTGGTCACATGGCTGGCCTCGCCCAAGGCCTCCTTCGTCACTGGCAGCTACTACCCCGTAGACGGCGGCTACCTGGCGCGCTGAGCCGGCAGCACCACCCAGCTGGCGTCGACACCGCACACCGCCACCCGCTGGTCGAACACCGCCTCCAGCGCGCGGTGGGTCGCCGGGTCATCGGTCGCGCCCTGGTGATGGATCTGGCCTTGGTCGATCAGCACCAGGGCATCCGCCTGCAGTGCCATGTTCAGGTCATGCAGCACAGAGACCACCGTCCCGCCGGTCGCAACATGGGCGCGCACGAGGTGCAGCCAGTCGGCCTGGTGCGGCGGATCCAGGTGCGCCAGGGGCTCGTCCATCAGCAGCAGCGGCGCCTGGACCGCCAGCGCCCGCGACAGCAGCACACGCTGGCGCTCGCCGCCCGAAAGCTCGCCCAAGGCCCGATGGCGCCAGTCCCAGCAGCCGGTGCGGCGCATCGCCTCCTCGACCGCCGCGCGATCGGGCGCCGACGGCGCAGCCAGCCAGCCCTGGTGCGGCAGTCGGCCGAGCATCACGACGTCATGGGCCAGCAGGTCGGCGGCAGCGCCCTCCTCACCCTGCCCGAGCCAGGACAGCAGACGACCACGGCCGCGCGTGCCGAGGTCACGGGGCAACTGTCCCAGCCAGCGGACTTCGCCTTGGCATGGCAGGAGTCCAGCCAAGCCCATGAGCAAAGTGGTCTTGCCCGCACCGTTGGGGCCGACCACCGCAGTCCAGCGGCCAGCCGGCAGCGCCAGGTCGAGCCCGGCGATCACGGGTCTGCCACCGCGTGCCACCGCCAGTGCGCGTGCGGAAAGTGCGCTGGCAGAAATTAGGGGTGCAGAGAGCGCGGTGCTCACAGCGGCCTCCGATGCATCAGCCACAGCAGGTAGCCGCCGCCTAGCACTGCGGTGAGCACGCCCACCGGTAGCTCTTGCGGTGCGAGCACCCAGCGACTGGCCACATCCGCAGCGAGCAAGAGCGCACCACCGGCCAGCGCCGACAGGGGCAGCAAGGCGCGGTGCGTGGGCCGGGCCGCCAGCCGCACCAGGTGCGGCGCCACCAGGCCCACAAAAGCCACCAGCCCCACCTGGGCGACAGCCGCGCCGGTAGCCAGGGCCATCACTGCCACCAGCAGGCCCCGAGCCGGGCCCAGGGGCACGCCCAGGCTGAGCGCGGTTGCCTCACCCAAGGCCAGAGCGTCCAGGGCCCGGGCCAGGGCCAGGGCCACGATCAGCGCCGGCACGAGGGACAGAGCCAGCACCTGAACCGCCGACCAGCCCAAGAAGCCGGTGCTCCCGAGCATGAAGCCCTGCAAGGTACGCATCACCTCCGGCAGCCGCATCAGCAGCAGCGAGGACAACGCGCCCAGTACCACCCCCACGATCACCCCCGCCAGCAGCAGGCGCAGGGTCTGCTGCACGCCGCGGGCCAAAGCCAGCGTGAGCAGCACCCCGCCGAGCGCACCAGCGAAGGCGGCGCCCGTGATGCCCAGTTGCGGCAACCAGTCCGTCGCAGCAGATGGCAGCCCGGTGGCGGCCAGAAGAACGGCCACGCCGAGGCTGGCGCCACTGGCACTGCCGAGCAAATACGGATCGGCCAAGGGGTTACGGAACAGGCCCTGGGCCACTGCCCCGGCCAGGCCCAGCAGCGCGCCAGCCAGCCAGGCGCCGAGGCTGCGAGGCAAACGAATTTCCCAGAGGATGGCGGCCTGCCCTGCGTCGGGTGCATCCGCGCTCCAGGGCCAGTGCCAGCCCGTGCTGCCCACCGCCAGGCCCAAGGCGACCAGGGCCAGGCCGGCCAACACCAGCAAACCTGCGAGCAGCCAGGGAGAGCGGCCGGGGATGGCGTTCATGGCGCTCGGCCGATCGGTCCGGCCAGGCAATCGGCCATCAGCCGCAGGCCCTCGCCCAGGCGCGGGCCGGGCCGAACCAGAACGTCGGCCTGTGCCGGGGTAAAGGCGCACACCCGCGACTCGCGGACAGCAGAGATAGCCCGCCAACCAGGGCGCTCGGCGATCCGGACCGCACTGCCGGACGTGGTCAGAATGACCTGTGGATCGGCCCGCACCACGAACTCCGGGTTGAGCTTGGGGAAGGGTCCCAGGGAGGCCGGCACCACATTGGTAGCCCCCAGGCGCGCGAGAAGTTCGCCGACAAAGGAGGCCTCGCTGGCCGCGTAGGGCGCCTCGCTCACCTCGAAATACACCCGGCGGCCCCGGGCGGCCGGCGACACCAGGCTGGCAGCTCCTGCCAGCGCCTGGTCGATGCCGGCTTGCAGCGCCGCGCCCTGGCCGGTGGCCAGCGCCTGGTCGAGTTGGGCGATCACACGCCGCAGGTCGGCGAGCGTGCGCGGCTCAATGGCCAGCACACGCAGACCCAGGGCCTCCAGCCGTGCGACCGAGCGGGTCGAGGTGGCGGCCAGGACCAGGTCGGGCCGCAGGGCCACCACGGTCTCAACCTGAGCGTCCTCCAGACCACCCACATGCGGCAAGGACTTCACCCGATCGGGCCAGTTGGAATAGTTGTCCACGCCGACCAGCCGGTCGCAGGCGCCCAAGGCGCAGACCGTCTCGGTGAGCGATGGCAGCAAGCTCACGATACGCCGCGGCGGCGCTGGCAGGGTGATGGTGCGACCACGGTCATCGACGATACGCACCGGCTCAGCCCGCACGGGCTGCGCCAGCCCGAGCAACAGCGCGAGCAGCGCAATCAGGAGGCCGATCGCCCAGCCCCTGCGCCAGGGGTGGCCATCAGCCATGACGCGCGCTCCAGTCAAGAATGAGCCGGTGCATGCGCTCGACGCCATCGGTCAGTGCGGCCGGGCCTGGCTGCAGGATGTCGGCGGACTTGATCTCGAACAACTGCCCGTCCCGCACCGCCGGCACCGCCTCCCAGCCTGGACGGGCGGCCACCCGCTCGGGTCGGAATTTCTTGCCGCACCAGGACCCAAGCACCATCTCGGGCTGCCGGCGAATGATCTCGGCCGGCTCCTGCACGATGCGGTCCTTGCCCAGGGACTGCCGCGACAGCTCGAGAAAAATGTCGTCGCCACCGGCGATGGCCAGTAGCTCGCTCACCCAGCGAATGGCGCTGATCGGCGGCTCGTCCCACTCCTCGAAGAACACCCGCGGCCGGCGCGGCAGCGCACGGCCGGCGGCGGCGATGGCGTCCAGGCGCGCACGCATCGCGCCGAGCAGTTGCTGCCCACGCTCGGCCTCGCCGACCAAGGCGGCCACTTGCCAGAGCATCGAAAAAATTTCGTCGACGCTGCGCTGGTTGAACACCGTCACCTGCACGCCCTGACGAATGAGCGCGCTGGCGATGTCGGCCTGCAGGTCGGAGAAACCGAACACGCAATCGGGCTCAAGCGCCAGGATCTTGTCGATCTTGGCGGTGAGGAAGGCGCTGACCCGGGGCTTTTCCTCGCGCGCGCGGCGCGGGCGCACGGTGTAGCCAGAGATCCCCACGATGCGCGACTCCTGCCCGAGCAGGTACAGCCACTCGGTGGTTTCCTCGGTCAGACAGACGATGCGGCAGGGACCGTGCATGGGAGAGACGCTCATCGCATCGCGCTTAGCGGCTGTGCCAGCGCAGAGTGACGTAGGTCGTACGGCCAGGCTGGCTGAAACCATAGACGGTTTCGTAGTGCTCGTTGGTTGCGTTGTTCAACTTGATCTGCAGGTCGAAGTCCCGAGCGAAGCGCCATTCGCCGAACAGATTCAAAGTGGCATAAGCCGGCAACAACCGATTGGCGCTGTTGGATGAGTCGTCGTAACGAGCCCCGACCTGGAGTACGCTCCCACCCCAGCGCCATGGGCCTTGCTGCAAATCGGCGCCGAGCGACGCCTGCTGGCGAGCGCGGCGGGCCAGCACCTTGCCGGTGTCCTCATCACGCGGATCGAGTTGGTCCAGCGAGCCCTGCAGGTTGACCATACCGACGCGAGCTTTACTGGACAGCGTCCAACCTCGCAGTCGGGCAGCGCCCACGTTGTTGATCGTGTTTGTCGCGCCGTCATAGGCGATCAACCCACGGAGACGATTATCGAAATAGGTGATCTTGGCCTGGCCCACCGATTCCGCCCACTGGAGCGACACCTCCCGATTAACGCCCTGCTCAGGTCTAAGGGACGTATTGCCGACCCAGGGGTCATAGAGATCACCGAAAGAAGGCGCCACAAAGGATTGCCCCCAGGAGGCGCTGGCGCGCCAGGCAGGGGTCAATTGAATGCCGATGGCCGCCAACCCGGTATTGCGCTCGCCATAGTTCGAGCTCAGATCTCGCCGCAGGTTGGCCTGCCAGGTGCTAACGCCCTTCTGACCATTCAAACCCATGAAGGCCGAACGAGTGCTGCGGGAGGAGCGAGGGGGAGCGGGCGTGGTGACGATGGATTCGAGAGTCGCGGACAGACCGGCTGACAAGGCACCCGCACGCGTCGGGAAGGTGTTTTGCCAGGTCATCTCGTTCCGTGCGCTATCAACCGGCGAGTAGCTTGCCGACAAGATCGGGTTGTGCGCATCCTCGGACCTGCCCAGGCTCAGCTCGGTCAGCCAACCCGGGGACAGCTTGCCGGTCAATGCAGTACGGGCCACCGTGGCACGGACGGCACTACGGGAATCGAGGGAACTGCCGCCATATTCGTCGAACCGGGAAACTCCGTTGGAGTAAAACATGCTTGCTGCTAAGCGCCAGTCATGATTGAGTGGCAGCAGCAACGAGCCGTTGACCGAGCCTTGGCGAAAACTGTCTTGGTCGGGAATGTAGGGCACATACGGCGAAGCGACGGCAGAGGCGTTTGGGCTGGTAGCCGAGATGCCGCGCTCAGCCAATTGCTGGGCCGCAAGCGCAAAACGACTCCCGTCCTTCGTACCGCCTTCGATCGAGGCCGCCACACGGCCGTGGCCGAGGCTGCCAGCAGTGACGGAAATTTGCTTGCGCAGGCCCTCGCGCCCCTGCCGGGTGAACACCTGGACGACGCCGCCGGCCGCATCCGCGCCATAGAGTGCAGACGCCGGCCCCTTGAGCACTTCAATCCGCTCTATGGACTCTACTGGAATCGTTTCCCACGGTGCGGTTGCGGTGTAGAGGGAATTTACCCGCACACCATCGATCAGGAGCAGCGTATGCCGACCGCTGCTGCCGCGGGTGATGATGCTCGCTGCCTGGCCTGGCCCGCCATTGGAGTTGGTCTGCAAACCCGCCTCGCGGGACAACAACTCCGGCAGGGTACGAGCAGAGGACGCCTCGATGGCTGTCCGCTCGATCACTACGAGATCTGCCAGAACCTCGTCGGCGCGGGACTCGATGCGGGTAGCAGTCACCGTGATCGTTGGCAAGGCGGGCGCCAACTCGGGACGGGCCTGTGACACAAGGTTCGATTGAGCGAAAGCGCAGGGAATGAAGGACACGCCAACGGCCAGGAAGGCCGCACCGAGGCGCGATGCAAAAAGCACACGAATGGTCATGAGGAAGCACACAAACGAATGGCCCGCGCCGGGTTCCCCGCCAGCGCATTGGGCGTCACGGCCGGCAGTCTCGCTTGCGGCGAGGCCTGCCGGCCACCTCGTTGGCCGGTATCCGGGCTGGCGGATCGCCTCATCGCCTTCCCAGGCCCTTGCGGGCCCAGTGGCTGATTGATGAGCCGGGTGCGCGCCGTCTTTCTCAAGAAGGCCTCGCACGCTCCGCTTACCGTTGCGGGGGCAGCGCAGGTTGGGCCGGCGTTCGCACGCACTGGCCCTCCTGCTTCCCGTTGAACTGCGGTGTGAGAGCCACATCGCGAGCACCAACGCATCCATTCTAGGCCATGGCCCTTCTCAAACCCTACAATAATGACCATGACCCAGGCCACGCCCATGGAGCAAATTGCCGAGCGCGTTGAGCGCCTGCTGCTGCGCCATGAGGAGCTCCAGCGCACCAACGCGCTGCTGGTCGCCCAGGTAGAGTCGCTCACCCAGGAGCGAGATTCACTCAAGTCCCGGCTGTCCGCCGCCCGTGCCCGGGTCGACGCGCTGCTCGACCGGCTCCCCGACGTGAAGAACACGTCCTGATCGCCAGCCACCTCCCTCTCCTCTATCGCTGACCGCCCCGCCATGAACCAGATCGAAGTCCAGATCATGGGCCAGAGCTACCTGCTCGGCTGTCCCGAAGGGGGCGAGGCCCGTCTGCGCGAGGCGGT
>NZ_JARXAB010000094.1 GCF_029866045.1 Ramlibacter sp. | reverse complement strand
GTGGTCGACGACATTGACATGCGCATCACCCACGTGATCCGCGGCGACGACCATGTGAACAACACCCCGCGGCAGATCAATATCTTTCGTGCGCTGGGTATCGAGCCGCCGGTCTACGCCCACCTGCCCACGGTGCTCAATGAGCAGGGCGAGAAGATGTCCAAGCGCAATGGCGCCAAGCCGGTCACCCAGTTCCGTGACGAGGGCTTCCTGGCCGATGCGGTGGTGAACTACCTTGCGCGCCTGGGTTGGTCCCACGGTGATGACGAGATTTTTTCGCGTGCGCAGTTTCTCGAATGGTTCGACCTCGATCACCTGGGCCGCAGCGCCGCCCAGTTTGACGAAGCCAAGCTGCGCTGGGTGAATGCCCAGCACATGAAGTTGACTGACAACGCCGAGCTCGCGCAGCTCGTGGCGCCGCGCCTGCAGGCCATGGGACTGCTTGCAGACGAGCGCCTACCAGCCATATGCGGCCTGTTCAAGGACCGCTGCGACACCCTGGTGGTGCTGGCCGATTGGGCGGCCCGCTTCTATCGACCGGTCACCCCCGATCCTGGTGAATATGAGAAGCATGTCACCGATGCGGTGCGCCCGGCCATTGCCGATCTGGCGCAGCGTCTGCAGTCCTGCGCCTGGGAGGCGCCTGCCATTGGCGCAGCGCTGAAGGAAACCCTGGCGGCCTGTGGGCTCAAAATGCCGCAGCTGGCGATGCCGGTGCGTGTGCTGGTGCTAGGAACAGCGCAGACCCCATCGATCGACGCGGTGCTGGCCCTGTGCCCACGCGATGATGTTCACCGCAAGTTGTCGAGCAGCTAAAAATCGTTGTAGAATTTCGGTCTCGACGCCAGACGGGGGTATAGCTCAGCTGGGAGAGCGCTTGCATGGCATGCAAGAGGTCAGCGGTTCGATCCCGCTTACCTCCACCACAGCGTCGATGGTTCGTATGAAGTTCTTTTTGAGCATCATGCGGTCCCAGGTTTTGACCCTATCGTCTAGAGGCCTAGGACATTACCCTTTCACGGTAAGTACCGGGGTTCGAATCCCCGTAGGGTCGCCAAGTTTTGCAGCACTTGCTTCTATGTCAAAAATGTAGAAGAAACGCTGCATCCACGCGGAGTGGTAGTTCAGTTGGTTAGAATACCGGCCTGTCACGCCGGGGGTCGCGGGTTCGAGTCCCGTCCACTCCGCCAGACGTCAAGCAAAAACGCGCCCTCGGGCGCGTTTTTCATTTCATCGGACTGCTCTGAGCCCCAAAGGCCGGGTTAACTCAATGACTGCCCTTGGCTGGTCACAGAGACTCAGTCCTTTGGGTGAACCCCGGACGGCAGCGCTTCAAGCGCGCGCCGCCTGGGCGGGCTCCCGCCCAGGGGACCTTACTTCCAGACCGCCCGCAGCACCCGCATCACGTTGCCGCCGAGCACTTTGCCGATGTCCTCGTCGCTGTAGCCGTGAGCGACCAGCCAGCGCAGGATGTTCTTGGAGCTCTCGCGGGGGTTTTCTACGCCCTTGACGTATTCGACGCGCGGGAACTCCTCGGTGTTGCGGGTTTCGCTGTTCGAGAGGAACTTGGCGAACTTTTTGTGCAGCCCAACGTGGTCGCCCCAGTTGGTGTCGGTGCCAAAGCAGACATGGTCGATGCCGATCAGGTTGACCACATACTCGAAGTGCTCCATCACCGAGTCGATATCATGGGTGCGCCGGTTGTAGGTGATGGTGGTGTGGGGCGCAGCCTCGATGCCCACCACGCCGCCAGTGGCAGCCACCGCCTTGATCGCCTCGTCGGTGGCCAGGCGCTTGGAGTTCCACAGCTTGCGCGCACCGGTGTGCGACATGCAAATCGGTACCGACGAGGTCTCTGCCGCGTCGATCGCAGTGAGCGTGCTGCCGTGGGAGACGTCGATCAGCATGCCCACCTTGTTCATGCGCTGGACCGCCCGCTTGCCAAACGCGGTCAAGCCGGAGTCGCGGTCTTCCTTGAGGCCGCTGCCCAGTGCGTTGGATTCGGAGTAGGTCAGGCCCAGCAGGCGCACACCCAGACCGTACATGATGTCAATGCGATCGAGCTCGTTCTCGATCGGCATGGCGCCCTCGATACAGGCCACCCAGGCGATCTTGCCCTGGGCACGCACCTGCTCGATCTCGTCGGCGGTGCGCACATGGACCAGAAAGTCCTGGTGGGCCACGTCGCACAGGCGCATGCCCAGGTCGTGGACGATGTCGGTCCACTTCCAGCCGTTGTGCGAGGTGATGCAGCAGGAGCCGTTCATCAGGTTGTCAAAGGTGACGTCCAGATAGGACTCGGCCAGCCCCTCGTAGGCGCAGAAGGAGCGCCCCCGGTGCCGCTGCATGCCGTACTGGTTCAGGTCTTTGGGGTTGTAGACCGGGTGCTCGTGCATCGAGACGATCAGCTTCTCCTCGGCCAGGCGAAGCATGCGCGTTTCCTGCTCGGGCGTGAGCGGAACCAGCCACTCCGGAATCCGGTCCTTGGAGGTCAGGTCGAACTCCACGTAGTCCTCACCGGGGGTGAGGTAGTCATAGGCCTTGTAGCCCTTGTAGCCTGTCTTGATTCCCATGATGTGTCGTCCTTTGGTTTATTTGGCGCCGCGAAGCTTGAGATTGAGCAGGGAGGTCATGCTTATCGCCCCGTTGTTGGAAGAGGGGTTGGGCAGGTAGCCGTCGAACTTGGTATTGGCCACGAAAGTCAGATTGGGAACCCAGACCGAGAGGGTCGGGATCTGGTTGACCACCACCTTCTGCGCCTCGTCCATTGGCTTGATGCTCTCGGCGATGGTGGCCGACTCTTTGGCGTCGAGCGCCCACTTCTCCAGGTCCGGGTCAAAGAAGCCGGAGTAGTTGAGGAAGGCTTCTTTGCCGTAGAGGTTGTAGAAGGAGTCGTAGACCACAACGATGGCGCCCCACTGCACGAAGAGCATTTCATACTCTTTCGTCTTGGACTGGCGGTCCATGTAGACCTGCCGGTCGATGGGCTCCAGAAGCAGTTCAATCCCGGCCTGGCGCGCGTCCTCGCGGATGATGCGCACCGACTTGTCGTAGTCGGTGCGTGAGCCCTCGTACATCATCTTCATCGACAGCTTCTTGCCGTTTTTCTCGACGATGCCGTCTCCGTCTGTGTCGGCGTAGCCGGCGTCCTTTAGTACCTTCTTGGCCGCCTCGATGTTGAAAGCCGGGTACTCAATCTTGGACTTGACGAAGTCCTTGTAGATCGGCGACACGGCGCCGTTCATCGGAACGCCAGCGCCTTCGAGCGCAAGGCGGACGATCTTGGGCCGGTCAATGCAGTGCGCAATGGCCTTGCGCACCGCGACGTCGGCGGCAAACTCGCTCTTTTTGCCGTTGAAGCCGATGTAGGAATAGCCAGGAGAGGCCGGCTCGAAGATGCGGTACTTCGGGTTCTTGCGGAACTGGGCGGCCATCGAAGGCAGGAACTGGCGGCTGGTGGTGTCGATTTCGCCGGTCCGCAGTGCCAGCACCAGGGAGTTGTCGTCCTTGTAGACCCGGTAGACGATGCGGTCGATGGCGGGGCGCCCGAGCGCCGCCGGCCAGTCAGGGTTGCGCTCGACGATGTAGTACTGGCCTTTTTTCCAGTCAGTGAGCTTGAAGGGGCCCAGCCCGGTCACGCCGCCCGCGTCGTCGTTGAGGGTCATGGGCGCGGTGACCTTTTCCCAGCGATGCTTGGGCATTGGAGAGACCCAGAACATCATCACGTCCATGAAGCCGACCTGGGCCGCCTTGAGCTTGAACTCAACGGTCAAGTTGTCAATCTTGCGCACAGAGGCGACGTTGCTAAAGCGTGTGTTCTGGAACAGCTTGTGTTTGACCAGGTACTCGCTGGTGAAGATCACATCGTCGGCGGTAAACGGGACCCCGTCGTGCCACTTGATGTCGGGTGTGAGTGAAACGATGAAAGTGGTGGCCTTGTCCTTGACCTCCACGTTGCGGATCAGGGTCGACTTGACGTTGCCGTTGGCGTCCATGTAGCCGAAGCGGGGCATGACGGACTCTTGCAGTACCGCTGAATTCACATCGTTGCTGGACCAGAAGTTGAGCGTCTGGATGTCGCCCAGCAAGCCGATATTGAGCACCACGCCGCGCCTTGACTGGGCGAGCGCCGGCCCTGCTGCCGCGGCGGCGGTCAGGGCCATGCCCATTTCCATGAATGATCGTCTGTTTGTCATCGGAGATCTCCTTTCGGTGAGAGAGCGCAGTGGGTAACTCGGGTTGTGGTCAGTCCCGCTTGGGGTTGAGCGTCTCGTTGATGCCCAGCCCCAAGAGGTTGAAGGAAACGACAAAGAACATGATGGCCAGCGAGGGGCAAACGATCAGCCACCAGGCATTGAATTGCTGGCCGCCCTTGAAGGCCGTCTGGAGGATGCCGCCCCAGGACCAGGCGTTGGGGTCGCCAAGACCGAGGTAGCTCAGCCCCGCCTCGGTAAGGACGGCGGTGGCCATCACGATGGTCAGATCGACCAGGGCGGGCCCGGCGGCGTTGATCAGAATGTGTTTGAACATGATCGTCCGGCGGGGAATGCCCAGAACGACGGCGGCCTCGATATAGGGAAGGCTGGCCAGTTTGAGCGTCGAATTGCGTACGATCCGCGCCAAAGTCGGCCAGGAAAAAATCCCGATGACGATCGCCACCGTCGTGGTGCTAGGCCCAACGATGGCTGAGATCAGGATCATCAGCGGCAGGGTGGGGATGGTCATCGCGATCTCGATCACGCTATCAATCAGCGCGCCGGCGCGACCACCAAAGTAGCCAGATATCAAGCCGAGCGGCAACCCGATGACGCTGGCCACGATGACCGCAGTCACCGAAATAAAGAGAGAGGTACGGGCTCCCCAGACGATCTGGTCGAACAGCTCCAGGCCGAGCGAGTCGGTGCCTAGCCAGTGCGCCGCTGACGGCGGCGCCAGAGGCATGGCGTCGTTGTAACCCGAGGGGTAGGGCACAAGCATCGGGCCCAGGATGCCCACCAACAGGACCAGGGTGATGCCGACAAGTCCAATCATCCCGAGGCGGTGACTGGCCATGGCCTGGGCAAAGCTGCGTTCTTTCCTCATTTGGCGACCCCTCCGCTGAGCTTGATGCGCGGATCGAGCCAGGCGACGACGAGGTCGGTCACCAGCGTCATTGCGATGACGCTGAACGCCAGCACGATGAAGGCGCCCTGCAGCAGGGGGAAGTCCTGCTTCTGCACCGCCTCGTAGATCATCGAGCCGACGCCTGGCCATGAAAAGACGGTTTCGGTGAGCACTGCGCCGGCCACCATCTTGCCGAGCATGAGCCCGGTCACCGTGACGGTGGGGATCATCGCGTTGCGCAAGGCATGGCCCCAGATCACCGCCCGGTCACCGACGCCCTTGGCTCGCGCTGTGCGGATGTAGTCCTCCTTGAGAACGTCCAGCATGCTGCTGCGGGTGTAGAGGACGATCTGTGCCAGATTGACAATCACCAGGGTGATGGTCGGCAGAATCATGTGATACGCGATGTCTAGCAGGCGTTCGTCATCGTCGATGCCAGGCGTGACCGCCCCGCCGACCGGCGTGAGGTCCAGTTCGAGGCTGAAGACATAGACCAGAATGAAGGCGATCAGCGGAATGAATATGGAAATACCCAGAACGATGAGCGTGCTCACCGACTGGTCGATCCAATTGCCCTTGTGCCGCGCGGTGTAGACCCCCAGGGGGATGCCGATCATCAGGGTGATGGCCAAGGAGGTCCCCACCAGCAGCAAGGTCCAGCCCAGGCAAGGCAGGATGATGTCGCCGACCGGCTCCTTCAAGAAGAAGGATTGCCCGAGCTCCAGGTGCGCGAGGTTGCGCAGGAACAGCCAGTACTGCTCCAGCAGGGACTTGTCCAGCCCGAGCAGGGTGTTGAGGTAGGCGACGTCCTGCGGCGACATCGAGTCGCTGATGAAGGCGGTCGTGGGGTCGCCCGGCATCAGCCGCACGATCAGGAAGGTGACAGTGATCGCGGCCAGGAAGGTCAGCGCCCCCTTGAAGATCCTTTGTACGATGTACTGCAGCATGGGCTCGGCCTTCAGGCGGGTGCCGTGAACAGGTGGCAGCGAACCTGGTGCCCAGGCTCTACTTCCTGGAGCACCGGCTCGACCGCTTTGCACACTGCCGTTGCCTGCGGGCAGCGGGTGTGGAAACGGCAGCCACTGGGCGGATTCAGGGCGTTGGGGATCTCGCCCTGCAACAGGATGCGGGGCTCCCGGCGCCCAGTGGTGGGCTGGGGCGCGGCCGAGATCAGCGCCCGCGTGTAGGGGTGCAGGCGCCGCTTGAAGAAAGCATCGCGGGGCGCTAGCTCCACCACCTGGCCCAGGTACATCACCATCACTCGGTCGGAGATGTGGCGCACCACGCCCAGGTCATGGGTGATGAACAAGTAGGTGAGGCCCAGCTCCCGCTTGAGGTGGCTGAAAAGGTTGAGGATTTGCGACTGCACCGACACGTCCAGCGCCGACACCGCCTCGTCGCAGATCAAGACCTTCGGGCCCAGGGAGAGCGCCCGTGCGATGCCAATGCGCTGGCGCTGGCCGCCGGAGAAGGCAAAGGGGTAGGAATTGGCCATGTCGGGCTGCAGGCCCACCCGCTCGAGTAACTGGCCCACTGCCGCTCGGGCGGCCGCGGCGTCGGCCACCTTGCCGTGGACCCGCATCGGCTCGGCCAGCGCGTGACCCACGCTCAGGCGCGGGTTGAGCGAGGCGTAGGGGTCCTGGAAAATCATCTGGATGCTTTGCCGCAGGTGCCGGTCTTGCGCACCCCGTGCGCCCCCGATGTCTTGCCCCTCAAAGCGGATCGTTCCTGCCGTGGGCTGCTCAAGCCGGACGATGGTGCGCCCTAGCGTGGACTTGCCGGAGCCTGATTCGCCGACGACGCTGAGCGTCTCGCCCTGTACCAGGTCGAGGTCGATGTCGTCGAGCGCGTGGACATACTGCCGCTCACGCTGGAACAGCGACTTCTTCAGCCCGAAGTGCTTGGTCAGGCCCCGGATCTCAAGCAGCGCGGTCACGGCGTCACCTCTTGGCCGACCGCCCAGCACGCGACTTGGTGGCCGGTTCCGATGGACGTGAGGCGAGGAACGTCGCGGGTGCAGACGTCGCGGCGCTGCGTGCAGCGGGGCGCAAACCGGCAGCCCGGCCCGAAATTGCCGATCGAGGGCACCGAGCCGGGAATTGAATGCAGGTCTCCCGAGCTGCCGGCCAGCGACGGAAGTGACGCGAGCAGGCCTTGGGTGTAGGGGTGCTGCGGCCTGTCGAAGATGTCCTGGGCGCTGCCGCTTTCCACCACCCGCCCGGCGTACATGATGACCACCTCGTCGCAGGTCTCGGCCACCACGCCGAGGTTGTGGGTGATCAGCATGATGGAGCCTTCGGTCTGCTCCTTGATGTCCTGCATCAATGCCAGCACCTGGGCCTGAATGGTGGCGTCCAGCGCGGTGGTGGGCTCGTCGGCCATGAGCAGCTGCGGCCGACAGGCGACCGCGATCGCGATCATGATCCGCTGGCGCATGCCCCCCGAGAGCTGGTGCGGAAACTGGTCATGGCGTTGCTCTGGGTTGGCAATGCCCACCTGGCGCAGCAGGTCGATGGTGGCGACTCGGCGCTCCTCCGAGCCCATGTTGGGGCGGTGGATTCGCAGCACCTCGCCGATCTGGCGCCCCACGGAGTGAACCGGGTTGAGGGAGGTCATGGGTT
The DNA here is from genome assembly GCF_029866045.1 of Ramlibacter sp. GTDB lineage: Bacteria > Pseudomonadota > Gammaproteobacteria > Burkholderiales > Burkholderiaceae_C > Ramlibacter. The sequence continues at coordinate 1,047 of NZ_JARXAB010000094.1, read as the reverse complement.
CCTGGAACACCATGGAGATGTCTCGGCCGCGAATCCGCTCCATCTCGGATTCGGACTGTGCAAGCAGGTCGCGGCCCCCGAACAGGATTTCGCCGCCCATGACGGTGGCCGCCTGTGGCAGCAGACGCAGCACCGACAGTGCCGTCATGCTCTTGCCGCAGCCCGATTCGCCCACCACCCCCAGCACGCTACCCGCACGAATGGAGAAGCTCAAGTCGTCGATCAGCTCGCACACCTGCCCGTCGATCCGGAACCCGAGGCGATAGCCGCGGAATTCAAGCAGGGCGGATGGCGTTGTCACTTAGCTCGCCTCGCCGGGTGATCGCCCAGGGCAGGCGCAAGACCGGGCCCTTGGCGATGGCCGGGGCTTCGATAAGGGCTGGCAGCGCGCGAACTCGGTGCGTGAGTTGCGGTGCATGGGCGCGGACGTTGGCAAACGTTGTTACTTCTGAAGGTTGTCTCCAGTCATGCTAGCGGGGGCCGCTATGATGTGTCCAATGAATTTTCGCCATACACGATATGGCTGCTGTTCATGATAAATACGGCATTCGATCTGAATCTGGTGCGTGTGATGCTGGCCGTGGCCAAGCACCGCAATGTGACGGCGGCCGGGCGCGAGCTCGGGCTCACCCAGTCCTCCGTGAGCCACTCCCTCAAGCGGCTGCGCGAGCTATGCAATGACCCGCTGTTCGTCCGCACCGGTGCGGGCATGGTGCCCACACCCGCCGCGCAGTCGATGGTCGAGCCTCTGGAGAAGGCCCTGTCCGCCCTGGTCGGCTCCCTGGCAGGCCCCTCTCCCTTCGATCCAGCGACCACCCAGCGCTCTTTTGCGATCTTGCTGTCCGACATCGGCCAGCTGATTTACCTCCCCATCATCGCCGCCCACCTCGCCCGTGTGGCGCCGCAGGTGAGTCTGCGTGTGCTGCACGTGGGCATCGACGCCTACCGTGACGTGCTCGCCGCCGGGGAGGCCGACTTCGCCATCGGGCACCTGCCCTCGCTGATGGGCGGGTTTCGACAGGTCTCCCTGTTTCAGGACCCGTATGT
>NZ_JARXAB010000093.1 GCF_029866045.1 Ramlibacter sp. | reverse complement strand
CGGCAGTGCCGACGAAATGGGCAAGAACCTGGGCGACGACCTGCGCGAGGGCAAGGCCACCCTGCCCCTGATCGCGGCCATGCAGCGCGGCACGCCGGAACAGGCCGCCATCATCCGTGAGGCCATCGAGGCCGGCTCTGTCGATGCGCTTGCCGCCATCGTCACCATCGTGCGCGACACCGGCGCACTGGAGATTGCGCGGGCCGCCGCCGCGGCCGAGGCCCAGCGCGCCATCGACTCCCTGGCACTGCTTCCGCGCAATACGCATGCCGATGCGCTCCACCAGTTGGCAGCGTCGCTGCTGACGCGGAGGCACTGACCCAGCGACATTGAAGGAGAGGTCTCCATGGAAAGCGCCAAGCTACCGCAATTCATGACGCAAGCGCTACCAGGCGCTTCGGTCTACCTGATCGTGACGGCCGTCTCGGTCCTTTGGCTGGTCCTCCTCTACTTGCGCTCCAAACCCAAGGGCCTGCCTCTGCGCCTGGCTATCTATCCGGTGGTGCCTTTGATCTGGATGGCCCTCTTCGCGCAGCGCGGTGCGCTGGACCCCAGCCTGCGCGAGGTCGTTGAGCGCGCCACCTTCATGGGCCTGGCGATGTGGGCGCTGCTCACCGGGGTTTGGCTCCTGGGCAGCTTGCTGCGCAACCACAGCATCATGGACATCGCCTATCCCCTGACACCCTGGGCAGGCACGGCTCTGGGATGGCTGCAGTGGGGCGCCAGCCGAGATCCACAGGTCTTGCTGCTTCTGGCGTGTGCCACCGTCTGGGCCTGGCGGCTGTCCGGCTACCTTGCTGTGCGCTACCTGCCACATGGGGAGGAGGCGCGCTATGCCCGTTGGCGTGAGCGCGGTGGATCGACCTGGTGGTGGTGGTCTTACTTTCAGATCTACCTCACCCAGGGCGTCCTGGTCTGGATGTGGACCTGGCCGCTGGCGCTGGCAATTGGATCGGACTCGGGCACCTCGGGCTGGACCTGGCTGGCCCTGGCCGCATGGCTTGTCGGCTTTGGCTTCGAGGCCTTCGGCGACTGGCAGATGCACCGCTTTCGGACCCATCCCGCCAACAAGGGCCAGGTGATGGACCGCGGGCTGTGGGCCTGGTGCCGGCATCCCAACTACTTTGGCGAAGCCATGATTTGGCTCGCCTATGGCTTGTTTGCGCTTGCCACGCCTTGGGGCTGGTTGGGCTTGCCCATGGTCGCCACCGTGTTCTGGTTCATGAACCGCGGATCGGCCCTGAGTATGACCGAGCGCTACATGCTCAAGACCAAACCGGGGTACGCGGACTACATGGCGCGTACGCCCGCGTTCTTTCCGAGGCCTCCCGCCTGGAAGTCCCAGTCAGACTGAACGGGTGGGCCGGAAGACCGGTCAGAGGTGGCTACTGAGTCGTAGGCAGCGTCATTGGTGATGAGCCCGGCGCTAGGGGCCATGCCGCTGTTGAACATGACATCGAAATTGCCGATGGAGGCGTTACCGCCATTCAAGGCGCTAATCACCTACCGCTCTGGCCGGCAAGCTCAGCAGAGCAGATATCATCCAGCCAATGGATGTCAACTTGCTGCTTTTCCTTGTCCCGATCGGCAGCGTCGCGTTCTTCATGCTGGTCGAGAAACTGGCGCTGAGCCACCGGATCGAACAGCAGAAAGTTCTGCCGATTTTTGCAATTCAAGGCCTGAACATCGCGCTGTCTCTTGGCTTGTCGGCAGGGCTCTTGGTCCCCTTCGTGATGCTGGTCGCCCCTTTGCAGGTGTTCAGCTTCTCTGACTGGCAAGTGCCGATGTGGGTGAGCTTTACCGCGAGCATTCTTTTTCTCGATTCAGTGCACTATTTGCTGCATTACCTGAGTCACAAGATTCCTTTGCTCTGGCGGCTTCATCGCCTGCACCACAGCGATACGAAGGTGGACGCCCTCACGACATTTCTGCACCACCCGTTGGAACTGGCGCTGACATTTTTTGTCGTGGTACTGGCTGCGGTGCTTTTTGACGTGCCTACCGTGGTCCTCGCCGTCTATTCGGCCATCTTTGCAGCGCATGCAGCGTTTACCCATATCAACTATGAATTACCAGAGAAGGTCGACAGAATCTTGCGCTGGTTCATTGTGACGCCGAATCTCCACCGACTTCACCACTCTCAAGATTTAAGGGAAGGAAATTCAAACTTCGGGGCCATCTTCACGTTCGCGGATCACGTCTTCAGTACTTTTCTCCGCGCACAAAAAGGGCCCGCTAGCGCTCGGTTCGGCATCTCGAAAAAGCAATCACCGCGAGCCAACTCTCTCAACTCCTATTTACTCAACCCTCTCAAGTAGAGATACCAAAAAACCAATGAGAAAATTTAATTCAATCATCGCCGCCTTGCTACTCCTACTTGCAGGAAATACATCTGCAGGCCTAGCGGTTCTTCCCTCTGCGGTTTACAGCAGTGCAAGCCAAAATCAAGTCAGAGGCTATGCGGGACTGTCTTGGACCTTAGGCGGTCAAAAATCGGCGCTCCAGCCTGATTTGGTTGTGGGCATCCGTTCCCTGAAAGTCAGCTCCAGCGACAAAGTCACCAGCGGCGTAGACGTTAGCGCCCGCTTCAAGTTTGTCGGTGGCGTGGCCTATGACAGCGCTCGCCTCAGCTATGTCGGTGGGAACCGGGATCTGCTGGCGCATGTTGGATTTGGCTACTCCAGTTCAAGCAAGTCCTACCTGGCCACCGTGGCCGGGCAAGGCCCATTCAGCCGGATAGGCCTCGACTACGAGCTCACCAATTCCAGGCTGGTTCCCTACCTGGATCTGATCACTTTAGGAAAGCCGAAAAAGGTCGAACCAATAACCACGTATGAATGCCCGGTAGGAGCATTCCTGCATACGTCCGGCAACTGTATACCCGCGCCCGTTTAACTGAGTCTGCGGCACCACGAGCTTCTGAGAGCCCTCTCCCGAGAGGGCTTTTTCACTCAGGCGAACTGAAGATTGCATGGCCCCGCCGCTCACAGGGCAAGCGGATGGGGCTCGAACCGGTTTCAGCCAGAGTTCATTTTGAACATTCGCTTTGGGCAGACCCGAGAGGGCAAGGCCCACGAAAGCGGCCCGCCGCCGGGAAGAGTTGTGTGTGCTGCTGCTCTACAATTAAAAGGAGAGTGGTGGCAGCAAAGCGCTTCACCGTACGACGCCATCCGAAGGGAATGACATGAGCACAGTAAAGGCCTGCCTGGCCCAAAAACCCCAACGCCTCATCCAAGTTTCGTCGACCGATTCGGTCTACCAAGCGCTCGAATTGATGAAGACGAACCGTGTACGCTCGATCCTGGTGATCGACGCGGACAAGCTGGTCGGTATCGTCTCCCAGGGCGACTGCGCGATCCGAGCCTTTCTGGCCGGGCTTGATGCCAAGACGACCCCGGTCGCGGCCATCATGACCGCCAACCCCATGACGGTAAAACCCGGCGACCCGATGGAGCTGTGCATGGGCGTCATGGCCACGAAGAATATTCGTCACCTGCCGGTGGTCGCGCAAGATCAGGTGGTGGGCGTGGTGTCCATCGGTGACGTGGTCAAGCAGATGATGACCGACCTGGGCGAGCATGTCTCCTTCCTCGAGACCTACATCAAGGGCCACAGCGTTTAACGCTGCATTCGCATTAATTTCCGAATTCGGGTCGGCGCTGCGCTGACTCAGACAGTGGTTCACCCCAATAGCCGACAGAGATTTCCAATGGGAAAGTACCAGAGCCCTATCCGTCGGCTCAATGCGCCGACGCTCAGAAGCAATTGAACTGGAGACGAAAAATGCAAAGCAGACGCGGCATCTTGTTGGCTGGTCTTTCGGCAGCCTGCGCGCCTGTCGTGGCCCAGTCTACGGCCTCAGCGCCCCCCGCTCTGGTCAAGCTGCTGATTGGCGCGCCCCCGGGCGGCGCCGGCGACACCTTCTTGCGGCGACTCGCGGACAAACTACGTGGCAGCTACGCGCCCAACGTCGTCGTCGAGAACAAGACCGGCGCTGCTGGCCAGATTGCGCTGATGGCCGCCCGCGAAGCGTCACCGGATGGCAGTACGCTGCTCATGACGCCCTCGACCTTCTTCTCGGTCTACCCCCACTCCTACAGCAAACTTCCCTATACCACCAAGGACTTCGAACCACTGTCGCTGCTGGCCTATACCAACTTCGGTCTGGCGGTCGGCCCGCAGGTGCCCGAGAGCGTGAAGACTTTCAAAGACTTCTTGGCCTGGTCCAAGGGCAACCCGGACAAGGCCACCTACGGTTCTCCAGCGCCCGGCTCGGTCCCGCATCTGATTGTCGCCGCCGCGTCCCAGCACTTCGGAGTGCCTCTGCGCCACGTGCCCTACCGTGGCTCGGTGCCCGGCATCCAGGACCTGCGTGGTGGCCAGATCGCCGCCATGTCCTCCCCTATCGGAGCGCTGCTTCCGCACATCGTCCCCGGCGGCGTGCGCGTGCTGGCGGTGACCGGGTCAGGCCGCAGCACCTTGCTGCCACAGGTGCCCACTTACCAAGAGCAGGGCCTGCCCATCATCGGGCGAGAATGGTTCGGCCTATTCCTTCCGGCTGGCGTCAGACCCGAGCTGCTTGCCCGCGCCAATACCGCGGTGCGCCAGGCCTTGCAGCAACCAGACCTCATTGATGCCGCAACGAAGCTCGGCCTGGAAGTCGCCGGGTCCTCAGGAGCGGAGCTGCAGGAGTTGATTCGCCAAGATAGCAAGGAGTGGGAGGTCTGGGTCAAGCGCCTGGGTTTCACTGCAGAGTCCTGATGCGCCGCGAATTCGAGGTGGCCGCCGGCGAGGACGCCGACGCTAGCCATCGCACCTATGAGCGGCTGCGGGGCGCTTGCCCAGTGGCCCACACCGATGCCCTGGGCGGCTTCTGGATGCTCACCCGCCATGAGGATGTGGCCCGCGTGGCGGCCGATGCGGGGCACTTCACCACCCAGGTACAGAACGTCGTGCCCAAGGTCGCCTACACCGGCAGGCGTCCGCCCTTGCACCTGGACCCGCCGGAGCACACCCCCTATCGGGCCGCCCTCAACCCTTTGCTGGCGGCCGACCGCGTCGCGCCTCTTGAGCCGGTGGTGCGCGAGTTGGTACGCGCGGAGTTGCAACCCCTTCTCGCACGCGGCAGCGGCGACCTCTGTGGCGAATGGTCGGCACGTTTTCCGGTGCGCGCGTTTGCCCGCTGGATGAATTTGGATGCCATGCTGGAGGCGCAGCTCATGTCTGCAGGCCCAGAGTTCATTCGCTCGGTCCAGGCCTTTGATAACGCGGCCATGAAAGACACCAGCCTGGTCCTCTATGACATGGCCCGCACCTTGATCCGCCAGCGTCAGCAAGAACCCCTTTCGGTGGACGATGACCCGGTCAGCGCCCTGCTGGCAGTCCGTCTGCCGGGGCCGGACGGTCAGGGCCTGTCGCTTCCTGAGGAGATGATCGTGGGTACGGTTCGCCAGGTGCTGGTGGTAGGCATCGTCGCGCCCATGGTGATGATGGGCAGCATCGGCCTTCACCTCGCGCGGCACCCGGAGCTTCACGAGCAACTGCGTAGCGACCTGTCCCTGTTGCCCGCGGCGGTGGAGGAGTTCTTGCGCCTCTATACACCGTATCGGGGCTTCGCCCGCACCGCGCGGGAGGACACGAAGATTGGCGGCTGTCCGGTGGCGGCGGGCGAAGCCATCGCCTTGACCTACGCCAGCGCTAATCGCGACGAGCGGTTGTTCCCTGATCCGCATGCGTTCATCCTGGACCGACCCCATATTGGGGAACACCTGGCCTTCGGCCGCGGCCCGCATTTTTGCGCCGGCGCCCATTTGGCCCGGCTGGAGTTGCGCGTAGCGCTAGAGGAGCTTTTGACCTCGACGCGCCGCATCGAGGTGGCCGGCGCAGTGGCTTGGTGCCCCTATCCGGAGATCGGTCCCTATTGCCTGCCAGTCAAGCTGGTGGCCTGAGCAGCGATCGCGGCGGTCCCTCTTTGATTGATGGGCCTGGGCGTTTCCGAGCCAGTCATCGCATGATCCCGCAGAACCTAGGATGAGTGGACCCTATAAATTTTCTCGGACGCGGCGACCGCAATGAAGCCGCCGGCAACACGAACCAAGCGCCCCGACCGCGCGCCAGCCCTGCGCCGGGTGAAAGTAAAGCAGGTGAGCAGCAGACCTTTGCTACAATCCCACCCTTCAATCGGGGTGTAGCTTAGCCTGGTAGAGCGCTACGTTCGGGACGTAGAGGCCGGAGGTTCGAATCCTCTCACCCCGACCAAGATTCTTCTTTTTAAATGAAGCACTTACAGGCTCCCCTGTCGAGTGCTTTTTTTATTCCCCCAACGCATTCCCTGCCCATCGGCACTTCCGAGGGGAAAGGCCGATGTCGGCACCAAACCCGTCAGTGGTAGACGCTACTTGCTCCTGCGAAGCTGCCATCCGGCAGGATCGGCGGGCTCACGAAACGGAATCTGAGGGCTTAGGTTCGCAGCGGGACCGCCCGAGCAACTCTCTCTTCGCCTCGCCGTCTTGGCAAGGGGGACGGCAACACGTCGTGTCACCGAGCCGACGCCACATGCCGCGCAAAGTTGTCGAGGATGGCTTGCCAGCCCTCGCGCTGCTGTTCTTCGGGGTGCAGGGTTTCAGGGTCGAAGGACACGGTCACGCGCACGCCGGTGGCCTCCTGGGCAAACGCCACTCGGGCAGTTCGGTCGCCAAATTGATATTCGATCAAGGCCTGGGGCACCACTTGGGTGTATTGGCCGGCAAAGTCAAACCCGAAAGAGCCGTCTTTGGCTTCCATGCGCGAGGAAAAATGTCCGCCAGGGCGCAGGTCTACCGTGGCTTGAGTGGTGTGCCAGTCTGAGGAGGCGGCGTTCCAGGCCTTGATGTCCTCGGGGCTGGTGTAGGCGCGCCACACCTCACTCAGGGGTGCGAGTGCCAGGGTGGAGACGGTGATTGTCATGGCTTGTCCTCTCATGAGGAAAGTGGATCTGAGGTGCCCAGTCTTGCAAACCCACGAGTGCCGGCACAGCGGCTTCGTGGTCTGGCGTGTAGGGCGGCCGCTACGGAATGCCCCCCTCGGCCGGGTGAAAAGCCGAGAGGGTCCTGCGCGCAGGATACCGCGCTCCGCGCGGATCAAAGAGGCCTGATTACTGGGCCGTCACGGTCATATCGAAGGGACCGTTGCCGAACTTGGTCACCCGCGTAGGCGTCGCGCCACTTTGCGTGGAAATTTGAGCGCCCTTGCTATTGTTGTAACCCAAGACGATGCTGGAGGTGGCATCGGTCACGGTCACGCCGCCTGAGGGCAGCGTCATGATGCCAACCACGCGCTTGGCCCCGCCAATCGAGTTGACAGTTTGCGTGGTGAGCAATTTGCCATTGGTATCGAGCACGTAGGCGTCGAGCGTTGAGGCGCCGCCCGCCGTCGTGGGCAGGTTGACAAAGGAATTCGTGAAGCCGGTTCCACTACCGATACCCGAATCGTCCATCAGCGAGTTGTAGAGACTGCTGGTGGCACCCACGCTCGCTCCACTCGGAGCAGAGGCTCCGCACTCGGTAGCGGCCGGAAAGGGGCCTGAAAAGTTGTTCGCGAAGTTATAGGTCGTTTCCGCTTTGGACCAGCAATATGCCCCCGTGGTCGAGCCGTTCGCGTCTGCCATGGTCGAACCGAACTGCACAGTCGCTTGGATCTTGACCTCCGGGTCTACTT
>NZ_JARXAB010000151.1 GCF_029866045.1 Ramlibacter sp. | reverse complement strand
GCCTGCGCCTTCGCGACACGCGCCGCGCCCTGCTGCGCGGCGACCCACCACAACCCCTGCTGGCGGGCACCAACACCACCATCGGCGTGGTCGCCACCGATGCCGTCATCACCAAGGTGCAGGCCCACCGCCTGGCCGTGGCCGCACACGATGGCCTGGCGCGCAGCATCAACCCCGTGCACACCATGTCGGATGGCGACACGCTCTTCAGCTTGGGCACTGGCCGCGCGGGCAAGAGCCTGGGCATGATGGTGATGGCCACGATGGCGGCCGAGGCCACGGCCATGGCCACGGCGCGGGCGGCATGGGCTGCGCGCGCCATCACCACCGCAGAGGGGCTTTATTTGCCGTCAGCGGCAGACCTGGCATAGGCCACGCCACCCAGGCCCGGCGACGCCGCCGTGGGCAGGCGCCTGCGGGCCGAACGGCGGATCAGCCACAGCACCACGCCCGTCACGCTCAGCACCGTCACAGCCACGCCCAGCAGCGTGACCACCACGCGGCCCGGCACCCCTGCAATGCGCCCGGAGTGCAGCGGAAACTGCAGCCGCATGAACAGATCCCCCGCCGAGCCTTCGCCCGGCACCCGCTGGCCCACCAGGGCACCCGTGTCGCCATCAAAGTACAGGCGCGGCGGCCCCAGGCCAGGGCGGCTGATGCCGGGCACATAAAAGTCCACCCCGTACAGGCCAAACGCAGCGCGGTAGCTGAGGAAACCCGGCGGGTCGCTCCAGCCCCTGCGCAAACCCTCTGCGCGTGCAGCTTGCACAATGGCCTCGCGCCCGACAGCCGGGGGCTGCGCGCTCTCCAGCGCACTGCGGCGTGGGCGCTCGTCAAAGGGGCTCGGGCTGGTGCGGGAGAACAGGTTGACCACCGGCTCCATCACTTCGTCATGCAGATTCATGGCCACCGAGGTAACAGCCAGCACCAGCATCAGAGCCCACGTCCACACACCGCCCGAGCGGTGCAGGTCAAAGTTGAGAACCTGGCCGCCGCGCGACCAGCGAAACGACAGGGATTTGCGCCACGCCGCCCAGCGGGGGAACGACAGCCACAGCGCGATGAAGCAGTCCAGCGTCCACAGCAGCGCCACCGCGCCCAGGAACCACACGCCCCAGTCCACCCCCCAGGCGCGCGGCAGGAACAGCGTGTGGTGCAGCTTGTAGAGAAACGGGACGATGTCCTCCCGCGCGAGCGAGGCCCTGCCCCACAGGCGCTTGCCCTGCACCGCCGCCGTGGCCGGGTGCAAGGCCATCTGGTCGAAATCCAGTGGATAGGGCTGGCCTGTGGCGGGGTCCAGGCGCGGCTCGACCATGACCACCAGCGTCTGGCCCGCAGGCGCGGCCAGCGGCAGGTAGCTCACGCGCAACTGCGGGTGCGTGGCCTCCACGCGCCGCGCGATCTCGGTGGCAGGCAGCGCATCGCCAGCGAAGGGGGCCACCCGGTGAAACGTGGGATTGAGCCAGCGGTCCAGCTCATGCTCCCACGCGATAACGGAGCCCGTGAGCCCCGCGACGGCCAGGAACACCGCCATGAACAGGCCGGCCCAGCGGTGCAGATGTACCAGCAGCTTGCGCATTGGGTTGTCAGATGGAGGTCGAACCCGCCCGAGGCCTGCGCGCTGGGCGAGGCCCACGCCAGCGACCGTCGCGCAAGGGCCGCCCCGCCGCGCTGGCGGTGTCCCCCTTCCCGAATGGCACAGCCATTCGAGAGAAGGGGGAAGGCGCGAAGCGACTCAGGGGGATGCTTTAGAACCTGTACGCAGCCGCCACGCGCACTTCGCGCCCAAAGCCCAGGGCGCAGAACTGCGCCCCACCCCGGAAGGTGTTGCACTGGGTCTTGTAGCGTTTGTCTGCCAGGTTGCTCACGTTGAATGACAGGCGCCAGGCCCCGATGTCGTAGGCCGCCATGGCATCGAACAGGGTGTAGCTGTCGTTCATGGGCAGCGGACCAGCGGCCACACGCAGTTCGCCCGGTGTGGCACTGATGTGCCGCGCGCCCAGCGCCAGTTGCAGCGGGCCGCGCTGGTACTTGCCCCACAGCGACGCGACATGCTCGGGCGTGGCACCGGGGCGTTCGCCCACTTCCAGCGGGTTGTTGCTGCGCGTGACCTTGGCGTTCAGGTAGGTGTAGGCGCCAATCACCGAGAAGCCGCCGCCCACATCGCCCGATCCCTGCAGCTCCAGCCCCCGGCTGCGCACTTCGCCGGTCTGCACGTCAAAGCGCGGATTGATGGTGGACGGCGTGCGCACATTGCGCTTGCGCAGGTCGAACACGGCGGCGCTCAGGGTGTAGCCCGCGTTGGCAGGTGCGTAGCGCACCCCCACCTCGGCCTGCTTGGCGGTTTCGGGTTCGTAGGGGTTGCCGTTGGCATCCACCGCCGTCACCGTGGTGAGCGGCGGCTGGAAAGCGGTGTTGAAGCTCACGTACGGCGCCAGCCCGTTGGGCGCCAGGTAGACGGCCCCGGCACGGCCGGTGAAGGCGTTGTCGCGCCGGTCCACCAGGGTGGTGGTGAAGGCGCTGCTGGCCGTCAGCCGCGCGTCGTAGGCCGTGTCGATGTGCGCCGTGTCGTAGCGCCCCCCCAGGCTGAACACCCAGCGCTCGCCCAGCTTGATCTGGTCCTGCAGGTACAGGCCCACCTGCGTGTTGCGGGCCAGGGCGCGGTCGCTCAAAAAGTTGTTGCCCCAGTCTGGCTGCACATAGACGGGATTCACGAGGTCGATCGGGGCCACAGACCCGTTGAGTGAATGGATGCGCCAGTCGAGCTTGGAGTGGTAGTAGTCGAGCCCCGCCAGCATCTGGTGCGATACCTCGCCGTTTTTCCAATGCGCCTCCAGGTGGGTATCCACCACCAGGGTTTTCTCTGCGTCGGGCCGCACCATGGCAAGGCGTGCCATGCTGCGCTGGTCGGCCAGCAGCCCCCGGTTGCGCATCTCCAGGCGATGGTTGCTGCCGTCCAGGTAACGCAGGTTGTGGCGCAGCGTGAGGGCATCGCTGAAGCTGTGTTCGAGCAGATAACCCAGCGATACCGCGCGCTTGTGGTGGCCCGAGCCGGGGCCGTTCACGTTGATGCTCTCATGGGAGGGGCCTGCGGGCGTGTTGCGGTAGTAGGGAATGACATAGCCCGTATCATCGTCCTGGTAGTGCGCCAGCAGCGTGAGGGTGGTGCGGTCGCCCAGCAGCGTGAGTGCGGGCGCCACGTAGGTGCGGTCGGCGCGCAGGCCATCCCACTGCGTTCCCGCCTCCCGTTTGAGCAGGGTGAGGCGGCCCAGCAGCGTGCCTTGCTCGTTGAGCGCGCCACCGATGTCGGCAGTGATCTGGCGGCGGTCGTGGCTGCCCAGCTCCACCCCGACTTCGCGCTGCATGTCGGCACGGGGGCGCTTGGTCACCGCGTTGATCAACCCGCCGGGCGCCGACTGGCCGTACAGCACCGAGGCCGGGCCATGCACCACCTCCAGCCGCTCCAGCCCGTAGGGCTCCAGGTTGGTCATGAAGCCGTTGTGGATGAGGCGCATGCCGTCGCGGTACAGGCCCGTGCCGGTGAGGTAGAAGCCGCGCACCGACACATCGTCGTCGGTGATGCCATAGTCCGCCGGGCGCACGCCTGCGCTGTAGCGCACGGCCTCGGCCACGCTGGAGATGGCCTGGTCCCGGATCTGCTCTGCGCCGATGGTGGAGACCTGCTGCGGAGTCTCCAGCACCGGAACGTCCATCTTGGTGGCGCTGGCACTGCGGGTGGCGCGGTAGCCTGCCACCGGGCCGGTGGCGGCCTCGCGCTCGGCGGTCACACGCACGGTGGGCAGTGGGGTGTCTGTGGCGGCGGGGCTGCGCACCGCATTCGCCGGTGTCGCGACAGCGGTACGGCGCAGCATGTAGCCGCCGTCAGCGCGCGCGATAGCCTCCAGGCCCGTGCCCCGCAACAGGCGGGCGAAACCCTCCGGCACCGACACACTGCCCTGCAAGCCGCCGCTGCTCAGGCCTTCGGTCAAGGCCGGCTCGAACGATAGCGTGACGCCTGCCGCGCCCGCAAAACGCGACAGTACGGCGCCCAATGGACCGGCAGAAATGTCATAGGCCCGCGCCGCCGCCGGTGCAATCGCCCCGACCTGGGCCAGGGCCTGGGGGATGGTGGCAGCCAGGGCCACCCCCAGGCACAGCGCCTGGATGGCGCCCGCGACAGGGGTGGTGAACACGATGGGTGTGCGGGCCAGCAGCGGCATATGGTGCGAAAGGTGTGGACGGTGCGCCATGCGCGGTCTCCTCAGGGCAGTGGTGTCGGTAAAAAAGAGAAGCGGAAAAAAGAACGTTCCACCCCTTGCCGGACATGCACGCAAAAAGGGACACGCCACCCGCGCTGGGCATCCACTTTTTTTGCAGCGGCCTGCTCGCACAGGCGGCGCGCAACCGGAGCACAAGAGCCTCACACCAAAATTGCTACAAATTTAATAGCTATTAGCGCTTGATGGATAAGCGCTGGAGGCCAAAAACACCTCAATTTCCGACAAACACCCCTCACCCCGGCAGCAGCGTGACCCAGTACCGTGTGCGTGACAAGACCTGCACGGGGAGGGTGGCCGCCACCATGGCCAGCGCCTGGTCGGTGTTGCGCAACTGGAAGGCGCCCGAAATCCGCAGCCCGGCCACGGCGGGATCGCAGTGCAGCAGGCCGGGGCGGTAACGGGAGAGCTCGCGGGCAAAAGCGTCCAGGCGCAGGTTGTCGGCATACAACACGCCCTGCGCCCAGGCCAACGCCTGCTCGCCCAGTGGCAACGGCACCGACACCGCCGTGGCCGTGTAGTGGCACTGCGCCCCCGCACGCAGCACGCGCGCAAGCCCCTGCCGCGGCGCGACCTCCACCGTCCCGTGGGCCACAGCCACGCGGGTTTCCCCCGCCTCCCCCAGCCGCACGGCGAACCGGGTACCAACCTTGGCACCCTGCGGGTGACCCAGGGCGCGCAACACACCCTGCGGTGTCTCCACCTGAAAGCTGCGCGCACCGGTGAGGTGGGCGCCAGACACATCGGGTGCCGTGGTGACGAGCATCTCACCCGCATGCAGACGCACCCTGGGCTGCGGCACATCCCAGGCCACATCCACCGCCGTGGCCGTGTTCAGCAGCAATTGCGAACCATCGGCCAACTGCACGGTGCGCTGCTCACCGGTGGCCGTGCGGTGCTCTGCCGCCCAGGGCTGCCACGGCAGGTGCCGCCATCCCAGGTAGGCCGTGGCGGGCGCTACGCCCACAACGGCCAGGACGCGCAGTGCAGCACGCCGGTTAACGCCCCGGTGGGCCCGGTTGAGCACCGGCAGGCCCAGACCAACGGGCACAGCGCCCAAGGTGCGAGACAGCCGTTCGGCGCGCTGCCAAGCCTGTTCGTGCGCAGCATCCTGGGCGCGCCATCGGGCCAGGGCATGCCAGTCCTCGGGCCCCGCGTCACTGGAATGCAGCCGCACCAGCCACTGTGCCGCTTCTCGCAGCACCGCGCGACCGGGTTCGCCGGCCACTGCCGGGTCGTGCGCGACACGGCTCATGCCATGGCCACCAGGCAGCACTCAAAGCCCTGCGCCATGTAGCGCTTGACGGTGCGTTCGCTCACCCCCAGCTCCTGGGCAATGGCGGCATAAGACATGCCTTCAAGCTGCGACAGCAAGAATGCATGGCGGGCCTTCGGAGCCAAGCCGTCGAGCAGCGCATCGATTTCATGCAGTGCCTGCAGCGCCAGCGCACGCTCCTCAGGCGACGGCGCCAGGGGCTCTGGCATCAGCGCCAGGGCCTCGCGGTACGCCTGCTCCAGCGCGCGGCGGCGCCACAGATCGGCGAGCAGGCCCTTGGCAATCGTGGTGAGGTAGGCACGTGGCTCATGCAGCCCGTGCAGCGCCTGGGGCCGCAGCAGCACCCGCAAAAAAGTGTCCTGCGCGAGGTCTGCCGCCTCGTCGCCACACCCCAGTCGGCGATGGAGCCACGCCCGCAGCCAGCCATGGTGGTGGCTGTACAGCGTGTGGGCATCATGGGCCTGGCTGGTGTCGGCGGCGAACATGCAGTGGCAGGAAAAATGCGCCATTGTAATTGATAATAATTCTCAATATCAAACGTACCCCTGCAAACCGACACGCAGACGCCTGATCACATCGGGGTCGCGCAAGGAGTGCCAAAAACAGTCTTGGGAGCGGCACAATCTCCGCTTGCCGCACGGCACTGTTCACCCCGACAGTGCACCGCAGCGGCGTCCCCTCGGCATCCCAAAGGAGAATCCATGAGAGACCCTGCCCATCGGCGCCATGCATGGCTGTTGTGCCTGCCGTTGCTCATTAGCGCCCAGACGGTACAGGCACAGGACCAGCTGGTGGACCTGCAATCCAGCGGCGGCTACACCTCCTACCGCTTGGCGGACGATGTGACCCAGGTGGACCTGGTAGAACAAACCCAGGGCGCCTGCCGCTTTAACCGCACCTGGGGCTATGACCTCACCAACCGCGAGCT
>NZ_JARXAB010000065.1 GCF_029866045.1 Ramlibacter sp. | reverse complement strand
CGCCGAAGCGGGTCTTTGGTGGCGGCAGCAGCCTTGCGGCTGCGGCGCGCAGGCTTACTTGGCCGATGCAGCGGCGGCCGGCTCAGAGGCCGGGGCCGCGGCAGGCGCCGAGGCAGCACCCGAGGCAGCAGCTTCGGCCGGTGCGCTGATCGCGGCGGGGGTGACCGGCGCGGGCGCGGCCTGGGCCGGCGGGTGGAACTTGACCACCAGCGGCACCATCAGCAGGGCGACGATGTTGATGATCTTGATCAGGGGGTTCACAGCCGGGCCAGCGGTGTCTTTGTAGGGGTCGCCCACGGTGTCGCCAGTCACGGCGGCCTTGTGCGCCTCCGAACCCTTGCCGCCGTGGTTGCCGTCTTCAATGTACTTTTTGGCGTTGTCCCAGGCACCGCCGCCGGTACACATGGAGATGGCAACGAACAAGCCGGTCACGATGGTGCCCATGAGCAAACCGCCCAAGGCCTTGGGGCCCAGGACCAGGCCCACGACGATCGGAACGACCACGGGCAGCAGCGAGGGAATGATCATTTCCTTGATGGCTGCAGTGGTCAGCATGTCGACCGCGGTGCCGTACTCGGGCTTGGCGGTGCCTTCCATGATCCCCTTGATGGTCTTGAACTGACGACGCACCTCGACCACCACCGCGCCTGCGGCGCGGCCCACGGCCTCCATGGCCATAGCACCGAACAGGTAGGGGATCAGGCCGCCGATGAAGAGGCCAATGATCACCATCGGGTCAGACAGGTCGAAGCTGATCTTCTGACCGTAGCTCTCAAGCTTGTGGGTGTAGTCGGCAAACAGCACCAGCGAGGCCAGGCCTGCCGAGCCGATGGCGTAGCCCTTGGTCACCGCCTTGGTGGTGTTGCCCACCGCGTCCAGCGGGTCGGTCACGTCACGCACGGAGGCGGGCAGTTCGGCCATCTCGGCGATGCCGCCGGCGTTGTCGGTAATGGGGCCGTAGGCGTCCAGGGCGACCACGATGCCGGCCATGGAGAGCATGGAGGTGGCAGCCACCGCCACGCCGTAGAGACCGGCCAGCTTGAAGGCGGCAATGATGGCGGCGCAGACGAACAGCACCGGCCAGGCGGTCGATCGCATGGAAACGCCCAGGCCCGCGATGATGTTGGTGCCGTGGCCGGTGGTGGAGGCCTGGGCAATGTGACGCACCGGGGCGTACTGGGTGCCGGTGTAGAACTCGGTGATCCAGACCAGCGCGCCGGTCAGGACGAGGCCCACGGCACAGGCACCGAAGAGGCGCAGTTGCGAGCCGCTGGCGGCGACTGAGTTGTCGGGCATGAGCTGCTGCGTCACCCACCAGAAGGCCGCCAGCGAGAGCACGCCGGCAATGGCCAGACCCTTGTACAGGGCCGGCATCACGTTCTTCATGCCAGGCGAGGCCTTGACGAAGAAGCAGCCGATGATGGAGGCGATGATGGACACGCCGCCCAGAGCCAGCGGGTAGAGCACGGCCTGGACCGGGGCGTTGGCAACAACCAGCGCGCCCAGGACCATGGTGGCGATCAGGGTGACCGCGTAGGTCTCGAACAGGTCGGCGGCCATGCCGGCGCAGTCGCCGACGTTGTCGCCCACGTTGTCGGCGATCACGGCCGGGTTGCGCGGGTCATCCTCAGGGATGCCGGCCTCGACCTTACCCACCAGGTCGGCGCCGACGTCAGCGCCCTTGGTGAAGATGCCGCCGCCAAGACGCGCGAAGATGGAGATGAGGGACGAGCCGAAGGCGAAGCCGATCAGCGGGTTGAGTGCCGCCGACAGGGTGGCGCCCTGGGCGCTGCCGCCGTTGGTGAGGTAGGCAAAGAAGCCCGCCACACCCAGCAGGCCCAAGCCCACGACCAGCATGCCGGTGATGGCGCCGCCGCGGAAAGCCACTTGCAGCGCCGGCGCAATGCCGCCGGTGGCTGCCTGCGCGGTGCGCACGTTGGCGCGGACCGAGACGTTCATGCCAATGAAGCCGCAGGCTCCTGAGAGCACCGCGCCGATGATGAAGCCGACTGCAGTGCGTATGTCGAGGAAGAAGCCAATCAGGATGGCCAGTACCACGCCGACGATGGAGATGGTTTTGTATTGGCGGGCCAGGTAGGCCGCAGCCCCCTGCTGGATAGCTGCTGCAATCTCTTGCATGCGAGCGTTGCCGGGGTCTTGGGAGAGGATCCAGCCGCGGGCCCAAATGCCGTAAGCGACCGCTGCCAAACCGCATACCAGCGCAATAGTGAGCGCCGTGTTGCCTGTCATGAATTTCTCCTACATTTTTGTTGAACTTGGAGGGGGCTACGCATGGAACCAGGCCTTGTGAGCCCCCGCTGCGTTGCTTCCTCGTCGCCCCGTCATGCAGGCGGCCCGATTGGCCAACCGCGGCAATATACAGGGTAGGGCGCGGCTTGTGTGTCCCCGAGTAAGTTCGGTGTCGCCTGCAAGACCTAAAATTCGGGTTTACCTTTAGCCCCCAAATACAAAAGCATCATGTCCCTCGATCTGGTTTCCCCCGGCAAGAACGCGCCCGAGCAATTCAATGTGATCATCGAGATCCCCATGAACGGGGACCCGATCAAGTACGAGGTAGACAAGGAGACCGGCGCGATTTTCGTCGACCGCTTCATGAGCACCTCGATGCATTACCCCACGAACTACGGCTACGTTCCCCAGACCATCTCGGGCGACGGCGACCCGGTGGACGTGTTGGTGATTACCCCGGTGCCCCTGATCCCGGGGGTGGTGGTGCCCTGCCGACCGATCGGCATCCTGAAGATGGAAGACGAAGCCGGGATCGACGGCAAGGTTCTGGCGGTGCCGACCGACAAGATCCTCTCCATCTACACCCAGTGGCAAAAGCCGGAGGACCTCAATCCGATGCGGCTGAAGACCATCTCCCACTTCTTCGAGCACTACAAGGACCTCGAGCAGGGCAAGTGGGTCAAGGTCCTGGGCTGGGAGGGACCCGAGGGCGCCAAGAAGGAAATCGCTGACGGAATAGCTGCCTACAACAAGGCTAAAAAGGGCTGATTCAATCCGCCGTGGGTGCGCCGTCTTTCTTGAACGGCGTGCGGGACTCGAGTCGGGTCAGGTACCCCTCAATGCCTTCTCCCTCGCGTTCGAGGAAGCGCTGGACGGCATCAGAAAAGGTCGGGTGCGCCAGCCAGTGAGCGCTGCATGTCGGCACCGGCATGAGCGCACGCGCCATCTTGTGTTCGCCTTGCGCGCCACCCTCGAAGCGTTGAAAGCCATTGGCGATGCACCACTGCAAGGGCTGGTAATAGCAGGCCTCGAAGTGCAGGCAGTCGACGCGCTCGAGCGCGCCCCAGTAACGACCCCAGGCCACGCCGTTCGAGCGGTCCACGCCCACCAGACTGCAGGCGATTGGCTCCCCTGCGCGCTCTGCGATGAACAGCACCCATGACTCGGCCATGTCGCTGGCCATCGTCTCGAAGAAGGCCGGTCTGAGGTAAGGCGGGTTGCCGTGCTCGCGATAGGTGCGCGCGTAGCAGCGATAGAAAAAATCCCACTCCGGCTTGCTGATCTCTGCGCCCTCGGCCGCGCGGAATGTGATGCCGGCCTCGGCGACCTTGCGCCTCTCTTGGCGGATCTTTTTGCGCTTGTCCTGGGAGAGTGCGCCGAGAAAGGTGTCGAAGTCGGGGTAGGGACCGGCGGGCGTGCCGCTACCCGGAGCAGCCTCGCTTGCCGCAGCGCCCTGGCGGGGGCCCGGACCGACGCGGTTGTTCCAATGAAACTGCACCGTGTGCCGGGC
Source organism: Ramlibacter sp. (assembly GCF_029866045.1). GTDB lineage: Bacteria > Pseudomonadota > Gammaproteobacteria > Burkholderiales > Burkholderiaceae_C > Ramlibacter. The sequence continues at coordinate 3,472 of NZ_JARXAB010000065.1, read as the reverse complement.
CATGAGCCCAGCCGCCTCGCAGGCCCGCTGGTCCGCCGGAGAGAGAAAGAGCAGGTGGAGCGAGGACAGGGCCTCAGCTTGGCTCCAGGCGATCAGGGCCCGCACCAGTGCAAGCCTTCCCGCATCGCTGCGGGCCAGCAGGCGCGAGCCCGGAACCGGGGTGAACGGTACCGCGCACAAGGCCTTGGGGTAGTACGCCAGGCCATGGCGCTGGTAGGCGTCGGCCCAGGCCCAGTCAAAGACGTACTCGCCGTAGGAGTGGTCCTTGAGGTAGAGGGGGCAGGCCGCCTCAAGCTGATCTCCGCGCCAGAGGGTCAAAAAGCGCGGCGTCCAGCCGATGGAAGCCTTGGCACTGCCGCTGGTTTCCAGGGCACTGAGGTAAGCGTGGCGCATAAAGGGCGTGGGCTGGTCCTGTAGCGCCAGCAAGTCGTCCCAGTCGGTCGCGGGCAGGCCAGCGGCGCCCTCGACCACCCGGGTGACATAATCGTCGGAGTTCATTTCCACGCCGGTATGGCCCTCTCCATCAGTACTGCCCAGCTCAATTTCGTAGTGGGCGATATGCCGGGCAACGCCCGCAAGATCATTGACGCTGCCCGCGAGGCCTACGCCCGCGGCTCGCGCCTGCTGCTCACGCCCGAACTGTCGATTTGCGGTTATGCCGCCGAAGACTTGTTCCTGCGCCCGGCTTTCATCGCCGCCTGCGATGATGCCCTGAAGGAGGTGGCCCGTGAACTGGCTAACCTCAAAGGCCTGCATGTGGTGGTGGGTCATCCCCGCGGCGGCGACAGCCGAAGCCGGTCGGTCCAGGTGCAGCAACGCTTCAACGCAGCCAGTGTGTTGTGCGAGGGTCAAGTAGTGGCCTCCTACGCCAAGCACGAGCTCCCCAACTACCAGGTGTTTGACGAGCGGCGCTATTTCACCCCGGGCCAGGGCGCCTGCGTCTTTTCCGTGGACGGGGTGCGTGTCGGGCTGCTGATTTGCGAGGACGCCTGGTTCGAGCAGCCGGCGCAGCTGGCGCGCGATGCCGGGGCGCAGTTGCTCGCAGTGATCAACGCCTCTCCCTTTCATGTGGGCAAGGGGGGCGAGCGGGTCGAGCGCATGGCTGCCCGGGCCCGTGCCATCGGCCTGCCCCTGGTTTACGCCCACCTGGTCGGCGGCCAGGACGAAGTCGTGTTCGACGGCAATTCCTTCGCGGTGGATGCCAAGGGCCACCTGGTCGGGCGTGCACCGGCCTTCCAGGAGGATCTGTTCACGGTCCAGGTCCAGCCGACTGACGCAGCTCACGGCGGCGCCGTTTCGCTGACCGGTCCCATGGTTCCTGAGCGGGAGGATCTCGCCCAGCTCTGGGACGCCCTGGTACTGGGCGTGCGCGACTACGTTGGCAAGAACGGTTTCCCCGGCGTGTTGCTGGGTCTGTCGGGTGGCATTGACTCCGCACTGGTACTGGCCATCGCGGTCGATGCCCTGGGCAAGGACAAGGTGCGAGCGGTCATGATGCCCTCGCCCTATACCGCCGATATTTCCTGGATCGACGCCCGCGAAATGGCAACGCGCTTGGGCGTGCGGTATGACGAGGTCTCGATTGCGCCTCTGTTCGAGGCTTTTCGAACCACCCTGGCCCAAGAGTTTGCCGGCCTGCCTGAGGACACGACCGAGGAGAACATCCAGGCGCGCATCCGCGGGGTGTTGCTGATGGCCCTTTCCAATAAGTTTGGCTCCATCGTCCTGACCACGGGCAACAAGAGCGAAATGGCCACCGGCTACTGCACCCTCTACGGTGATATGGCGGGCGGCTTTGCGGTCATCAAGGACCTGCTCAAGACGCGGGTCTTCGCGCTGGCCGAGTGGCGTAACCGCCATGACCCCTACCGTACGGGTTCAGACCCCATCCCCGAACGCATCATCACCCGACCGCCCAGTGCCGAACTGCGCCCCGACCAGAAGGACCAGGACAGCTTGCCGCCCTATGAGGTGCTCGACGCAGTCCTGGCCCGGTACATGGAAGAAGACCAGGGCATCGAGGAGATTGTGTCCGCCGGCTTTGACCGTGCCATCGTCGACAAGGTGGCGCGCCTCATCCGCATCAACGAATACAAGCGCCGGCAGGCACCGGTGGGCATCCGGGTCACCCATAGGAGCTTCGGCAAGGATTGGCGCTATCCTATTACCGGTCGATTCCGTGCCTGAGGCTCAGGCGCCCCCTCACCCAGAGAAGCATTCCATGAAGCAGATCACCGCCATCGTCAAACCGTTCAAGCTCGAGGAGGTCCGCGAGGCCCTGGGCGAGTGCGGCGTTACCGGTCTGACCGTGACCGAGGTCAAAGGCTTTGGTCGCCAGAAGGGCCACACCGAACTCTATCGCGGCGCGGAATACGTGGTGGACTTCCTGCCCAAGGTGAAAGTCGAAGTTGTGGTGAAGGAAGGCGACGTGGATCGCTGCGTGGACGCCATTGTCAAAGCTGCACGCACCGGCAAGATTGGCGACGGCAAGATCTTCGTCACCTCGGTGGAGAAGGTGGTTCGCATCCGTACCGGCGAGACCGACGATTCTGCGGTCTGAGCCTAGATCCGTGAGAGGTCCGCGGCGGGTCTGAGCCCCGCGGCTTGTACCAGCGACGCCAGCAGGCGCTGGGGTTGGTTGTCCACTGCCACCAGCCCCATCTGCCATTCATTCATGAACCCGTGGCGCAGGCTGGTGCGCAGGGCCTCCATCATCGGGGCATAGAAGCCCCCGACATCGAGCAGCCCCAGCGGCTTGTCGTGGTAGCCCAGCTGCCGCCAGGTCCAGGCCTCAAAGAACTCCTCAAAGGTCCCGATCCCCCCGGGCAGGGTGAGGAAGACATCCGCCCGCTCGGCCATCATCTGTTTGCGCGCGTGCATGGTTTCGACCACATGCAGTTCGGTGCAATCTTGCTTGGCGAGTTCCTTGTCCACCAGAGCCTGTGGGATGACCCCCACCACCCGTCCGCCGGCTTCCAGGGTGCTGCGGGCGACCGTTCCCATGAGGCCAGAGTTACCGCCCCCATAGACCAGTTGGCCACCATGGGCACCGATCCAATGGCCGACCTGTTGGGCCGCCTCCACGAAGGGTGCCGCCACGCCTTCACGAGAGCCGCAATAGACGCAGACCGTGAAGGCCGGGTCTGGGTTGGCTGGCCTCATTGGCGCTCGTCCTCGGCAGAAACGAGTCGGGTTCCGGCCAGTGCGTCGTGCCAGAACTGGCCCTGCGGATGAAAGCGACTCAGGATGGCCCAGACCATGACCCAACCGACGATCAGTAGCGCCACCTCTGCACCAGAAAGGCGGTAAGGCGCCAGCGCCGTCAAGGGCGGCAGAAACCAGACCCAGGACAACAAATACCTCACGAGCGCTCGCGCTTGCGTCACCGGCCGGCCTTGCCGGTCGACGATGCGCAGATCCCATGTCTTCATCGCCAGTGTCTGGCCCCTGGACCAGAACCAGGCGAAGTAGA
>NZ_JARXAB010000032.1 GCF_029866045.1 Ramlibacter sp. | reverse complement strand
GAACCAAACCCGAACGACGCCCCAACTCAGGCCGAGCTTGCAAGCAGCGCGTTCACCTCGGCCCGGGTCGGCTGCGCCACCTGCGCACCCGCTTTCGTGCAAGCCAGTGCTGCGGCGGCTGCGGCGGTGCGCAGCGCCAGCGGCCAGTCCTGACCCTCCATGCGGGCAGCGGCCAACACGCCGGTGAAAGTGTCACCGGCGCCGGTGGTGTCGACCGCGTCGACCGGAAAGCTGGCGACCTCATGTACGCGGCCCTCGGCGCAGGCCAGCACGCCCTTTGCGCCCAAGGTCAGCACCACCGCCATTTCGAAACGCGCGGCGAGCATCTCCACCTGCTCCACTTGTGTGCGGGCATCTTCGGCCTGGATACCCGCACCTTCGAGGGTGGCAGCCAATTCGGTCTCGTTGACCACCAGCAGGTCCAACAGCGCCAACACCTCAGGCGCGAGGCGACGGGCCGGGGCGTTGTTCAATATCGTCTGGCAGCCAGCGGCGCGGGCACGCGCAAGCAGGACGGTGTTTTGCGCCGGGTCGGTTTCCATCTGCAGCAGCACGGTGTGGGCCGTTGCCAGCGTGGCGTCGTCCACGTGATGGCTGCACAGCGCGAGGTTGGCGCCAGGCGCCACCACGATCTGGTTTTCGCCTCGGGCGTCGACCACGATGCCGGCGCAGCCGGTGGGCGCATCCAGGCGTTGCACGGTGCCCAGTTCGCACCCGGCCGTAGCCAGGCGAGCCAGTGCAGGCTCGGCAAAGGCATCGCGCCCCACCGCCGCCGCCAGTGTCACCGGCGCGCCGAACAGGCGGGCCGCATGGGCCTGGTTGGCGCCCTTGCCACCGGGCGAGACCAGATAGCCCGATCCCATGACCGTCTCTCCGGCTGCAGGCAGCCGGTCGGCGCGGAAGGCGATGTCCAGATTGACGGAGCCAAAGACGAGAAGCATGGTCGGTGCAATGCCAGAGGAAAGGGGGCTGGGTAAAGGACGCTGGGTAAAGGACGCTGGGGGTCGAAACGAGCAGGACCGGCCCCAAGGATTCGGGGCAATGTAGCATGCAGCCATGCGCACAAATGATGTCCCGGCAACCCCAGCCTCCCCCGAAGACGACACCCCGCTGCTGCGCTTTTTGCGCGCCATCCCCAAGGTCGAAATTCACTGCCACCTGCTCGGCGCGGTGCGCGAGGCCACCTTCCTGGAGTGGACGCGCCGCGCCGCCGCAAAAGCAGGTGGACAGCCTCCTCTGAGCGAGGAGGAGGCGCGCGCCTTCTATGAGCGCGGGGAAAAGCCGGTAGGGGTGCTCAAGGCCCTGCGTTCGCTCGACGCCTTCCTGATCACCCAGCCCGACGACCTGCACCGGTTGGTCTACGAGTACCTGCAGGACGCGGCGGCGCACCAGGTGCGGCACGCCGAGTTTTTCTGGAACCCCACAGGTACCGCGCAAGAGTCGGGCATCGCCTATCCGCGGGCACTGGAGGCGATCGTGCGCGCCATCCACGACGCCCGCGCTGACTTCGGCATCCAGGGCTGGCTCATCGCCGCCATCGACCGGCAGGCGCCGCCGCAGGCGGCGCTCGAAATGGCCGAATGGGTGGTGGCCCACCGGCGCGAGGAGGTGTTGGGCATCGGCATCGACTACAACGAAGTCGACCACCCGCCCGAATGGTTTGCGCCCGCGTACGCACTGGCGCGCCGGGCGGGCCTCAAGACCACGGCCCACGCTGGTGAGTTCGGTATGCCCTGGGTGAACGTGAAGACGGCTGTGGAGCTGCTGCAGGTGGACCGCATCGACCACGGCTACACCCTCACCGACGCGCCTCCGAGCGATGCGGAGAGCGCCGCCAGGCTCATCGCCCAGTGCGCCGAACGCGGCATTGTCTTTACCGTGGTGCCCACCAACTCGTTTTACCTGCGCACGCTCCCGAAGGAGCGCTGGGCGCTGGACCACCCGATTCGCCGCATGCCCGGGCTGGGCCTGCGCATCCACCCCAACACCGACGACCCGACCCTGCACAAAGTCACGCCCACCGGCACCTGGCAGATGATGGTGCGCGACTTCGGCTTTTCGATCGACGACCTGCGCGGCTTCATGATGAACGGCCTGGACGGCGCGTGGATGGACGAAGGGCAGCGCAGGCAGTGGCGGCAGGATTTCGGCGTGGCCTTCGATCAGGCACGCGCACTGCACCAGCCCTGAACGGGCGCTGCGACCAGCGGCGCTCAGTGGCGCCCACCCGCGCTGAGTAGAGCTCAGTCTCGCAGGGCCCAGCCTTCGGGCACCGCCCGCAGCAAGGGGCTGCGCAATACGCCGACCGCCTGCTGTGTCCGCTGCGGCCCCAGCTTCTGGCGCCAGCGCTCGCCTTGCAGCATGGCGACGCCGCAGCCCACCACCTGCACGCCCAGGCGCTCCATCAAGTCCCAGGTCGCGGCCATGGTGGTACCGGTAGAAAGGGTGTCGTCCACCAGCGCCACCCGCTTGCCCTGAAGGAGCGGCAGCAGGTGCGGATCCAGGTAGACCCGCTTGCCGGGCGTGGGCGAGGTGATGGAGTGCACCGCCGTCGACAGCGGCTCCTCGTACCAGAACTTGCGCGAGTACCCCAGGGGCACGTACCGGCTGTGGCCCAGGCTCTCGGCCACGCCTGGTGCCAGCGAAAGGCCCAGGGTGGGCAGACCCATGACCAGGTCGGGGGCCAGCGGCGCCAGCGCCTCACCCAACATGCGGGAGAGGACACGCACCACCTCCATCGAGGCCTGGTTCACCAGCAGCGAGGCCACCGCATGGTGAGGCTCGGCCGCCAGCGGCCGGATTGGCAGCATCAGGATGCGGCCATCGGGCAGGCGCGCCGGGTAGCCCAGGCGCCAGGGTCCGGCTTGGCTAGCGGGCGCAGCCTGGGGCGCGGCCTCGGGCGGCAGGAACTGCTGCCAATAGTGAGTGGTGGCTTCGGTGAAATGCGGCACCCTCGCATCTTAGGGCGTGCGTTGCGGCCGCCGCCGCGAGGGCTGATTCGCGCAGCAACGGCGCCGCCTAGGCCGCCGCGTTCTGCGTCTTGGCGCAGGTCTCAGATACCCTGAGGCCGTGCCACCGACTCGCTGCGGTCGCGGGCCGGCAATTGCAACTCCCGCTCACGCTCGCCCTCCCGCACGGTGAGCCGAATATCTCCGGTCCCCAGGCCATGGGCCCAGACCTGCTTGTAGAACGACTCCAGCGACAGCACCGGCTGGCCGTCCACCGCTGCCACCCAGTGCCCTGGCCGCAGCCCGGCGGCGTCCGCTGGGCTGCCGGCAGTGACGCGGGTGATGCGCACCCGCGAGCCCAGTTGCATGGCGTTGACGCCCAACCACGGACGCTTGGCCTGCGGGTGGGCGCCAGTGCGCACCAGTTCTGCCAGCACCGGCAGCAGGGTGTCCACCGGCACGAACAGGTTGCCAGCCAACTGCCGCGGATCCCCCTCCGGCATCACATCAGCCATGAGCAAGTTGCCTACGCCCACCAATTCGCCTCGGGTGTTGAACAGCCCGGCGCCCGAGTGGTTGCCCAGGGGCGGGGAGGTGTAGAGGGCGCTCTCGAGGTGGTATTCCCAGTAGCCGGTGAAGGCACGCCGGTCCATCAGCCGCACCACGCCGGCTTGCTGCGGCGAACCACCGGCGACGAACAGCATCAGGTCACCCGCCGAGAGCGACGCCGCCGTCGCCAGCGGAACCGGGCGAATGCCAGCCAGCGGCACCAGGGGCTTGACCAGGCCCAGGCCGTTCACGAAGTCGTAGGCCACCACCTGACCGGGAAGGCGACGCTGGTCGCGGGTGATGAGTTCGACCGACTCGGCCTCGAGCACCAAGTAGCCGATGGTGAGCACCAGGCCGTCGGGGGCGCCGGGAAGGGACACCAGCACGCCGCTGCCCTCCCGCCGACGGCCCAGGGAGTTGGCCGAGCCCGCTCCAGGCACAGCGCGCACCGCCACGCCCAGCGTGGCCGACTGCGCAGCCAGCAGCCGCTCGCGATCGTCGGCGGGCTGTTGTGCCTGGACCGGCGCGGGCGCAGCCAGGAGCATCGCCCCGGCGGTCAGCACGCTGAAGAAAAAGGCGGACAGAGCCTGGCGCATGGGGTTTCTCCTCGAAGCCAATAAATGCATCCCGCAATATCCATGCTATGCCCAGCAGTCTTTTCGGCAACAATGGTCAGAAGAACAGCCCCTGAACCTGCTAGGGATTGGCCTCACGACACGCACCATGGAAACACTCCCCCCGATCGAAACCCCCTGGCCCCTGGGCACCCGCCTGCGTCACTACAAGGGTGGCCTGTACGAGGTGGCCGGCTACTGCCTGATCGAGGCCACGCTGGAAACCGGCGTGCTGTACCGGCCGCTGGGTCCCGACGGCAAGCCCAAGGCCGATCTGCTGTGGATGCGGCCGCTGGCCCGCTTCGGGGATTTGGTCGAAACACCCGAGGGCACCATCACCCGCTTCCGGCCAACATAGGCTGGAGGACGCTCAACGCCCGCTGAACTTCGGCGCGCGGCGCTCGGCGAAGGCCTTGCGGCCCTCAGCGAAATCTTCGCTGGCCAGCGTCACGCGCTCACGCTCGCGAATCCGCTCCAAAGTGCCGGTAGCCGTGTTCCCTGTGGCCAGCTCGCGAAGGGACTGCTTAACGGCGCGCGCCGCCAGCGGCGCCAGGGCGGCCACGTCGCGCACCAGCGCGGATAAGCCCGCCTCGAACTCGGCGGCCGGCAGTAAGTCTTCCAGGCAGCCGGTGTCCCACAGGCGCTGCGCCGTGAAGGGCCTTCCAGTGAGAAAGGCCCGTTCGGTAAAGGCCAGGCCCATGCGGGTGACATAGCGCTGCAGGCCGTTGGCGTAGTAATGCAGGCCCAGGGCGGTGGCGGGCATGCGCATCTCGACGCCTTCCAGCGCCAGGCGCAGGTCGCTGGAGATGAACAGGTCGGTGGCGCCGCCGTACACACTGCCATTGAGCGCGCACACGGTGACTGGGCTGAGCGCGGCGTAGGCGTCGGTCATGCGTTCGAACAGACTGGCGTCCTTGCCCGGTTCGTCGAAACCGCCCAGGTCGTAACCAGCGCAAAACACCGGCTTGGGCTGGCCCGCGGTGTTGGCGCGCAGCATCACCACCCGCAGGCTGGTGTCGGCCTCGATACGCCCGAAGTGCGCCAGCAGCGTGTGCAGATCTTCGTCCTGCAGCCGGTTGCGGTGGGCCGGACGGTTGAGGGTGATCGTGGCCACGCCGTCTTCGATGGACAGCAGGGGTGTCGAGGCCGTGGCAGGGACTGTGGAGGTCATATTGATGTGCGCTGAGAAGGCGTGTGAGAGGGGCGGCTCGCATCACGCCGACAGGAACAGGGATTGCAAATCGCTGAGGAAGTCAAAACCACGCGCGCTGGGCCGCACGCGGCCAGCGTCGCGCTCGATCAGCCCCTTCGCTTCGGCCTGGGCCAGGCCTGGCTCGAGGGCCGACAGGGGCAGGCCGGTGCGGCTGCTGAAGTCTTGCAGGGCGAAGCCGTCCCGCAGCCGCAGCGCATTGAGCATGTACTCGAAAGGCAGCTCGGCGCGGGCCACTTCTTCCTCCTGCGCCACCGCGTCACCAGCCAGGGCTTGCGCCATGTAGCGCGCCGGCTCGCGGTAACGCACTTGGCGCAGCACCCGGTGCGCAAAGGACAGCTTGCCGTGCGCGCCAGCGCCGATGCCGAGGTAGTCGCCGAACTCCCAGTAATTGTTGTTGTGCCAGCAGCGGTGACCGTCTCGCGCATAGGCCGAGACCTCGTAGCGCGACATCCCCGCCAATGCCGTGCGCTCGGTAATGCGGTCGAGCATTGCGAAGGCATCGTCGTCGCTGGGCACCACCGGCGGGTACTTGGCAAAGTAGGTATTGGGCTCGAGCGTGAGGTGGTAGACCGACAGGTGCGGCGGCGCCAGCGCCAGGGCCTGGTTCAGGTCGGCGTCGAGCTGCGCCAAGGTCTGCCCGGGCAGCGCGTACATCAGGTCGAGGTTGAAGGTGTCAAAAGCGTCGGCCGCTTCCTCGCAGGCGGCGATCGCTTGCGCCCGGTCATGCACCCGCCCCACCGCTTGCAGGTGCGTGTCATTGAAGCTTTGCACACCCACCGAGAGCCGGGTCACACCGGCGGCGCGGAAGGCCCGGAAGCGGTCCTTCTCGAAGGTGCCGGGGTTGGCCTCGAGGGTGATCTCGCAATCGGGCGCCAGGCGCAGGCGGGCGCGAATGTCGGCCAGCAGCCGGTCAATGCCCGCCGGCGAAAACAGGCTGGGCGTGCCGCCGCCGATGAAGACGCTGTGCACGCTGCGGCCCCAGACCAGGGGCAGGGACTGCTCCAGGTCGGCCACGAGGGCGTCGAGATAGCGCTGCTCAGGCAGCTCGCCAGGCTTCATCTCGTGCGAGTTGAAGTCGCAATACGGGCACTTGCGGATGCACCAGGGCAGGTGCACATAAAGCGACAAGGGGGGCGGCGCTCCCAGTTGGAGGGTGCCGGGGCGCATGTAGTGGGCCAGGTCCTTCATGCGGGAAGAAGCCTTGTCGTAGACAGGAGGGCGCGCCGGAGCCGAGACGAGAGCCGCGGGCTCAGAGCCAGCGCTCCCGCATCAGCTGCACCATCTGCCGCGCCGCCTGGCCGCGGTGGCTGTGCGCATTTTTCACCGCCGGATCGAGCTGGGCGAAGGTGCAGTCAAACTGAGGCAGGTACATCACCGGGTCGAAGCCGAAGCCCTGCTCGCCCACCGGCGCGCGGGTGATCTCGCCCACCGCCCGGCCCACCGCAATCAGCGGCTCGGGGTCGTCGGCACTGCGCAGGGCCACGAGGGTGCTGACCAGCGCGGCGCGGCGATTGCTGATGCCCGCCATCTGCTGCAGCAAGGCAGTGACATTGTGGTCGTCGCCCTTGGGAAAGCCGAACTGCATGGCATAAAAAGCGGTGTCCACCCCCGGCAGGCCGCCAAAGGCGTCCACGCACAAGCCGGCGTCGTCGGCCAAGGCCGGCAGACCGCTTTCGCGCGCCGCATGACGTGCCTTGGCCAGCGCGTTCTCGACAAAGGTGCGAAAGGGCTCCTCGGCCTCGCCGATGCCGAGATCAGCCTGGCGCACAAGCTCCAAGCCCATCGGAGCGAACAGCGCCTGCAGCTCGACGAGCTTGCCGCGGTTGTTCGACGCCAGCACCAGGCGTCCGCCCCCGAGCAGTGCGCCGGCGGCCACCGAATCGCTGCGGCCCGAAGGCGGGGAAGCGGCCACTCAGGCCCCCATACCCGCGGGCGTCGGCGGCAGGGGTTGCTGCAGGGCCTCAGCCTGAAGACGTACCAGCTCGCCAATGCCTTGCTCGGCCAGTTGCAGCAGGCGGTCCATCTCGGCGCGGGTGAAGGCCGCGCCCTCGGCGGTGCCCTGCACCTCGACGAAGTGCCCCGCGCCGGTCATCACCACATTCATGTCGGTGTCGCAAGCCGAGTCCTCGACGTACTCCAGGTCCAGAAGGGGCGTGCCTTGCACGATGCCCACCGAGATGGCGGCCACCGGGCCGACGATGGGCGAGGCGGCGATCTTGCCCGCTGCCAGCAGCCGGCTGACCGCATCCTGCGCGGCGACAAAGGCGCCGGTGATGGCGGCGGTGCGTGTCCCGCCGTCGGCCTGCAGCACATCGCAGTCCAGGGTGAGGGTACGCTCGCCCAAAGCCTTGAGGTCAAACACCGCGCGCAGCGATCGCCCGATCAGGCGCTGGATTTCCTGCGTGCGGCCGCTTTGCTTGCCCCGGGCGGCCTCACGGTCACCGCGGGTGTGGGTGGCGCGCGGCAGCATGCCGTACTCGCCGGTCACCCAGCCCTCGCCAGAGCCGCGCTTGTGCGGCGGTACGCGCTCCTCCACCGAGGCAGTGCACAGCACGCGGGTCTGGCCGAACTCGATCAGGACGGAACCCTCGGCGTGAAGGGTGAAGCCGCGGGTGATGCGCACCGGGCGCAGTTGGTCGGCGGCACGGCCACCGGTTCTTTGAAATGCAGTCATGCCCCCGATGTTAGGGCCTGCGGCAGCCGGCACGGGCCGGGGGGTCACCCCCGGATGCGGACTGCGATGGCGCGCCCAGGGGCCGGGACGCCTGCCGGTCACCCTGGGCCATAATTTCGCCGTTCATTCATACCAAAGTTCCCGATGCCCATCTTCAGCATGACCGGCTACGCCACCGCCCAGGCCGCCGGCACCGCCTCGCCTGACCACGCCGCGCCCCGCCTGGGCGTGGAAATTCGCAGCGTCAACAGCCGCTTTCTCGACCTGTCCTTCCGTCTTTCCGAAGAACTGCGCCAGCACGAGCCCGCCCTGCGCGAGCTGCTGCAGTCGCGCCTCAAGCGCGGCAAGGTGGAAGTGCGCGGTGGGGTCGAGGCCGCGGCCGGCGCCGGCCTGGCCACGCCCTCCACGGCGCTGCTGCAGCGCCTGGGCAGTGTGCAGGAGCAGGTGCTGGCCTGGCTGCCCCAGGCCCGGCCTCTGGGAGTGGCCGACGTGATGCGACTGGCCGGTGGCGAGTCCGGCGGCGGCGCGATTGACACCGCCCAGGTGATTGCCCTGGCGACCGAGGCCGTGGAGGGGCTCATGCAGGCCCGCGCCCGCGAAGGCGAGCGCCTGGTCACGATGCTAAAGGGTCATCTGAAGCAGCTGCGCGCCCTGGCGGAACAGGCCAAGCCTTTGGTGCCTCAGCTGGTGGAGCAACAGCGGACCCGCTTCCTGGAGCGCTGGAACGAGGCCCTGGGCCTGGGCGCTCCATCGGCCAATGCACCTACTGCTCAAACCGCGCAAGACCGCGCATTGGCCGAGGCCACCGCCTTTGCGATCCGCATCGACGTGGCCGAGGAGCTCACCCGCCTGGCGGCGCACCTCGACGAAATCGAGCGGCTCCTCACGAAGGGCGGCGAGGCCGGCAAGCGCCTGGACTTCCTGATCCAAGAGCTGCACCGCGAGGCCAACACGCTGGGCTCCAAGTCACAAGTCCTCGAGCTCACCCGCATCAGCGTCGAGATGAAGGTGCTGATCGAGCAGATGCGCGAGCAGGTGCAGAACATCGAGTGACGAGTAAGGGGTACCGCAGCGGCCGCCCCTCCCCGGACTCACCCTGCCTCGCCCAAGCATTTAAAGACCATTTTTATGATCTTTAAATCAATTATTTTGAGATAATAGCCATATAAATGGCATTTATTCTCGCCACTGCCGATGAGATTCTGCACACCCTGGGGCAGCGCATCCGTGCACAGCGCCTGGCGCAGGGCCTACCCCAGAGTGAATTGGCGCAGATGGCAGGCCTGTCCCTGGGCGCCCTGCGCAAGCTCGAAAACAGCGGTCAATCGTCCCTGGAGACCTGGGTCCGGATCCTGCAGGCGCTGGGCTTGGCCTCAGAGCTCGACGACTTGCTGGTTCTGGCGCAGCAATCCATCGCGCAGATGCAGCGGGCCGAAGTGGCCAGGCAGCGCCAGCGAGCGCCCCGGCGAACGCGGCCATGAGAGGACTGGACGTCCACTACTGCGGCTGGGGTGAGGACTGGCCCCTGGGCCACTTGGCCCAAGCCGATGGCCGGCCCCTGTTCGAGTACGCCCCCGCTGCTCTGGCCCAAGGCCTGGAGCTGTCGCCGCTGCACCTCAAGCTGCGGCCAGCGGCCTACGGCGAATTTCCCGCGCATTCGGACCACCTGCCCGGACTGATCGCCGACAGCCTGCCCGATGGCTGGGGCCTGCTGCTGATGGACCGTCTCTTTCGCAGGCAGGGGCTGCGCCACCCCGGCCCACTCGATCGCCTGGCCTTCATCGGGGAACGGGCCATGGGAGCCCTGCGATTCGTGCCGGCCGCCGAACCAGACGCCTCGCAGCCGGACTGGTCGCTTCCGGAGTTGGCCCTCGAAAGCGCGCGGGCCCTGGCCGGCGAAGCCGGCGCGGCCTTGCGCGAACTCGCGCTCGCGGGCGGCTCCCCGCAAGGAGCGCGACCCAAGGCGCTGGTCCAGTATGAAGCGGCAAGTCGAACGGTGAGCACGCGCAAGGAGGCTCCGGGTGAGCCTTGGCTGGTGAAATTTCCCGGCCAGGGCGAGCACCCAGAGGTCTGCGCCATCGAGCAGATGTACGCAGAACTGGCGCGCGACTGCGGGCTGGAGATGCCTGCCAGCGCGCACTTCGACTTGTCACCCAAGTTGGCAGCCTTCGGCGTCGCGCGGTTCGACCGCGAGCAAACTTTGCGGGTGCCGGTCCACAGCCTCGCCGGTCTGCTGCAGGTGGACTTCCGGCTGCCAGGCAGCGCGGACTACACCACCTTCCTGCGGGCGAGCCGGCTGCTCACACGAGACGAGCGCGAGGTACACAAGGCCTTTGTGCGGGCGGTCTTCAATGTTCTGTTTCACAACCGCGACGACCATCCCAGGAACTTCGCCTGGCGTCTCGGCCGCGACCGGCGCTGGCGGCTCGCGCCAGCCTTCGACCTGACCTATAGCCACGGCCCGCGCGGACAGCACCACATGGACATCTGCGGCGAGGGTGATGCCGTCACCCGGCAGCACCTGCTGCGTCTGGCCTCACAGGGGGCCCTGCCCGCACAGGAGGCCGAGTCAGCCATCGAGACCCTGCTGGCCCAGGCCGAGGGCTTTGCGCGCCGCGCGAGTGACTTTCCGATCCGGCGCGCAACGGTCAGACAGATGGTGACCGCCGTCGACGCCTGCAGCCTGCGGCTGCGAGGCAAAGGCTGAACCGTGCGGGCCTGAGGGGCCCTGGGGCCCCGCCGTCCTGGGCGTGGTCCGGCACAGGCGCGAGGGTCAGCGGCGCAGGGTCGCCGTGTAAAATCCCGCGATGGATTACCCCGGCAACCTGTTCGTCGTCGCCGCGCCCTCCGGCGCCGGAAAATCCAGCTTGGTCAAGGCCCTGATGCAGCTCGACGCCAAGCTCTCGCCCTCGGTCTCCCACACCACCCGGCCGCCGCGCGGCCAGGAAAAACACGGGCGCGAGTACTTCTTCGTTTCCCCGCATGAGTTCGACACCATGGTGCTGGGCAGCGCCTTCGTCGAGTGGGCCCATGTGCATGGCAACCGCTACGGCACCTCCAAGAAGGCGATCGAGGAACGCATTGCCGGTGGCGGAGATGTCATCCTGGAGATCGACTGGCAGGGGGCCCTGCAGATCAAGAAAAACTTCAACAACGCGGTCCTGATCTTCATCCTGCCGCCCAGCTGGGAAGAGTTGCGCTCACGCCTGGAGCGCCGCGGCGAGGACACGCCCGAGGTGATCGAACTGCGCCTCAAGAACGCCGCCGAGGAAATGGCCCAGGCCAGGGAGTTTGACTTCGTTATAATCAACGAACTATTTGAGACGGCCTTATTCGATCTCAAAGCGATAGTCCACGCGCAGCGCCTGAAGTTCACGGCACAGCGACGAGCCCGGGCCGCGACCTTTGCGGCCCTCCACATCACCTGATCACTTTCCGGAGTAGCTCCATGGCTCGCATCACCGTCGAAGATTGCCTCGAAAAAATCCCCAACCGCTTCCAGTTGGTGCTGGCCGCGACCTACCGCGCCCGCATGCTGAGCCAGGGTCACACCGCCAAGATCGAGAGCAAGAACAAGCCGGGCGTCACCGCCCTGCGCGAAATCGCTGAAGGCAAGATCGGCCTCGAGATGCTCAAGAAGGTTCCGGGCTGAGGTACGCCAATCGGCGGCCTGCCGCCCTCACCACAAAAGCACCGCCCCGGCGGTGCTTTTTCGTTGCTGCGTTTGGCGGCCGGCCTGCGGGCAACCAGACAGCTGGGACGGCTTTGCGATGGCCTGGTGGTCACTCGCTGGCATCGCGCTACATTTGAGCCATGAGCGCGATGCTCGACGCCTCCCCCCCACGCCGCAGGGCTGCACGGTCCCTGCCTGGCCCGGCCCAAGCCAATGCGGCAGCGGCCAGCTTCGCCGCGCTCACTGCTCGCCTCGATTACCTCGACGCAGGCGAAGTCGCACAGGTCCGCCAGGCCTATCGCTTCGCCGACGAGGCCCACCTCGGTCAGATGCGCGCCAGCGGTGAGCCCTATATCACCCACCCGATCGCGGTCGCCGCCCAGTGCGCCGAGTGGAAGCTCGACGCCCAAGCCCTGATGGCGGCCCTGCTGCACGACGCAATCGAAGACTGCGGCGTCACCAAGCCCGAGCTGATCGAGCGCTTCGGCGCGCCGGTGGCCGAACTGGTCGACGGCCTGACCAAGCTCGACAAGCTGCATTTCAATACCCGCGAGGAAAACCAGGCCGAGTCCTTCCGCAAGATGCTGCTGGCCATGGCGCGCGATGTGCGGGTCATCCTGATCAAGCTGGCCGACCGCTCGCACAACATGCGCACGCTCGAGGACATGCCGCGTGCCAAGTGGGGCCGTATTTCGGCGGAGACGCTGGAGATCTACGCCCCCATCGCCCACCGCCTGGGTCTGAACCAGACCTACCGGGAGCTGCAGGAGCTGTCCTTGCGCTACCTGCGGCCCTGGCGCCATGCAGTGCTGGCCAAGGCGGTGTCCAAGGCTCGCAACCGGCGGCGCGACCTCATTCAGAAGGTACAGCGCGAGGTGGAAGCGGCCTTCGACGCCGCCCGCATTGCGGTGCGGCTTGGCGGACGCGAAAAGACCCTGTATTCCATCTACCGCAAGATGGACGAGAAGCACCTGAGCTTCGCCCAGGTCACCGACATCTACGGCTTTCGCATCGTCGTGCCCAGCGTGAGCGACTGCTACACCGCCCTGGGCGTGCTGCACCAGATGTACAAGCCCGTACCTGGCCGGTTCAAGGACCACATTGCCATTCCCAAAGTCAACGGCTACCAGTCACTGCACACCACGCTGGTCGGGCCCGCGGGCGTGAACATCGAGTTCCAGATTCGGACCCAGGAAATGCACCTGGTGGCGGAATCCGGAGTGGCCGCCCACTGGCTGTACAAGGCCGGCCCCGAGGCCAGCAAGGCCTCCGAGGCGGGCGAGCGCCTGGGTGCCCAGTGGCTACAGTCGCTGCTGGACATCCAGCACGAGACGCGCGACGCCACCGAGTTCTGGGACCACGTCAAGATCGACCTGTTCCCCGATGCGGTCTATGTCTTCACCCCCAAGAGCCAGATCCTGGCCCTGCCCCGGGGCGCAACCACCGTCGACTTTGCCTATGCCATTCACTCGAGCGTGGGCGACCATGCGGTGGCCGCGCGCATCAATGGCAATCAGGTCCCTCTGCGCACCGAGCTGAAAATCGGCGATGTGATTGCGGTGGAGACCTCACGCGAGGCCACACCCGATCCTGCCTGGCTGGCGTTCGTTCGTACCGGCCGGGCGCGATCCAAAATCCGCCACTACCTCAAGACCCGCGCAGTGGCTGAATCCCAGGCATTGGGCGCGCAGCTGCTCACACAGGCGCTGCGGGCCGAGGGCATTGAACGCCTGCCTGGAACGGATGCCGCCTACCACGCGGTCTGGGAAAAGCTCCTCCGCTTCACTGGCAACCGCAACGCCGAGGAACTGCTCACCGACCTGGGTCTGGGCAAGCGCATTGCCTCCATCGTGGCCAAGCGCTTGGCCAACTTGCTGGCCGAGTCCGGCGAAAAGCCCGACGCACTGCTGATCACCCGCGAACGCTTCACCGCGTCAGTCCAGCCCGCTCACGCGGCGGTCGTCCTCGACGGGAGCGAGAACGCCTCGGTGCAGTTTGCCACCTGCTGCCGGCCGGTGCCGGGTGAATCCATCGTCGGCTACTTGGGGCGCGGTGAGGGCCTGGTAGTACACGCCGCCGACTGCGGGACGGCGCGAAAACTCCTCAACAAAGACAGTGAACGCTTCATCGGCGTCGAATGGTCCGACGAGCCGGTGCGCGCTTTCGAAACCCACCTGCTGGTCACCGTGGCCAACGGCAAAGGCGTGCTGGCCCGCGTCGCTCAGGCCCTGGCCAGCGCCGAGGTCGACATCACCCATGTGGACATGGGCGAGGAGCGCGTCCAGGATGCGGCCGACCTGCGACTGATCATCGCTGTGCGAGACCGCTCCCATCTGGACGCCGCCATCCGGATTCTCAAACGCACGCCCTCGGTGCTGCAAGTCGAGCGAATGCGCCCGCGCAGCAGCGCTCAGGGCCCGGCAGCCTCGCCCGGTGCCGGGTAGCGCACCGACAGCACCTCGATCTCCTGGGTGCCGGCCGGCGTCTGCAGCTTGACCACGTCGCCCTCGCGCGCCTTGAGCAGGGCCCGTGCGATCGGGGAAATCCAACTCACTTGGTTGCGGGCGCTGTCGGCCTCATCGATGCCCAAAATGGTGACCTCGCGCTCAGCGCCGGCTTCGTCGGCGTAGCGCACGGTAGCCCCGAAAAAGATTGGGTCGCGCCCGTGGTGCACGCTGGGGTCCGTCACCTCGGCGATCTCCAGCCGCCGGGTGAGGAAGCGGATGCGCCGGTCGATCTCACGCAGGCGCTTCTTGCCGTAGAGATAGTCACCGTTTTCGGAGCGGTCGCCATTGCGGGCGGCCCAATGCACCGCCTCGACCACCTGCGGCCGCTCCGCGTCGATCAGTTGCAACAGTTCGGCGCGCAGGCGCGCATAGCCCTGGGGCGTGATGTAGTTGCGGGTGCCGGCGGGCAGTGGCGGCAGGCCGCCGTCATCGTCTTCGCCATCGCCGTCACTTTCGCGGGTGAATGCCTTGCTCATGGAGCCGCAAGCATAGCGGCCCTGGCTTCCTACACGGCAGGCGGCCAGCGCCTGACAAGACGGCTGCGGACAGCCTTCCCACAATGGGCCGATGTCCCTGGCCACGTGCACTGTCCCTGCCGCCCCGTCTGCGGAGGCTGATGCCTGCGCCGCGGGCCTGAACACCGAGGTGGAGGCCGCTCGCTACGCCCTGCTGCGGCGGCTTGGGCCCGCGCTGCGCCACGACCTCGTGGTTCACCTTCAAGCGGTGGCGATGATGGCGGAGGTGCTGAGTGTGCGGCTGGGACGTGGCGCGCAGCCCGACGACCTGCACCAGACGCTCGCACGCATGCACCGCTTGGCGCGAGACGCCGTCGCCGGCGCCTTGCAGGTGGCCAGTTGGCTGGCGCCGCCGGAAGACGACACGGTCGACCTGCGCCAGGGGCTGGAAGAATGCCTCGGCCTGGTGCGAAGCTGCCTCGGGTTTCGCGGCATACGACTGCTGGCCGAACTGCCCGATGCCGGGCTGCCCGTCTCGCGCGACCAACTCCGTTGCCTGCTGCTGTCGGCGCTGCTACACCTGAGTGACCAGGGGTCACCGGGGAGCGCGCTGCATGTCCAGGTGCAGCCCGAAACGGACGGGGTTCTGCTGCAACTCACGCTTGAAGCTCGCGACAGCCTGGCGACCCCTGTGACCCCTGTGACCCCTGCGACCATCCGCCCCGATGACGATGCTGACGCGCACGCGGAGGGCCGCAGAAACTGGCGTGTGCTGGCGCCGGGCGAGGACGCAGACTACCGCCCCCTGCACTGGAGTGACGTGCGGGTACTGGCGGCGGGCCTGCCCCTGCTTCGGCATTGCAACCCCACCCGGATCGAGCTGAGGCTGCCGCGCGCCGAGGCCCGCGCTCCGCTTCAAGTCGCACCGCGCTGAGACGCGCCGCCCAGGTACTGCTCGAGGGCGGCCACCGGCAGCGGCCCGCAGTAGAGAAAGCCCTGGAAGCCCGTGCAGCCTTCGCGAACAAGGAAGTCCCTCTGCGCCTCGGTCTCCACGCCCTCGGCCACCACCGCCAGGTGCAGGCTCTGCGCAAGCACAATGATGGCGCGGGCGATGGCGGCGTCGGTCTCGTCCACCAGCAGGTCCTTCACGAACTCACGGTCGATCTTGAGCTGGTCTAGCGGCAGGCGCTTCAGATAGGCCAGCGAGGAGTAGCCCATGCCGAAGTCGTCCAGCGCCAGCCCCACCCCCAGGGCCTTGAGCCGGGTCATTTTGCTCACCATGTCCTCGAAGCCATCGACCATGAGGCTCTCGGTCAGCTCCAGCGTGAGCAAATGCGGCGCGATTCCTGCGCGTGCGATGGCCTCGGTGACGCCCTCGGCAAAGTCCGGGTGGCGGAACTGGCGCGCGCTGACATTGACTGCAATGCCCAGGTGGCTGCGCTCCGGCTCACCCGCCCACTGCGCCAGTTGCGCGCAGGCGGTGTCGAGCACCCAGCGGCCGATCGGCAAAATCAGCGCCGTCTCCTCGGCGGCGCCAATGAATAAATCGGGTGCAAGCCGGCCACGCACAGGATGCGCCCAGCGCACCAGGGCCTCGACGCCGGTCACACAGCCGGTGGCGTCGACCTGCGGCTGGTAGTCCAGCTCGAACTGGTGCTCCCTCCAGGCCTGCCGAAGGTCAGCCGCCAGCGCAGCGCTGGCGCTGGCTTGGGCCTGCAACTCGGGATCGAAGGCGCAGACCGTGTTGCGGCCCAGACGCTTGGCCTGGTACATGGCCAGGTCCGCTTGCTTGAGCAGGTCGCTCACCGACTCAGCGTCCTTGCCAAAAACAGTCACGCCGATGCTGCAGGTGCTGTGGTGAAGCGTCCCCGGTAAGGCGTAGGGCTCGCCGAGGGCGGCCAGCACCCGCTCGGCCACCCCCTGCGCGGCGGCCGTCATGGTGGCCGGGTGACCGGCCTCACCCGGCCGGGGTTGCAGCAGAACGACGAACTCGTCCCCTCCCAAGCGCGCGACGGTGTCAGCCTCGGACACGCAGTCACGCAGCCGACCGCCTACCTGCTGCAGCAGGAGATCGCCGTGCTCGTGGCCCAGGGTGTCGTTGAGCACCTTGAAATTGTCCAGGTCGATGAACATCAGCGCGCCGCCGTCCGCCGCTGGCGCCGGCGCGAGCATGTCCTGCAGCCGCTCGAGGAGCAGTTGCCGGTTGGGAAGACCGGTGAGCGTGTCGTAGAACGCCAGGTAGCGGATCTTCTGCTCGGCGGCCTTGCGCTCGGTGATGTCGCGGCCGACCGCCACCCAGTGGGTGAGGCGACGTGCCTGGTCCCAGACCGGCGAAATATCCAGGTCCACCCAATAGGGCTGGCCGTCCTTTCGGTGGTTCACCAGATCGACCCGAACCGGCCTCCACTGCTGCAGTGCGCCGCGAATCTGGTCCAGCCGATCGCGCTGCGTTTGCGGCCCCTGCAGCAGTCGCGGCGATCGCCCCAGCACCTCCTCGCGGGCATAGCCGGTGCGGCGTTCGAAGGCCTCGTTGACAAAGACGATGCGAGGACCCGGTTCGTCATAGGGCGCAACCTCGGTGATGATGACCAGGTCATTGAGCCGGGCGATGCTGCCCTCGAGCAGGCGCAGATGCTCCTGCGCCTGCTGCGCTCCAGTGGCATCGTGAAGGTGGACAGCCATTCCGGAGGCGAAGGGCTCGCCACGAAACGCCAGCCACAGGCGCTGCGAGGTGTCGGCCTCCTCGAACGTCAAGGGTTCGCGCCGCGCCAGGGCAGCGCGTACGCGGGCCTCGAGCCGCAGCCGCCCGGTGCGGAGGAACAAGTCCCAGAATGGGCGCCCTTGCAGCACGGTCACAGCCAGACCCAACACGCGTTCAGCCGCCGGGTTGGCGAAATTGATGCGCCCGTCCGCATCCAGCGTGAGCAGCGCGTCGTCTGCTGCGCCCTGAGGCTCGGCGATCAGCATCACGCCCTCGATCTGATGCGCGCGCTGCGCGGTGTCCATCACCGCCTGACCCAGCACCCGCGCCCACAGCCGCCGGCCCGCTGCCTGCACCTGAACCTCGTGATCAAAGGGCAGACCCTGCACGGCGCAGCGGCGTAGCAGCGCCTCTAATTCCTGGCGCCAGGGCGGCAACACAAAGCCGAAGTCAGCCGGCCCCGACGGGTCCTCACAACCGAGGATCAGGGACAGCCTAGGCGAGGCGCGCAGGCGGGGTGAACCCGGGGCCGAGGAAAGGTCTAAACGCCATACGCCGGCGCCGGTGGCCGCCTCGAGCAAACCGGCCACGCCAGCGACTGCGGCCGCAGTGGGGGTCGCGGTCGCGGCAAGAGTTTCATGTGCCTCCAAGGATCCGGCCACCGACGGATAGTAGGCAGTCCCAGGGGTGGGAGGTGGCCGGTCGGTCACGTCCTACAGCAGCCGGCGGTGGTGTCCGAAATGGAAGACCGTACGTCTCGATAGAGTGCTTACGACTTGCAACCCCTCGCTCGCCCACTCGCCTGCCCGGACAAGGAAAAGCCATGACCAACGCCCAGTCTCCAGACCTGCTCCACGCCTACATCGTCGAAGACAACCCCATGCTCTGTGAGAGCCTGGTGGGAACCCTGGAGGAACTCACCGGGGTGAAGGTCCTGGGTACCACCGGCGCCGAGAGCCGGGCGCTCGCATGGCTGCACGAGCATCCCCGCGACTGGCAAGTGCTGGTGGTCGACCTCTTCCTTCGCAGTGGCAGCGGACTGCACCTGGTGGAACATCTGCCGCCGCGCGGCCCGTGGCAGAAGGTGGTGGTGTTCAGCAACTACGTGAACGCCACCGTCCGCAAGCGTTGCGCCCAACTCGGAGTGGATGCGGTGTTCGACAAATCCACCGAGATCGACGCGCTGGTGGATTACTGCGCGCGTCAGTGCTTCCTCCAATCGGCGGCAGGTCCAGCCGCCTACGGCCTGGGCCCTGGTGGGCGTGCCAGCGGATCACCGCTCGCCAGCACAAGCCGACTCGCCCCCCTTGCAGGAATGGCGTTTCGGCCGGCCGGACTACAGCCAGCAGACCTGGCCGTGCCGCCCGGGACCTGAAGCCGGTCCGAGGCCGCATCTCACTGCGCGGGCTTGACGATCGAGGGCGGGCCGCTCTTGTAGGGCTGGTCCTCTCGCTCGAAATGGGTGTCGGACTGGTTGATGTCCCCTGGCGGAGTCGCCTGCTGCGGGTGCTTTTCCCGCTGGGTCGTGGTGCTGCTCGGCTCCATGCCCTCGCCCGGCCCGCCCAGGCGGCTGGCGGGGGGCTCCGCGCAGGCGACCAGCAACAAGGCGGCAGAGGCCACCCCCATCCCTGAAGCGAAACGAACCCTCGCTCCGAGGAAATTCAGGCTGTGCAAAAAAGAGTTGGAAATTGGCATAAGGGCCTCCGGGGTGCTTGGTTGGACGAATGAACATGCGGCCGTCTGGACACATGCCACTACCCGGCAAGCGGCGTGCCCGGCACCCGCCCGGACGATGCGGGCCGCCCGCATGAAAGCCCCCAAACCCAAGCGGGCGGCCCCAGCCAGCCGGGGCCCGCAGCGTCAACATCGCGCGACGCATGCGGCTGTAACCACGGATGGGCAACCGGCCAGGCTCCGCCATACAATGAGTTGGTCCAAGACACTCTAGGGAAGAGGGCGGGTTCGTGAGAGTTGCTGTTGTCGGGTCCGGAATCTCCGGCCTTGCTGCCGCGCACAAGCTGCGTGAGCATGCCCATGTCACCCTGTTCGAGGCCGGCAACTACTTCGGCGGCCACACCCGCACGGTGGACGTGACACTGCCGACGGCGCAGGGCGAGCAGCGCTGGGGCGTCGACACCGGCTTCCTGGTGCTCAACGAGCGGACCTACCCGCAGCTGATCGCGCTGCTGGCCGAGCTGGGGGTGCCCACAGCGCCCTCCGACATGTCCTTCTCGGTCCAGGTGCCGGCCAGCGCCCGCGCGCGCGCGCTCGAATGGAGTGGCAACAACCTGGCGACGGTATTTGCGCAGAAGCGCAACCTCCTCAGCCCCCGCTTCCTGGGCATGCTGGCCGACCTGCTGCGCTTCAACCGCCTGTGCACCCGGCTGGCCTTGGAGGGCGAGGAGTCCCGTCTGATGGAGCCCTTGGGCAGCTTTCTCCAACGGGAGGGCTTTGGCCAGCCCTTCCGGGACTGGTACTTCCTGCCTATGCTGGGTTGCATCTGGAGCTGCCCGACAGACCAGATGCTGCAGTTCCCGGTAGCAACCATGATCCGCTTCTGCCACAACCACGGACTGCTGCAGGTGAACGACCGGCCGCAGTGGTTCACGGTCGCCGGCGGTGCGCGCCAGTATGTGGAGAAGATCGTCGCCAGCTTGCCCGACACCCGGCTGGCAACGCCGGTGCGGCGGATCGACCGCGACGCGGCCGGCGTGACCGTGCGCACCGACCAAGGCGCCGAGCGCTTTGACCACGCCGTTGTGGCCACCCACAGCGACCAGGCGCTGGCGCTGCTGAACCAGCCGACCACGGCCGAGGCCGAGGTGCTGGGCGCGATCCGCTACCAACCCAACCGGGCGGTACTGCACACCGACACCTCGGTACTGCCGCAAAGCCGCGCCGCCTGGGCCGCCTGGAACTACGAGCGCGCCGCAGAAGACTCGCAGGAGTCTGGCCGCGTTTGCCTGCACTACCTGCTCAATAAACTGCAGCCCCTCCCCTTCAGCCAGCCCCTGGTCGAGTCACTGAACCCGGTGCGCGCGATCGACCCGGCCCAGGTGCTGAGCGAGTTCGAATTCAGCCACCCGGTCTTCGATATGGCGGCCATCCAGGCCCAGGGCCGCGTGCCAGAGTTGCAAGGCGTCGCCCACACCTGGTACTGCGGCGCATGGACCCGCTACGGCTTTCACGAGGACGGGCTGAAGTCTGGACTGACCGTGGCCGAGGAGCTCCTGGCCTACACCGCGTCGGCGCGCAAAGCGGCAGCGTGAGCAAGAAGGGGTTAGGAGTGGAACAGAGGGTGGATCGGATGGCTCAGGCCAGCGTGGCACAGATCGGCTTCGGCCAGGTCCGGCACACCCGTGTGCGCCCGCGTCGGCATGCGTTCGCCTATGACACCTTTTTTCTGCTGCTGCCGATGCGGCGGCTGGGCGATCCAGCGGCACGTGGCGGTCTGGCCGTCAACCGGCGTGGGGCGCTGAGCTTCCACGACCGCGACCATGGCGATGGGCGGGGTCCCGAGGCAGGCGGGGCGCTGGCCTGGCTGGACGCGCTGCTGGCCAGCGAAGGCATCACCGACGCCGACGGCGAGGTCTGGCTGCATACCTTCCCGCGGGTACTGGGCTATGTGTTCAAGCCGGTGAGCTTCTGGTACTGCCACCGGGCCGATGGGCCGCTGCGGGCGATCGTGGTCGAGGTCAACAACACCTTCGGCGAGCGACATTGCTACCTGCTGGACCAGCCCCGCTACGGCGTGGAGCTGCAGGCCGACAAGTGCTTTCATGTCTCGCCTTTTTGCACCACCGAGGGTCGCTACCGATTCCGTTTCTTGCACAGCGATCAGCGAGCACCCGCCCGGACCGTGGCCCGGGTCGACCTGGACGACGAGCAGGGCCCCCTGTTGGCCACCAGCGTCAGCGGCGCGCTCGAGCCAATTACCCCACGGCTTCTGCGCCAGGCCCTCTGGCGCTATCCTGCGATGACGATGATGGTCATCGCCCGGATCCATTGGCAGGCCCTGCACTTGTGGCGCAAGCAGGTGGGCTTTCACCGCAAGCCGCCGCTACCTGAACGCTTCGTGACCCGCTAAGCCGATCCCCCTCCGAACCACGCCGCATGAATATCTTGACGTCCCGTTCACCAACGACCCGCGCGGCCGCGGGTGCCCGGCCTGGCCACGAACAGGGTGCCGAGGCGGGCGCAGCCAGCGTCGCTGCCACCGCGGCAAGTGGCGGCGCGCCCCTGGTGCTCGGGCTGCCCCAGGGCGCGCCGGCTGCGGCGCGCGCCCTCTTCCGGCTGCTGCAAGGCCTGCGCCACGGCACTCTGGTGGTGGAACTGCCCGACGGCTCGGTGCGCGCGCTTGGCGATGGCCAGGGGCCCGAAGTCCAGGTCAAGCTCCTCAACTGGAACCCCTGCGCCGCGGCGCTGCGCTCGGGCGACATCGGCTTTGCCGAAAGCTACCTCGCCGGAGACTGGCACACCACGGACCTCGCCGGCCTCTTGCGCCTGATGCTCGCCAACCGGCAGGCGCTGGATGCTGCCATCCACGGCTCCTGGATCGGCCGCCTGGTGTACCGCCTGCGCCACCTGCTTCACCGCAACACCAAAGGGAACAGCCGCAAGAACATCCATGCCCACTATGACCTGGGCAACGACTTCTACCGGCTGTGGCTGGACCCGACGATGAACTACTCGTCGGCCCTGTTCGAGCGCAATGCGCAGGGCGAGCCGACGCAATCACTGGACGAGGCCCAGCACGCCAAGGTGCGCCGCGCGCTGCGCATGGTCGGCGTTCAGCCGGGCGACCGGATGCTCGAGATCGGCTGCGGCTGGGGCGCATTGGCCGAAAAAGCGACGAAGGAATTTGGCGCCCGGGTCACCGGCGTCACCCTGTCCACCGAACAACTGGCCTGGGCGCAAAAGCGCCTGCAGGACCAGGGCCTAGGCGAGCGCGCCGACCTGCGGCTGCAGGATTACCGGGACATCGCAGACGGCCCCTATGACGCCGTCTGCTCGATCGAAATGCTCGAGGCCGTCGGCCGCGAGTACTGGCCCACCTACTTCCAGAGCATCGCGCGTTTGCTCAAACCCGGCGGTCGCGCCTGTATCCAGACCATCGTGATCCGGGACGCGCTGTTTGAGCGCTATATCCGGTCGACCGACTTCATCCAGCAGTACGTTTTTCCTGGCGGCTGTCTACCCTGCCCCAGCGAATTCCGACGTGAGGCGCAAGCTGCTGGCCTGCGCATGGTGGAAGAGTTTGCCTTTGGCCAGGACTACGCCGAGACCTGCCGCCAATGGCGCGAGACCTGCCTGACACGCCAGGATGAGGTGCTGGCGCAGGGCTTCGACGCACGCTTCCTGCGTCTGTGGGAGTTCTATCTCGCCTACTGTGAAGCCGGCTTTGCCGCGGGGGATATCGATGTCGTCCAGTACACCCTGGTCCGCTGACGCCCGGCCGCACCGGACTGCATCGGCGGGCGTGTCGCGCGCACGAACGCCCGCGTTGGGCGGCGTGTTGGTGGGTGCAATGTACGGTGCGAATTCCGGTGTGCTGGCCAGCACGATGGTCCGCCTGTGGGGGGCTATGCCGGTGGTGATGGCCCTGGCTCTGGCGCTTTGTCAGCCCGCCGCTGCATCCACCGAGACCCTGCCTGAAGCGCAAAGCCAACGCGAACGAGGCGCCGCCGAGGCGGTCGCGCGAAGCACCGCACACCCTCAGCTTCCGGGCAGCCGGCTGCGCGGGGAGGGGAAGCTGCGCTTTTTTGGCCTGGGTATTTACCAGGCGCGTTTGTGGACATCGTCAAGCTTCCGGGCCGACCAGGCTCTGGACCATCCGGTGGTGCTCGAACTGACCTATCTGCGCGATTTCGAGGGTGACTCCATCGCCCAGCGCTCGCTGGACGAAATGCGGCGCGCAGGGTCCTTGTCTGAAGCTCAGGCCCAGCGTTGGCTCGCGGCCATGCGGCGGGTGTTTCCCGATGTGCGAAGTGGCGAACGGGTCACTGGCTTGCACCAGCCGGGCCAGGGCGTCAGCTTCTGGATTGACGGCCGGCCGCTGGGCGAAATCGCCGATCCCGAGTTCGGCCGACGCTTTTTAGGCATCTGGCTGTCGCCAAGCACTTCGCAGCCGGGCCTTCGACTGTCCCTGCTCGGGCTCGCCACCAGCGGCAGCCTCTAACCCATCCCTTCCCCCGTTCACCGGAGCCACTCATGACCCTCGCCCACCTTCTGCTTGGCCGCGCCTGCCGGCTGCTGGCCGCACTGGCCCTGGGCCTTGGCGCCCTCACCTTGGCTGGCTGCGCCAGCCCACGCGTTGAGCAATACAGCGCCGAGCGCCCCGCCCTGGACCTGGCGACCTACTTCAATGGCAAGGTCATCGCCCACGGCATCTTCCAGGACCGCAGCGGCCTGGTGGTCAAGCGCTTCACCGTCGAGATGGACTGCCGCTGGGAGGGCAGCAAGGGCGTGCTCGACGAGCGCTTCACCTATTCCGACGGCACCAAACAGCGCCGGGTCTGGACACTCACCAAGGAAGCCGACGGCCGCTACACCGGCACCGCCGACGACGTCGTGGGCGTGGCCACCGGCCGAACCGCGGGCAATGCGTTCCAGTGGTCTTATGTGCTGAAGCTGCCGGTCGACGGCTCGGTCTACGAGGTGAGTTTCGACGACTGGATGTTTCTGGTCGACGACCGGGTGATGCTCAATCGGGCCACCATGAGCAAATTCGGTGTCCGCCTGGGCGAGGTCACGCTCTCGTTCCAGAAGCTGCCCTGAGCGCCGCACCATGAGCCTCAACCCCAAGATTGGCGACTGGCAGGGCAAGCGGGTCTGGCTGGTCGGCGCCTCCAGCGGCATCGGGCTGGCCGTGGCTCGGCAGCTGCATGCCTTGGGCGCGCAGGTGCTGGTGTCGGCGCGGCGAGCCGGGCCGTTGCAGGACTTCGCCAGTGCCCACCCGGGCAGCTTGGCCCTGCCCCTGGACGTGACCGACCGCGCGGCCGTGGCCCGGGTCACCGCGCAAGCCCTGGAAGGCGGCCCGCTCGACCTGGTGTGCTACTGCGCAGGCCACTACAACGCGATGCGCGCCACCGCCATCGACCTCGACGACCTGCTGCGGCACCACGAGATCAACACCGTGGGCCTGCTGTACCTGCTCCATGCCATCACCCCGGCTCTGCTGGCCCAGGGCCACGGGCATATCAGCCTGGTGAGTAGCGTGGCCGGCTACCGAGGCCTGCCCCAAGCCATGGCCTACGGACCGACCAAGGCCGCCCTGATCAACCTGGCCGAGACGCTTTACCTGGACCTGCAACCGAAGGGGCTGGGCATCAGCCTGGTCAACCCCGGATTTGTCGAGACGCCACTGACCGCCGGCAACCAGTTTCACATGCCGGCCCTCATCACCGCCGACGAGGCCGCGCGGGAAATGATCAAGGGCTGGGGACAGGGGCAGTTCGAAATCCACTTCCCGCGCCGGTTCACTCGGGTAATGAAGCTGCTGGCGCTCTTGCCCTATCGCCTCTACTTCGCAGCGGTGCGTCGCAGCACCGGGCTTTGAACGCATGGCCGCGTCCACCCCGCCTGATCTCGACGCCGCAGTGCGCGACTTCGTCCGCTACTTCGAGCAACTCACGCCCGCCGACCTGCCCCGCCTGCCGGACTTCTATGCCGAGGGCGCCCGCTTCAAGGACCCCTTCAACGAGGTGCAGGGCGTGGCCGCCATCGACGCCATCTTCCAGCACATGTACGTGTCTCTGGAGGCGCCGCGCTTCGTGGTCACCGGCCAGGTGCATCAAGGCCAGCAGTGCTTCCTGCTGTGGGACTTCCACTTCCGCTTCCGCCGCTTTGACACCCGCACCGAGCAGCGGGTGCGGGGCAGCTCGCACATCGTGTTCGACGAGCAGGGAAGGGTCACCCTGCACCGCGACTACTGGGACGCGGCCGAGGAGCTGTACGAGAAGCTGCCCGTGGTCGGTGGCCTGATGCGTTGGCTCAAGCGCCGCGCCAACACGTGACGTCGCCAGTGACGTCACCGTTTCCGGATCGCGAAGCCGGCCCCGTCCTGCGCCTCGTCCTGGGCGACCAGCTGGACCCGCAGCACTCCTGGTTCCGCGAGGTCCGCCCCGACGTCGTCTACCTGCTGATGGAGGTCCGTTCGGAAACGGACTACGTGCGCCACCACGCGCAGAAGGTGTTGGCCATTTTTGCGGCGATGCGCGCCTTCGCCACCCAGCTTCAGGCAGCAGGCCACCGAGTGCGGCATGTGGCGATTGACGACGCCAGCAACCGGCAGGACATCCCCGCCAACCTCGATGCCCTCGCCCTGCACTACGGTGCCTCGGAGGTGCAGTACCAAGCGCCCGACGAATGGCGGCTCGACCGCGCCCTGACGGATTGGGCTGCGCAGGCACGCGAGCGTGCAGTGACCGTGACGCCGGTCGACTCCGAGCACTTTCTCACCGCACGGGACGATTGCCAGCGCCTGTTCGGCGACAGCCGCCAGTGGCTGATGGAGCGCTTCTACCGGGAGCAGCGACGCAAGCACCGGGTGCTGCTAGACGCCGATGGCAAGCCCGAAGGCGGCCAGTGGAACTTCGACGCCGACAACCGCAAACCCTGGAAGGGAAAGCCGCCCGCGCCGGTGGATACCCGGCCCACCCACGACCACGCGGCGCTGTGGCAAGTCATCGAGGCCGCCGGCGTGCAGACCATGGGCGAGCCGCAGGCCCAGGCCTTTCGCTGGCCGCTCGATCGCAGTGAGGCGCTGGCCCAGCTGGATCACTTCATTGCCCACGCCCTGCCGTATTTCGGTGACTACCAGGACGCACTCACCAGCCGCAGCGACTTTCTCTTTCACTCACTCTTGTCCTTCGGCCTCAACACCAAAATGCTGCGGCCCCGCGAGGTGATCGACCGCGCAGAGGCGGCCTGGCGCGCCGGCGACGCGCCCTTGCACGCGGTGGAAGGCTTCATCCGCCAGATCCTGGGCTGGCGCGAGTATGTGCGGGGCTTTTACTGGGCCCACATGCCGGGCTACACCGAGGTCAACGCGCTGGGTCATGAGCGCCCGCTGCCGGCGTGGTTCTGGACAGGGGAGACGAAGATGGCCTGCCTGGCCCGCGCCATCGGCCAGTCTTTGGAGACGGCCTACGCGCACCACATCCAGCGCCTCATGGTGATCGGCAACTTCGCGCTGCTGGCGGGCCTGCACCCCGAGGCGTTGCACCGCTGGTACCTGGGCATCTACATCGACGCCTTCGAGTGGGTGGAAGCGCCCAACACCCTGGGCATGAGTCAATTTGCCGATGGTGGCCGCCTGGCCACCAAGCCCTATGTGAGCAGCGCCGCCTACCTGGACCGCATGGGCGACCACTGCGCGGGCTGCGCCTACGACAAGAAGGCCCGGGTGGGCGAGCGCGCCTGTCCCTTCAATGCCCTGTACTGGAATTTCTTCGACCACCACCGCGAGCGCCTGGGGGGCAACCACCGCCTGGGCATGGTGTACCGGCAGCTCGAACGCTTTTCACCGGAAGATCTTCAGGCCCTGCGGGTACAGGCGCAAGCGACGCTCGCGCGGATCGACGTGCTCTGAACTGGCCCAAAAAAAAGGACCTAGAGGCTGACCTCTAAGTCCTTTTCACTTCGAAAAGTTGGTGCGGCTGGCAGGATTCGAACCCACGACCCCTTGGTTCGTAGCCAAGTACTCTATCCAACTGAGCTACAGCCGCTGAGCCGGCGAGTATAACAGTAAAAAAACGCGCCGAACCCAGAAATGCCTCGGCCTGGGGGCGGCTCTCTGGGTCCGGGAAAGTCCGGGAAGGGCCGCCGACCGCGTCGCGGCAATCCCGACGGCGCCGCGTGGGCGATCATCCCGTGATCCTGCTCAGCGTGATAATGAAATTGAAAAGCGGATCGGCCTGCGCCTCTCTCTGATGGCCGCCCGCGAGGAAACAGCAGAACAAGACCGGCATGCCAGACGCCACGCCCCTGGGCCACTACATTGACCTCACCGCCAGCGACGGCGGCATCGTCCGCTCCTATGTGGTTCGGCCCACATCAGCGCCCCGCGCCCTGCTGGTGGTGCTGCAGCACATGGACCAGCGCATGCCCGGCTGGGAGGGCGCCGCGAACCGGCCACCGGCCTTGGCCGACACCCGACCCGGCGTCAATCCTCATGTGCGGCAGATGGCCGAGGCCTTCGCCGCCCAGGGTTACCTGGCCATTGCGCCATCCACCTTCAGCCGGGGGCGCTCCGGCACCCACTACGGCTATCGCTTCGAGCAGGGTCGATGGGGCCAGCGCCTGATTCGTCCGATGGAGCCCCTGCCCTCCACCGCGATCATGCTCGACATCGAGGCCTCGATCGCCCACGGCCGCAAGCTCGCGCCCTACGCCCAGATTGGGGTGGTCGGCTACTGCTGGGGAGGGCTGCTGGCCTGGGAGGCCGCCTGCTCATTGGGCTACCTGAGCGCCGCGGTCTGCCACTACGGCGGCGGCATGGAAAGCCCAGCGCAGCGAGAGCGCCAGCCCCTGTGCCCGGTGCTGGCACATTTCCCCACAGACTCCCGCTGGATGGCGCCAGCCGGCATCGAGGCCTTTCAGGCGGCCCATCGGTCAGAGCTTGCCCGTGCGCGAGCGGTCGAGATCCGGGTGCATACGGGGCGCTATGGCTTCATGCAGCCCCAGCACACGGGCTACGACGCCGCGCTGGCACTGCGGGTGCAGGCGCAGGCCTTGGGTTTTCTGCAGCAGCACTTGGTAGACGGGGTCTCGATCGCCTGAGGCGTGCGACATTGAGGCATTGAGGCATTGAGGCCTCAATGCCCCAAGGGCATGCCCCGGGTCAGCCAGCCGGGAGCGCCGGGCTGGCCACGGCTACAAGCCGATCGGGCAAGCCCTCGATCTGGGCCAAGGGCATGGCCCGGGCATAGAGCCAGCCCTGGGCCCGGCTGCAACCCATGGCGAGCAGAGCCTCGCGCTGCGACTCGGTTTCCACACCCTCGGCGGTCACCTCGAATTCCAGCGTACGCGCGAGGTTGATCACCAAGCGGGCAATCTTGGCCTGACGGTCCTCCTTCAGCCCGGCCACGAAAGAGCGGTCGATCTTGAGGCGGCTGATCGGAAACTGGGTCAACCGCCCCAGCGAGGAGTAGCCGGTGCCGAAATCATCGATCACCAAATGAAGGCCCATCTCGGTCAGGGCCTGCAACTGCCCCAGCAAGTAGGCCTCGCCGGAGGCGATCTGGCTCTCGGTGAGCTCAATCTCCAGGCCCTCCATCACCGTCGGTTGCGCAAGCCTGCGGCCCTGCAGGTAGTCGAGCAGGCGCGAGTCCAAGAACGCCTGCGGCGCGATATTGAGCGCGACGCGGGCCGCCGGGAACCGGGCCAGCAGACGCGGCTTGTCGCCCAGCACTGTCTCGAGCACCAGCAGGCTGAGGGCCTCGAGCAGGTAGGCCTCCTCGGCAACGGGCACAAACTCCGCGGGCGAGACAGCGCCCAGCTCCGGGTCATTCCAGCGCGCCAGGGCCTCGAAGCCGATCACCGCGCCGCTGCGCAGGTCGACCTCGGGCTGGTAATGGACCTCGATCGCGCGCTCCTGAATGGCCTGGGCAAGCCGCGCCTGGATCAGGCGGCGCCGGTAGACCCGCTGGCCGAGGGCGGCGTCGAACCAGGCGACGGTGCCGCGCTGGCGCTGCTTGGCCTCGTTCATCGCCACGTCGGCGCAGATCATGAGGCTCTGCCAGTCCTGGCCGTCCTCCGGGTAGCGGCTCAGGCCGACCGTGGCGCTCACCGCGACCTTGCCGGTTGGCAGGGGAACATTGAGCGGGTTGAGCCGCTCCAGGGTGCGCTCCAGGTAAGCAGCGCTTTCCGGCCCTGGCAGATCAACCACCGCGATGAATTCGTCACCCGAGCGGCGGCACAGCAGATGCCCGCGTGGCAAGGTGCTGCGCAGATGGGCGGCCAAGCTCTTGATCACCAGGTCGCCCACTTCGTGGCCGTAGTTGTCGTTGACGAACTTGAGCTGGTCCATGTCGAAGAACAGGACCGCGAAGCGCTGATTGCCGCCCTCTGCGCGGGCAAGCAAGCTGCGCACCTCGTCGGACATGCGGCGGAAGTTCGGCAGGCCGGTGAGGCTGTCCCGATAGGCCAGGTCGCGCAGCTGGTTCTCGGCCTCCTTGAGCCGGCTCACGTCGGTGATGACGGTGACATTGCCCTGGCTCTGGCCGCTGGCGTCGCGAATGCGCGAAATAGACACCGTGGTCGGGATGACCCGGCCATTGCGGGCCAGGAAGCTGGTCTCACCGCTCCAGCGGCCCTGCTCTTCAAGGGCGCGGGCCATGATCCGGCTGGTGTCGTCGCGGCCCACGCTGCGATAAAGCGTGCCCGCCTGGCGCCCGATCAACTCGCCGCGCAGGTAGCCGGTCATCGCGGTGAGCGCGGGGTTCACATCGACGATACGGCCCTGGTTGTCGGTCACCACGATGCCCTCTGCCGAGGTCGAGAACACGACCGAGGTCTTGCGAAGCTCGTCATTGAGCTCCTTTTGCTGGGCGAGCATCGCGGTCAGGGCGTCGGTGACCTCGGACAACTCGTCCCGCAGTCCTTCTTCTGGGACCCCGATCGAGGTCACTGGTTCGCCCGCCAGCAGGCGCTGGCAGTCGAACAGCAGTTGCTCGTAACGGCGGGTGGTGCTGCCGGCGAAGCGCCGCGACCAGGCGACCACACTGCGGATCGACCACCAGCCCAAGGCGACGATGGCGGCGATGGTTCCGAGAACAAGACCCAGCGCCTGGTAAATATCCTGGCCGATCCAGACGCGCAGTCGCAGCTTCAGCCCGGCGGCATCCACCAGCCCCTCGCCGCCGGCGGTCATGCGTCCAGCCGGGCGCACTTCGGGCAAGTAAGCGCCACTGCCGAGTGAAAACGACAGGAGCAGGTCCGGGTCGAGCCGCAAGTCGCGCAGCATGACTCGGACATCCTTGGACACCACCAGGAAGCCCACCGGCGCCTGGGCCACGGGGGAAACCACCCGGCGAACCAGCATCAGGTGGGTCGACCCGTCCGGGTCCTTATGGACCGCCGCACCGTCCCGGCCCTCGAGTACCGCAGACTTGACCTCGGGCAGGTCCACCAGCGTCTGCGCATCGACTCCCCCAGGCGCCATGAACAGCCGGCCCCGGTAGTCGAGCAGGATGAGGCGGCGCTCCTCGCCTCGGTTGAACCGGGCCAGCAGAGGCTCCAGATAGGTCTCGCGGCCGAAGCTATCGGTCAGGCCGGTCCAGACCACCGGCGCGGTGGCCAAGGCCTGCATCTCGGCGCTGGTGTTGGCCAGCTCGGTGCTGATCTTGGTGAGCACCAGATCCCGCTGGTGGTTGATGTTGGTGCGCCAGTAGAACCAGCCTGCCGTCAGCATGATCACCATGACCAGCAGGGTGGTCAGGATGACATAGGTGCGCATGATGCCCACCAGCTGCTGGGTGATGCGCCGGCGTAGCGAGGGCGGGCGCGCGCCGCCACGCACCGGCGGCAGCGCGGGCGGGGGAGGCGCGGGGGGCGCCGCTGGGGTCACTTGACCGGCACCAAGGCGCCGCCCTGCTCCATCCGCACGAACAGAACCTCACGCGACGTCAGCGCGTCGTGGCGGGTGGGAGTGAAGGCCGGCTCGTAGCGCCGTACCGCGCCGTCGAAGGCGGGCAGGCGCTCGAGGGCCTGGCGCAGGGCGTCGCCCTGGGTGCTGCCCGCCTTGTTGATGGCCAGTGCCAGCAAATGGGTCATGTCGTAGGCATGGGCCGACCCGACCGGGCTGGCAATTTCTCTGACCGACGCCAGACCCCCCTCTTTCATGAGCGCCGCGGCCAGGCGCTGCGCCGCCGGGCGGCGGTTGTCGATAAAAGTGAAGGTCTGGATGATTTGCATGTCCACCTTGGAAAGCGCGTCGCCGACCAGGGTGTGCAAGGTGCCGCCGGTGATGCCCCAGTGGGCGACCACCGGCAGGCGCTGGGCGGCAGGCAGCTTGGCGATTTCGCCGAGCACCAGCGCGCCCTCGCGTTCGTTGGCGACCATGACAAGCGCCTGGGCGCTGGCCTGCTGGCAACCGGCGACATGCTCAGCGAAATTCGAATCGCCCCAGTTGTACCAGCGAACCGAGGCCAGCGTCACCCGCATGGCTTGGGACCGGCTGGCCAGCACCTTATCGGCCGAGCGGCCCCAGGCGGTGTTGGGCAACAAAATGCAAAGGCGCGAGGCCTGATGCGAATCCCGCGCCCGCTGCACCAGAGCCTCGACGCCCCAGCTGTCCTTGAGCGAGAGGCGGAACACGAAGGGAAAGACCGGGTCGCCGTCGGTGATCTGGTCGGCCGAGCCCCACACGCTCACCAAGGGTACTTTGAGCCGGTTGGCCTCGGGCACCGACTCCACCGTCACCGGACTGAACTTGCCGCCGAACACCGCTGTCATGCCGGGCCGGCCGGCCAGGTCGATGAAGTTGTCCTTGCCGCGAGCGGCCAAGCCCTGGTTGTCGGTGGTCACGAGTTGCAATGGCCGACCACCGAGTACGCCGCCGCGGGCGTTGATCTCGGCAATGGCCACCCGGATGCCGCGCTCGATGGCTTTGGGCGCGGTGTTGGTGGCAATGGAGTAGGCCTCGTCGAGGCCGATGAGCACAGGCTCAGAGGAGAAAGCGGCGCCAGGGAGGGCTGCGCCGAGGGCCCAGGCCAGCCTCACCATGCGCTGGCGGGCGAAGCGTGCAACCCTTCTGAACGCTAAAGACGGGTGAAGGTTGATGTGCATATCGATCCCAAGTGGCCAAATGATCCGTCAAGAAGGCCGACTCAAGGCACAGTTCTAACGGTGAGTAGAGAGAGTTACTGAAGCTACCTCTCCTTTGGCTCACTCGATGAGCGAGCAAGCGTACGGTGAAACGCCGCTTGTGGGCGCCGGGACATCACTTTTCCAGGGTGATGTGCATGAGCAAATCCATGTAGGGCTTCTGATGGGCCTGGGCGCGCGGGAACCGGCAGGGTTCAAAAGCGGCGTTCAAAGGCAGACCTCACAGGCGCGGGGGTCTGAGAGGTCAGCCCGCCAGTTCGGGGAAATCCTCTTCCCAGAAGTCGGCGCCGTGCCGACCCTGTGCGGCCAGACGCTCGTTTTCCAACTTGCGCAGCTGCGCACGCTGGATCTTTCCGGAGATGGTCTTGGGCAATTCAGCGAATTCAACGCGACGAATCCGCTTGTAGGCCGCCAACTGCTCGCGCGCGAAGCGCAGGATGGACAGGGCAGCAGCGCGGTCGGGGGCTACACCGGCGCGCAGCACGACGAAGGCCTTGGGCACCGACAGGCGCTGGGGGTCGGGGCTGGGGATCACCGCGGCCTCCGCCACATCGGGGTGCTCGATCAGCACTGACTCCAACTCGAAGGGGCTGAGGCGATAGTCCGAGGACTTGAACACGTCATCGGCCCGGCCGACGTAGGTGATGTAGCCCTGAGCGTCGCGTGAGGCCACATCCCCGGTGTGGTAGTGGCCGTCGCGCATCACCTCAGCGGTCTTGTCGGCGTCGTCAAAGTAGCTTTGCATCAGGCCCACCGGCCTGTGCGCCAGGTCGATGCAGATCTCGCCCTCGTCGGCGGGCTTGCCCTCGACGCCCAGCAGCACGATCGGGTAGCCCGGCATCGGCACGCCCATGCTGCCCGCCTTGACCGGCAAACCCGGTGGGTTGCCAACTTGGCAAGTTGTTTCGGTCTGGCCGAAGCCGTCGCGAATGGTCACGCCCCAGGCCTTGCGGACCTGCTCGATCACCTCGGGGTTGAGCGGCTCGCCCGCCCCCAATAGCTCGCGCAGTTGGACAGACCAAGCGGCCAGGTCCTCCTGAATCAGCATGCGCCACACCGTGGGCGGCGCGCACAAGCTCGTGACACCATGCTGCACCAGCACATCGAGCAGCGCCGGCGCCTTGAAGCGGGCGTAGTTGTAGACGAAGATGGTGGCGCCCGCATTCCAGGGCGCGAAGAAGCTGCTCCAGGCATGCTTGCCCCAGCCCGGGGAAGAGATGTTCAGGTGCACATCCCCCGGCCGCAGGCCGATCCAGTACATGGTCGACAGGTGGCCCACCGGGTAGCTTTCCTGCGTGTGCAACACGAGCTTGGGCTTGGAGGTGGTGCCAGAGGTGAAGTACAGAAGCAGCGGGTCGGTTGCCGGCGTTGGCCCGTCTGGTACGAACGCGGCCGATGCGTCGCTGGCCTCCTCGAAGGAATGCCAGCCACTGGCCTGTCCCACCACGATCCGGGTGAATGTGCCCTGCGCTTTTTCGAGGCGGGCCACCGCGTCGGGCACGCAAATCACATGGCGTACATGGCCGCGGTCCAACCGGTCCTGCAGGTCGCCCTGGTCCAGCAGCGT
This sequence comes from Ramlibacter sp., assembly GCF_029866045.1. Taxonomy (GTDB): domain Bacteria; phylum Pseudomonadota; class Gammaproteobacteria; order Burkholderiales; family Burkholderiaceae_C; genus Ramlibacter. The sequence goes on along the minus strand of NZ_JARXAB010000032.1, from coordinate 350 downwards.
GGTGGTGGGGATCATCACCGCGCCCAGCTTCATCAGGGCCAGCATCGACTCCCACAGCTCGCGCTGGTTGCCCAGCATCAGCAGCACCCGGTCGCCGCGCCGCACCCCCAGTTGCCTGAACCAGTTGGCCACCTGGTTGGAGCGCGCGGCCATCTGCACAAAGCTCAGACGCTCGTGCGATCCGTCCTCCTGGACGATGCACAGCGCGGTGCGGTCGTTGTCACGCGCCAGCACATCAAAGTGGTCCAGCGCCCAGTTGAACTCGGTCAGCTGTGGCCAGCGGAAATTCGCGCAGGCGGCGGCGTGGTCGTCACGGTGCGCGAGCAGGGTGTCGCGGGCTGCCCAGAAGG
>NZ_JARXAB010000022.1 GCF_029866045.1 Ramlibacter sp. | reverse complement strand
GGCAGTGGTAGCGAGGGCGGGGCGGGCGGCGGCCGTTAGGTCGATGCCAGCCCGAAGCGCAGCACGCAGGTCGGCAGGCACGCGGGCGTCTGCGTCATGCAGGTCGATGAACGCGTCGCCGTCGACGGCAGCCAGTCGGGGTGCGCCATCGCGCAGGTAGGTGGTGAACTTCATGGTGGGAGTCTGGAAAAGTGAAAAACGACAGGGGAGGAAGGGGTCAGAAAGCGGGGCCAGATCAGACCGGTACGAACAGCACGCGCCGCTGGGCCTCCTTGAGCTCGGCGCCCGGCGGCGGCGAGATGCCCCACTGGTCGACGCGGCCGGGGGGCCACATCCAGTCAGCGGGACCGCGGGCGACATAGCTGTCGTCGACCTGCTGCACGTCGGCGGTGTACTCGATGACGACGCCGAAGGGGTCGATGAAGTAGTTAAACAGGTTGTTACCTGGGCCATGCCGGCCAGGGCCCCACTGGATCGGGTGGCCAGCGTCCTGCATGCGCCCGCCACCGCGCATCACGCCATCGAGATCGGGCATCAGGAAGGCAATGTGATTGAGCGCGTCGTTGTCGGCGACACCCACCGCCAGCGAGTGGTGGTCCGTATTGCAGTTCATGAAGGCGATGGCCACCGTACGATCGGCCAGCCGGAAGCCGAAGGCCTCGGTGAGAAAGGCCTGGGTCTCGTCGACCGAATGGCTATTGAGCACCACATGGGTCAGGCGCACCGGGCGGTCACGCTGCGTCGTCTGTGGCGGGTGACGAGCGTCGCCATGCACCACCTGGAATACCCGGCCATGAGGGTCGCGCAGGGTCAGGCCCACGCCACCCGCCGGGTTCTTGCTCAGGGGGCCGATGGGCGAGGTGAGAGTGGCGCCGGCGCGAACGGACGCCTGCGCGACCGCCTCGAGCGCCTCGGCGGTGCGCGCGCGCAGCGTCACCTGTCGCAGTTGTGGCACCGGGCCACCGGCGTACAGAGCCAACAGGTGGTGGTCACTGCCGGTGCCGCGCAGGTAGACCGAGCCCTCTTTGCGGTGGGCCACCTCCAGGTGCCACACATTGGTGTAGAAGGCCTCGGCCCGGGCCAGGTCGGGCACATTAAGGGCGACGCTGCGCAGGCCCTCGATCCAGGGGGAGGTCATCGCGCGCCTCCTCGCTTGCCGACGCTGGGCAGGCCGAGAAAACGCTCGGCGTTGTGGCGGATGAGATTCATGGTGGTGGTGTCGTCAAAGGCCGCTTGCCGGATGCGCTCGATCGGCGTGCGGTCGTGGAAGTTGAAGGGGTAGTCGGTGCCGACCATCAGCTGCGTGGCCCCGAAGCTATGGACCAGGTGGCGCAGGGTGGGCGTGTCAAACACCAGAGTGTCGTAGAACAAGCGCGCGGCCTGGGCGCGGGGGGAGGCTGTCACGCTGTCCTTGAGCGCTGGGAAGGTGTGCCAACCCTGCTCCAGCCGCGGCAGGAGCGAGGCCAGGGTGCCGCCACCGTGGCTGAATGCGATACGCAGGTTCGGCCGGCGCAGCGGCAGATTGGCGGTGATGACCGAGGCTGCGGCCAGACCGACGTCACCCGGGTAGGCCAGCACCTGCTGCAGCGGCGCGGGTCCGACCAGACGCTCCATGCCGGCCGGCCGCAAGGCATGCACGAACACGCAGGCACCCAGCGCCTCGCAGGCTTCAAAGAAGGGATCGAACTTCGGGTGGCCCACCGGGTCGCCGTTGATGTTGCTGCCCAGTTCCACGCCAGGAAAACCGAGCACCTTGACCACGTACTCCAATTCGCGCAGGGCATGGTCCATGTCCTGCAGCGGCACGGCGCCCAGGCCGGCGATGCGCCCGCCGCTCTCGTCCACCATGGCGGCGATCTGGTCGTTGGTGTACCGAAGGAGCTGCTGCGCGTCGGCCGGCGCCATCCAGTAGGACAGGAGCTCCGGCATGGGCGAGACCACCTGCAGGTCGAGGTCCATCGCCTCGAAATCGGCCAGGCGCTTGGCGGTGTCCCAGCAGGTGTCGGCCACGGTGCGGTACACCTTGCCCGAAATCATCACGTGCCGATGGCAGGCCTGGGCAGCGGCCATGGAGGGCCAGTCCGCGGGCAGGTGGCTGCCGATGTAGGCCGGAAAGTGCTCCGGCACCACATGGGCGTGGGTGTCAATGCCGCAGCCGCAACCGGGCAGGTGTGGGGTATTGCTCAAGGCTTGTCTCCACCGCGAATGCTAGAGGGCGCCGACATATCCGGGAATATGATTGGCCGGATTCATTGAATCCACGCCATGGATATTCGTTCTGTCGATCTGAACCTGCTCGTCGTCTTCGACGCCCTCTCACGGCACCGCAGCGTGAACCGCGCCGCCGAGGCCCTGGGCCTGAGCCAGCCGGCGACCAGCGCCGCCCTCGCCCGCCTGCGCGCATTGTTTGACGACGCCCTGTTCGTGCGCACCGGCGCGCGGATGGAGCCTACGCCCCGCGCGCTGGAATTGGGCCCCCTGGTGCACGACGTGGTGGAGTCGATCCAGACGCGCATCCTTCAGCAGACGGCTTTCGAGCCGGCCCGGGACGGACGACGCTTCACCATCTTGACGCCCGATATCGGCGAGGTTGCCTTCCTGCCCGGAGTGCTGCGGCGGCTGCGCAGTGAGGCGCCTGGGGTGGGCCTGCGCACCCGATCCATGCCCCCCAAAGACGCGGCCGAGGCCCTGGCCTCGGGCGAAGCTGAGCTGGCGGTGGGCTTCTTCCCCGACCTGCACAAGGCCGGCTTCTTCCAGCAGGCGCTGTTTCGCACGTCCTACACCTGCATCGTCTGCGCGGGCAACAATGCGGTGGGCACGCGGCTCACGCGGCGCCAGTACCTGGACGCGCGCCATGTGGTCGTACGCCCAGACGGACGCGAGCACATGCTGGACCGGTTTCTGGAGGAAAAGGGCTGGCAGCGCCAGGTGGCACTGGAGTTATCCCACTTCATGAGCCTGCTGGCCATCTTGCCCGGCTCCGACCTGGTGGCCACCGTGCCCGACGACATGGCGACCGTGCTGGAGCGGCATATCGCCATCCGCCGGGTGGAGTTGCCGCTGCGGCCGCCCCATGCCGACGTGCAGCTCCTGTGGCACCGGCGCATGCAAAACGACCCCGCCAACCGTTGGCTGCGAGGTATCTTCCATGAGATGAACCGGCGCGGGAGCAACGAGCCCTTGCGCGCCTGAGCCCGCGCCGCCTTAGGCAGCGGTGAGGCCTGCCGCCTCAACCCCGGCGATGCAAATGAGCTCGTCCTCGTCGCCGGTGCCACCACTGGCGCCGACTGCGCCAATCACCTCGCCGCTGGCGGACTTGATCACCACCGCGCCAGTCTGGGGCAGGAACTTGCCCTCGGCGGTGGCCGCCAAAGAGACGAAGAAGTTGGGGTTGTCCTTGGCGCGCTGGGCCAGCGTACGGCTGGAGCAGCCCATGCCGACCGCGCCCCAAGCCTTGGCTCGGGCGATGTCGAAGCGGAACATGCTGGCGCCGTCTTCGCTGGCGAAGGCTTTGAGGTGCCCTGCGCCATCGAGCACTGCAATGCCCATGGGCTTGAAGCCCTCGGCCCTGGATCTGGCCAGGGCTGCCGAGACGATGGCCTGAGCCTGGGCAAGTGAAAGAGAAGACATGGAGGACTCCGGGTCAAAAAAGGGGAATGAGGGCCGTGGTTGGCAAACGGCCCGCACATGCGCGCGATCATAGACGGCACCCGAGCGCCCCAGAACTCGCCGAGATCCAGAGCAAAGGTGGCCCACACGCCCCGGGGTCAGGCGCTGAAATCGACGCGGTGCTCGCGCGCCCATTGCGTGAAGTCCCGCCCAGGCCGGCCCAAAACCTGCGCTACCTGCGGCGATACTGCCGGCGGCTGGTCCACGCATTTGCCCAAGTAATCGAGCAGGCGGCGAGCGGCCTGCTCGGGCATGCGTGCGCGCCACTGGTCCAGGGCCTCGTCGTCGGAGAGGGTCGCCATTTGCAGCGGCCGCCCGATGGCGTCGGCGATGGCCTGCACCTGCTCGGCCTGTGACAGCTGCCGCGGTCCGGTAAGCCACCAGGCCTGACCCACATGGGCATGCGACACCAGCGCCTGCGCGGCGACCTCGGCCAGGTCCTGCTCGTGAATCGGGACCCGGCGCGACTGCGGGTGCGCCAAGCGCACCAGGCCCTCCGTCCGCACCGAGGGCGCCCAGTCCAGTGCATTGGTGGCGAAGGTATCCGGGCGGAGCACCACCGCCGGCAGACCGCTGTCGGCCAAAGCCCGCTCGGCCGCCAGGTGCCGGGCGGCGATCGGGTTCTCACGTGGGTCGGCCTTTTGCGTGACGATGGACGAGAGCAGCACTCCGCGTTGCACCCCGGCCTGGCGCGCCCGAGCGGCCAGGTCGCCCGGCCCCTCCATCGGCGTGAACAGGAAGATGGCCTCCACGCCGGCTAGCGCCGCGTCCAGGGTCTGCGGACGGGCCAGGTCGCCGTCGACCGGCTGCACGCCGGCAGGCCAGACTGCTTCGGTGGCGCGCCGGGCCAGCGCGCGCACCGGCAGCCGCTGAGCCGCAAGATGTGCCACCAAAGCGCGGCCCACCCGGCCGGTGGCCCCTGTCACCAGGAACATGCCCACGCGCTAGCGCCTCAGCGGCACAACACGAAGCCGAGCGCAGACTCCACGCCCCGGGGCGAACCGCGCCAGGCCACCATGCCGTCCGGCCGCACCAGCACCGTGTCGTGCCCCTCGGCGCCCAAGGGCGCGACGCTGGCGACCTGCCAGGCTTTGATCGGCACGCCAAAAGAATCTGCCGCCGCCTGGGCCGCTGCGTGGCCCTCGGACGAGGCGGAGAAGGCCATGAACCAGGGCCCTAGCAATTTGCGGGGCTGCAGCGGCCCCTCGAGGCCGGCCAGTTCGGCGTAGGGCACGCGTGCGCCCGGCCGGCCGCTCGGGCGGTCGGGGCTTTCAAACTCGTCGGTCGGTGCCGAGGGGTCGGGCACGAACGCACCCTCCTTGCAGGCATAGCCGAACATCATGGTGGCGTGGTCCATCGGCCGTCCCAGCACCTCGGAGACACCCTCCAGGCGACGGTGCTCGGCCAGGTTGGCCGCCTGCCAGGTGCACACCACCTCGGCGTAGGGGCGGCGCTCGGGATCAAAGCTTTCTAGGAGCCGTGGGCCGGCCTGGCCCTTGAGCACGGCGGCCAGCTTCCAGGCCAGGTAGTAGCCGTCTTGCACCGCGGTGTTACCGCCCTGCCCGCCGGTGGGCGGCATCACGTGGGCCGCGTCGCCGACCAGGAAGACACGGCCGGACTGCAGCCGGTCGGCGATGCGGTGCGCGTAGTCGTAGCTGGTGGCACCGAGCACCTCGAACTGCAAGTCGGGGACACCGACCATGGTGCGGATCACCGCATGGGTCTGGGCCTCGGTGCGCTCCGGGTCGGCCGACATGTTGGCCACCCACTCGTCCTTGTAGTCGGTGCTGACCAGAACCCCTGCGCCGTCGGGCACCGCGGGGTTCTGGATGTAATGCACCACCATGGCGTTGTCGCCGGCGATCTTGGCGAGGTCAGCGCGGAAGCGAACTGCGGTCACCGATTTGAGGAATCCGTAGCCATGGGTGCCAATGCCCAAGTCCTTCGCAATGGTGCCGCGCACGCCATCGGCCGCCACCAGGTAGCGGGCGCGCACGCCGTAGACGGTGTCGTCCTCCAACGAGCGCAGCGTCACCTCCACGCTGTCTGCGTCTTGGGTAAAGCCGTCGAACAGGGTCTGAAAGCGCAGTACCGCGCCAAGCTCACGCGCGCGCTTGGCAAAAGCCTCTTCGGTCTTGGCCTGGCTGGCCATGCCTGAGCGCTCGGGCGAGAAGCGCGAGAAGTCAGGCCGGTGCGCGACATGGTCGTAGAAGACCTTGCCGGTCATGCTCTCGGAGATCACCGAGGTGATGGCGGGCTTGCCCGGCGGGATAGCCGCGTAGATAGGCTCGGCCACGCCGACGCTGCGCAAAGCCTCCATGGTGATCGGGTTCTGACCACGGGCCTTGGGCAGGGTAGAGGTGCTTGCCCGGCGCTCAACCAGCAGGGCCCGGATGCCGTGCTGCCCCAGGAACATGGCCATCGACAGGCCGGCCAGCCCGGAGCCCACGATCACGACGTCGAAATCTTCTCTTTGCATCCGAACTCACTCCTTGTTTTCCTCTCGGGTACGCCGCCCTGCGGGCCGCACCCTGCCGTCAGATGACGACCCCTTTTTCCCAAAAGACCAGACGCTGGCGCAGCCAGACCACCAGCCGGTCGGCGGTAAAGCCGATGGCGCCCAGCACCGCCACCACCGACAGGGCCGCGGCGGTGTCGAAGAAGGCCGCCGAGCGGGCGATCAAATGCCCCAGGCCCTGCGAGTCGCCGATGAATTCGGTGACGGTGGTCACGATCAGCACGATGGGCATCGCGACACGCAGCCCGGTGAGCAAAAATGGCAGCGCCGAGTGCCAGACGATCTCGCGCGCCGTCTCCCAGTTGGACGCGCCGGCATTGCGCGCCAGCCACTCCATGCGGGTGCCGACCGCGCGCACGCCAGCATGGCACTGCACGAAGAGGGGGAAAAAGCATTCAAGCGCTACCTGCGCCACCCGCGAGGGCCAGTCCAGCCCCAGCACCAGAATCACGATCGGATAGAGCGCCAGCTTGGGCACCGGATACAGCAGGTTGATGACGGGGTGAATGGCAGCGTCCACCACCCAGTTGCGCGCAGCCAGATAGCCGGCGCTGGCCGCGAGCGCCAGGCCGATCGCCAGGCCCATCAAACCATTGCGCAGGGTAGACGCCGTGTGCTCCCAGAACTCGGGGTCTTGCAACAACTCGATCAACCGGTTGCCGATGGTCGGCAGACCCGGCACCAGCCGGTTGCCGCTCGCCATCGCATAGAGCTGCCAGGCGGTCAGGGCCAGGACAACGCCCAACACCTTGAGCCCGGCGCGGTGCACGCCATCGCCCTGCAAAGACAAGGCCCGCACTTCAGCCATGGTGCCCCCCCGCGTGCGCCTGCCAGGCCAGCAGCCGGCGGCTTGCCTGCCCGAGCAAGGCGTTAGCAGCCATGCCACACAGGGCGGTGCAGACAATGCCCGCATACATCGGGCCGTAGGCACCTTCACGGTAGGCCCGCATCAGCGCCGCCCCCAAGCCGTTGGAATGACCCACCACTTCGGTGGCGACCATCAACACGAAGGAAACCATCAGGCTGATGCGAAGGCCGACCACCGCGCGCGGCAGGCTAGCCGGCAGCAACACCTGCCAAAAGGTGCGCCAGCGCGAGGCACCTACGTTGCGCGCCACCCAGAGCAGGCGGGGGTTCACGCCCAGTGCGCCGTTGACCGCGTTCAGGTAGGCGGGGAAGAAGGCGCTGATCGCGATGATCAGCACGCGCGAGACGTCGGTAAAGCCCAGGACTACCGCGACCACTGGAAAAAGCGCGATCTTCGGAACCGGGTGGGTAAAGGCCTGGGTCAGGTCGAACAGGTCGCGAAAGTTGCGCGAGACGCCGGCCAGCAACCCCAGCAGCAGGCCCAGGCCGCCACCGATGGCAAATCCCAGGAGGGCCCGGCGCAGGCTGGCCAGCACCTGGGCAGCCAAGCCACCCCCTTCGGCCAGCGCGAGCACCTCGTTGAGGATGCGCCAGGGCCCCAGCAGGTACTCGGGCCGGCCGGGCCGCGCGGCGGCGAGCTCCCAGAGCGCCAGACAGGTGAGGACGAAGGCCACGGTAATGAGCCAGGGCCGCTGGCGCAGGTGCGCCTGCAAACCGGACGGGTTCCCAGAGGCGCTCCCTGGCGTGTTCGCTGCCGGGCTCACCGCCCTGCCCGGCGCCTGCCCCGAGCGCAAATCCGACTTCGACATCGGCTCGCTCACGCCTGTCCTTGCGCAGGGTCGCCGGCGGAGGCGGCCGCAGGTGATGCATCCCGGAGCAATTGCCAGAACTGCTGGCGGTAGTCCAGGATGCGGGCGTCGAGCTTGGTCCGCGCGTCGCGCGGGCGTGCCAGCTCAATACGGGTGTCGGCCACCACCTGCCCGGGGGCGGCGCCCATCACCACCACCCGGTCGCCCAGGAAAATCGCCTCGGCAATGTCGTGGGTGATGAAGATCACGGTGAGGCCGGTGGCCTGCCACAGCCGGGTCAGCTCCTCTTGCATCACCTCACGCGTCTGGGCGTCAAGCGCGCCGAAGGGCTCGTCCATCAGCAGCACGCTGGGCTCCATCGCCAGGGTGCGGGCCAGGGCCGCGCGCTGCCGCATGCCGCCGGAAAGCTCGCCGGGGTAAGCGTCGGCAAAGCGTGACAGGCCTACCCTCGCGAGCAGCTCGCGCGCGCGCTCACGGGCCTGCGCCTTGGATTCGCCGGCCACCCGGCTGGGCCAGGCCACGTTGTCCTGCACCGTGCGCCAGGGAAACAGGGTGGCCTCCTGGAACACCATGCCACGGTCTCGGCCCGGCCCGGTCACCACCTTGCCATCCACCGTCACGGTGCCGGTCGTCGGCATCTCGAAGCCCCCGAGGATGTGCAATAGCGTCGTCTTGCCGCAGCCGCTGGGCCCCAGAACGGTGACGAACTCACCGCGCGCCACTGAGAGGTCGATCGGCCCCAGGGCCTGGACGGTGCGATTGCCGCGGCGGAAGGTTTTGCTGACGTCGCGGATCTCGATCACGGGGCAGGCTCCAGGAAAAAAGGAGAGCGGCAACCGGCGGCGCCGCTGCGCCCCGCGCCGATCAACGCATCAGCGCAACAGCGCATACCCGGTCAGCACCAGCTCGGTGGCCGGCCGCTGCATCGGAGGCGGGAGGAATCGGGTCGTGATCATGTCCTGCACCGTGGCGTTGAGCTCGGCCAAGGACAGACTGCCGTCGGCGATTCGGCCACCATCGGGCCCCGCGTTCGCAGCAAAAGGCGTGAGGTACTTGGCCTGAATCAGCTTGGGGTAGAGCGACTCGCGCTGGGCGATCCAGGTCTTGAGCGCGCGCTGGTAATCGGCACGCCAAGCACAGTAGGCCTGCGGGTTGGCCTGCACGAACTTGGGCGAGAACATGATCAGCAGGCTGGGCTGGTTGGTATTGACCGCCTCGAAGGGCGTCATCATGACCTGCAGGCCACCGGTCTCCTTGGCCTTGTGCAGGAACTGACGGGCCAGCCAAGCCACGTCGATCTGCTTGTTGCGCAGAGCCTGCTCCTGGGCCGGCGGCGGCATGGCCACAAAGGACACATCGCGTGGGCTCATGCCGGCTCGCACCAGCGCGCTCTTGACCCAGAACTCACTGATCGTGTTGGGGCCGTAGTAGCCGATCCGCTTGCCCTTGAGGTCCTTGACCGAGCGAATGCCGCTGTCGGCCAGCGAGGCAAAAGCGCCCTCGTTGTCTTCTTTGTTCACTTCGACCAGCGTGGCGACGGCGCGCGCGTCAATGCCGGCATGCACCGCCGCCAACAGCGCCGGGAAGCTGATCGTGCCAGCGTCCAGCTGGCCGGCCTGCAGCGCCGTCATCCGGTCGGTTGGCGCGAACTCCAGAGGTTCAAGGGTGTAGAGCTTGCCGTTGTTGGGGTAGCTGGCCTTGTCGGCCCATAGCAGGGCCAGTGGCTCCTCACCGCTGCCGGTGATGCCGTAGCGAATCGCCGGCGGCTTGGCTGGCGCGGCACCGGGCTTGAGGGCTGCGCACAGGTCCCTGTTGGCGCCGGCTGCTGCGGCCGATGCGGAGGGGGTCTGGGCGCCCAGGGGCGTGAGCAGCACCAAGCCGGCGGCTGCCAGCGTCCACTGGCGGATACGCCGGGCGATCGCAGATTGACCACCACCGCCCCAAAGGGATCGGGCTGCAGGGACACCCTGCCAATCGGGAAAGTTAGGCGAAATGGGAGACGTGGGAGACTTGCGCTGATACATGGCCGTGCCTCTTTCCTGAGTTCTGGGTTGCTGATCCGAACAATATTTGATTTATATCAAAAACATTTTTTCAAATCTAAATCAAGAGGGCCAGCGAGCGAGGGTTTTCCCGCGGCAGCGCACTGACCCCTGACCCCGCTCCCATCCGGCGCCCTGCCTGGCTGACCACAGGGGGCACTGAACCCGCCCTCAGGCTGCAGTCGCGCCAGCTGCAGCAGCCCGACCGCGCAAGGCCGTCGGCAGGGCCTCCCGCGCGGGCAGCCAACCCAGGCCGGCGGACAGCTGGGCGGCCGCCGCTTTCACGGCAGGGATGACCACACTCGCAATGCTCTCGTCGCTGAACACCGTGGTCAGCGCGGTGGCGTTGATGCCCGCCACCACCTCACCGCGGGCGTCAAACACCGGCGCCGCAACCGAACGGATGCCCAGCAGGTATTCCTCGTCGTTGAAGATGAAGCCGTCTCTCCGGGCCTGCTCGAGCTTCTTGCGGAAGGCCCGGGGTTCAACGGTGGACTTCGGCGTGAGCGCTGGAATCGGCCGGTCGCCCAGCAAACGCTCACAGGCATCAGGCGGCAGATTCGCCAGTAGCACTCGGCCGATAGACGAGGCGTAGGCCGGCATGCGCGAGCCGACATGGACATTGATGCCCGTCGGCAAAGCGGTTCGGGACAGCGCCAGATAGACCAACTCGCCCTGCTCCAGTACCGCCAAGTGGGTAGAGGCGCCGACCTGCTGGCGCAAGGCATCGAGGATGGGCTGGGCAAGCTCCACCAGGGGCTGGCGCGCCAGATAGGTAAAGCCCAGGTGCATGGCCCGGGTGGTGAGGCGGTAGGCCCGGCCCGAGGGATCCCGACTGAGGTAGCCCAGCTTCTCGAGCGTATGAACAAAGCGGAAGGGTTTGCTGCGGCCCCAGCCGAGGCGGGTGGCGATCTCGGTCAGGGTGAGCGTGGGGTGCTCGTCGTCGAAGGCATGGAGCACCGCCAGGCCTTGGGACAGGGCGTCGACCCAGTAGGGGTCTTTGTCCGGCGGGGCTTCGGTCGAAGGGGTCTGCTTCATGGCGGGGCGCGGTTGTCAAACATTATGCGCGGCGTGCGGGGGCGCCTTTTCCCTGCCGATGCGGCGTCCTGCATGGCGGTGGGTGTGGCGCTTTGGGTGTGGCGTTGGCGTGGCACGCGCCGTGTGTGCGGCAGGGGCCCGGCGGCTTCGATGCGGGGGCCCTTCGGGCTCCCCTGCGGTACTCGGTCGCCAGCGGCACGCGAGGCAAACTCGCCGCCTGCGGCGGCTCAAACATGCCTCGCTCTTCGGCACCTGTCGACCTGCGTTCCTCGGCCCCGCATCGGCGCCGCCGAACCCCTGCCACACACCCGACGCTTACCTCTTGCGCTAGGTTCCTCGGCGCTGCCTTTTCGGCCCCCAGCGCCCCGCGCTCCTC
>NZ_JARXAB010000085.1 GCF_029866045.1 Ramlibacter sp. | reverse complement strand
ACGGGGGCAGGGGCAGGGGCAGGGGGAAGTGGGGGCTCCCCTGGCGCGGAGGGCGGGACGCCGCCTGCCGTGGTGGACACAGTGGCGCCAGCCGCGCGCTTTGTCACAGCGCCCCCGGCCCTCTTGAAGTACCAGGCCCTGGTAATCGGATTTAGCGAGCCCATGGACACCGCGAGTCTGGTGCTCAGTGGCGACCTCGCCACCGCTGGCTCTCCAAGCTGGACTACCAGCGCCGACACCCTCACCCTGTCTCCGGGTCCCGGCGGTTGGCCCCGGGGGGCTGGTCAGGTAATCGGCTTGGCGGCGCGCGATCGGGCCGGCAATGCGCTCGCCCCCCTCTCCGAGCGGTTTCTGGTGCCGCTGGAGTTCATCAATCACCAGCCTGCGGTGGCAGTCATCGGCCAGCCGGATTTCATCTCCAACGGCGCGAACCAGCCGGTTTCGTCAGGCCGCCCTACGTCTGGCAACCTCAATAATCCGGTTGGCAATCCCTGGCTCTCGCCCGAGGGGCGCCTCGTCGTCCCCGATACCGGGAATCACCGCCTGATGGTGTTCGATGCCATTGCGCAGGCCAATGGCGCGACCGCGTCAGCGGTCATCGGGCAGCCGGACTTTTTCAGCAACGCCAGGGTGGTCGACGCCGCCCACCGAATCAGCCCGCGCGGCATTGCGGCTGGGGCGGGCCGATTCGTGGTCAGCGAGTTCGAAGCGGATCGGGTGGCCATTTATGACCGCTCCCCTGTGGAGTCCCCAGCCGTTCTTCCCACTGTGGTGCTGGGGGCTTCCGACTTCACCGAGCTGAGCGTCAGCGTGGGCTGTAACGTCTTCCCCTGGCGGTTGATGCGGCCTACGGGTGTCTCGGTGACGCCTGACGGCAAATTGCTGGTGTCCGACAGCGGCCACAACCGGGTTCTCATCTGGAACCAGATGCCGACTGTTTCGAACCAGGCGCCCGACGTGGTCTTAGGGCAGTCCGGCCTCACTTCATGCATTGCCAATGCACCTGCATCCTCGGGGGGGACCCCCGGGCTCAGCAACCGCTCCCTGTCCGCCCCGGTGGGCCTATGGACGGACGGTACGCGCCTGGTGGTGGTAGATGCAGGGAACCAGCGCGCCTTGGTCTGGACTTCGTTTCCGAGCAGCAACTTCCAGCCGGCCGATCTCGTCCTCGGGCAGCCCGATTTCAGCACCAGCGGGGCGATCGATCCGAGGGACGCCATAGTCAGTTCCGGAAATGCCGGTGGCAGCTTCTTGGGCGAGGTCACTTCCAACGGCGAGCAATTGGCCATCGCCGATCCCTACGGAAGTCGGGTCGTACTTTGGAACCGTTTTCCCACTCGGAATTTCCAGCCTGCCGACCGGGTGCTCGGACGGGCCCCGACCACGCCCACCAACACGCAAGTCACCCAGGATGGGACGTTTCTCCCGATGGGGCTTTTCATGGCCCGCGACTATTTGATGGTCGTGAACGGGAACCGGGTTTCCGTCTTCAAGTCGAACTGAAATTGCACTGGCCCCTATAGTTTTGTTGTCCCGAGGAGCGTTGCAGCGCACCATGTGCGAGGCTCGGGCTTCAATCCGCAACGACGCGCACCCACTGCGTCCGTGTGCTGAGCCCCTAACCCCGGTGCTTCCCAGGCTGCAGTGGATTTCTGGTCCACCCACCTGATCTTGGAGCACGCATGAACGCCATTCTCAAAGCGGTCGCTGCCGCCGACTGCGCCAGCCACTGGCATGACCCGGCCGCCGCCACGCTCGCCCGCATCGACGCTGTGGTCAAGAGCCGCGAAGCGTCGCGCAAAAGCTCCTAGAACACCGTCGCGACGGGTTCAGCCACGCCCTGGCGTGATCGAGACCCACCGAGGTGGATCACCACCACGGTGCTGGCCTCGGTCGCGCCGCACCAGAATGGGCCTTTTTCTGATCACTTGGTCAAGAAAAAAAGGGGTTAACTTCAAGGATTTACATTGAGAAATTTCGGCAATGGCAGCCTTTAAGGGTTTCCGATATTGATCGACTGGTCAAGTTCCATAGATTGAGGGGTGTCAATGCCTATCGATCCCGTCCATGCCCAAAATGCATAGTCGTTTCTGGAGCGACCACACCAGCGAGTCCTTTGCTGCGCTGCCGCGCGAGCGATTGATCGCGGTGTTGCCAGTGGGTGCCGTCGAGCAGCACGGGCCGCATATGCCCATGTCCACCGATCACGCGACGATCGACGCCGTGGTCTCGGCCACCGTGCCGCGCCTGCCTGATGAGCTTCCGGTGCTGTTCCTGCCGACCCTGCCCTATGGCAAGAGCAACGAGCATTCGCGCTATCCGGGCACGCTCACGCTCTCCGCCCGCACGCTGATCGACACGTGGATGGACATCTGCGACAGCGTGGCCCGCAGCGGCGTGCGCAAGCTCGTCCTGTTCAACAGCCATGGTGGGCAGATGTCAGTGATGGATATCGTCGTGCGGGACCTGCGCGAGCGCCACGGCATGCTCGCTGTTGGCGCGCACTGGTTCACGCTGGGATTGCCCCCAGGCATGTTTACCCCGAGGGAGATGGCTCATGGCATTCACGCCGGCGACCTCGAAACGTCCGTCATGCTGGCTGTGGCGCCGGGCAACGTGCGAATGGACCGTGCTCAGGACTTCGAGTCCCTGACCGAAACCCTGGCCCGCGAGAACCAGTTCCTGTCGATCGGCCCGTCCGGTAAGTTTGGCTGGCAGACGCAGGACCTCAATCCGCAGGGGGCCTGTGGGGACGCCAGCCGCGCGACGGCGGACAAGGGCCGCGCCGTGATCGACCATGTGGCAGGGCGCTTCGTCGATTTGCTTCAGGAGGTGGACCGCTTTGACCTCGCCCGCCTTGCCAACCCGCCTGCCTGGAGCTGAACCATGAGCGCATCCGCCCCCCTGGTCAGCCTGCGCAGCGTCAGCAAGCGCTTCCCCAATGGCACCTTGGCGCTGCAGGACATGACCCTGGACGTGGGCGACCACGAGTTCATCAGCTTTCTCGGTCCTTCGGGCTGCGGCAAGAGCACGGCGCTGCGCCTGATGGCCGGCCTCACGCGCAACACCGGCGGCGAGTTGGTCTGGCACCAGGCGCCGACCCCCGCAGGGGGTGAGCGTCGCGACCTCGGGTTCGTATTCCAGGAGCCGACGCTGATGCCTTGGGCCACGGTGTTCGACAACGTGTTCCTGCCGATGCGCCTGGCGGGCATGTCACGCGGCGAGGCCGACGCCAAGGTCCGCCATGCGCTGGAGATGGTGGGCCTGAGCCGCTTTGCCAGCGTCTACCCGCGCGAGTTGTCCGGCGGCATGAAGATGCGCGTGTCGATCGCCCGGACGCTGGTGACGCAGCCGCGCCTCCTCCTGATGGACGAGCCCTTTGCAGCGCTTGACGAGATGACGCGCAGCAAACTGAACAACGACCTGCTGGCCATCTGGAAGGAACACCGCTTCACGATCATCTTCGTCACCCACAGCGTGTACGAGTCGGTCTACCTGTCCGACCGCATCGTGGTCATGGCCCCGCGCCCGGGCCGGGTGGTCGACCAGATCCACATCGACGAGCCGTACCCCAGAAACGCGGGCGACTTCCATGTCTCCGAGCGCTACAACGCCCACGTGGTGCGGGTGCAGAAGGCCTTGCACGCCACCCTCGACGGTTTGGCGATCGACCACTGAACCCTACCGGATCACCCATGAACCCCTCGACCGCATCGCCGCTGCCAGCCGTCCAGGCCTCCAACCCGGCCGAGCAGATCGCGCGCGCCGGCCGCCGCGAGGCTGGGCTGCGCGTGATCCTTCCGCTGGCCCTCATCGCCTTACTGCTCGTCGCCTGGGAGGCGATCGTGCGGATCAACCAGATCCCGCACTACATCCTGCCGGCGCCGACGCTCGTGCTGCGCACGCTGTTCGAGCAGTGGCACAGCCTGGCGCCATCGCTCTGGTTCACCGTCAAGCTGACGCTGATGGCCCTCGCCGCGGCTGTGGTTGGCGGGGTGCTGCTCGCCATGGCCTTCGCACTCTCCAAGTGGGTGGAGATCGGCCTGTTCCCCTTGGCGGTGGTCATGCAGGTCACCCCGATCGTGGCGATCGCGCCCCTGATCCTGATTTATGTGGACAACACGATGGCGGCGCTGCTGATCTGCGCCTGGATCGTGGCTTTCTTTCCCATCCTGTCCAATACGGTGATTGGTCTCAAGAGCGCGGACAGTAACCTGCGCGACCTGTTCGGCCTTTATCGCGCGAGCCCATGGCAGCTGTTTCGTTTCCTGCTAGTGCCCAGTGCTTTGCCTTACTTCCTGGGCGGCCTGAAGATCGCGGGCGGGCTCGCCCTGATTGGCGCGGTGGTGGCCGAGTTCACCGCCGGGTCTGCGGGCCGCAACACGGGCCTGGCCTCGCGCATCCTCGAGTCGATGTTCCGCACCGAAATCCCCATGATGTTTGCGGCGCTACTGCTGGTGTCGCTGCTGGGGATCGTGATTTTCGTGGCGTTCGCCGCGCTGGCGAAGCTGATGATTGGTCACTGGCATGAGAGCGAGATGCGTCGGGAGTCATGAGGCTCGCTCCAGACTTCCTCGCCGCTACGGGCTCGCCGCCTGCGCGTCCCTGGCTGCGTGGTGCCCGGATACCGCCGACGCTTTGCGAGCCGCTGGCGGCGAGCGAGGCCGCCTTGCCTGACTTTCGCGAGTTCGACGGCCTGCGCCGCTGCCCCGCCGAAGAAAGGAGCCCGGCATGAACAATCCCCTGGCGCTCGAGATCCCGGCCCCGCCCTCACATGTGGCCGAGGACCACGGCGTTGCCTCCGAAGTCGACTGGCCTGCCGTGGCGGGTGAGTTGGCAGGACTGAACCTCGTGACAGTGCCTCGCCAACGAAAGAGTCTGTCCCGGGACTTTTTCTGGTACAGCCCCATCCTCGAGGAGGAGCTGCGCGGGTGCGTGGCCGACCTCGTGGTCAAGTGCAGCACCGAAGAAGACGTCCTGCGCGTGGCGGCCGTGGCCGCGCGGCACCGGCTGCCCTTGACTGTGCGCGGCGGAGGTACCGGTAACTACGGCCAATGCGTCCCCCTGGTCGGCGGCCTGGTGCTCGACGTGACGGAGATGATGCGCATCCTCGAGGTCGCGCCCGGCCGGGTAAGGGCGCAATGCGGGGCACGCATGAGCAACATCGAGCAGGCGGCGCGGGAGACTGGCCAGGCCCTTCGGATGTGGCCCAGCACCTGGCGTGTAGCCACAATCGCCGGCTTCATCGCTGGCGGTTTCGGCGGCGTCGGCTCTATCCGCCATGGTGTTCTACGCGACAGCGGTAACCTGCTTCGGTGCCGCATCGTCTCGGTGGAGGCACAGCCGCGAGTGATCGAGCTCGCGGGGGACGAGATCCAGCAGGTGCACCACGCCTACGGCACCAACGGCATCATCACTGAGGTCGAAGTGGCGCTCAGTCCGGCGGTCGACTGGATCCATGTGATCGCGCTGTTTCCCACCTACCGGCAGGTGATGGACGCCGCGATCGCCGCCAGCCGACCGGACATAGAGCTCTTCCTGCTGTCGGCGGTGGACGCAGGCTTTTCGCCCTACTACCCGGTACTGGGGCAGCACTTTCCGGCGGACCGTCACGCGTTGTTCGTCATGGTGGCGCCCGACTCGCTGGACGCCTTGCGCGCGCTGGTGCAGGCGCAAGGCGGCGAGGTGTCGCTGGCGATGACCGAGCCCGAGCTCGAAGCCAGGGGTCTGCCACCAGCCTATGAGTGCGCCTACAACCACACCACTCTGCAGGTGCTCAAGGTCGATCGCGGGTGGACCTATCTGCAGGTGGCCTACCCGCAGCCCTTCGACCCGGCGATCATTGACCGCCATATCGAGCGCTTTGGTGGCGACGTGCTGCAGCACCAGGAATTCGCCCGTATGCATGGTGAGTACGCGACCTTCGCCCTCCTCTTGGTTCGCTGGAAGGGTACCGCGCACCAGTACGAGATCATTCGCAGCATCGAGTCCGATGGCTGCGTCATCTTCAACCCGCATGTCGTGACCATCGAGGACGGCGGCATGAAGACGATCGACACCGCACAGATCGACTTCAAGAAGCGGGCTGACCCGCTGGGGTTAATGAACCCCGGCAAGACACGCGGATGGTCGCCAGGCATGGCGCTCCACCCGCTCCCCTGATCCCCTGTAACCCACCGGAGAAAACGCGATGTCCCAGTCTGCTTCCCTGTCCCGGCGTTCCGTACTCGGCGCCGCCCTGGCCGCAACAACGGCCCTGCCCACCTTCGCGCAGTCGCCTGCGCTTGAGAAAGTGGTGTTCGGAACCAACTGGCGCGCGCAGGCGGGCCACGGCGGCTTCTACCAGGCCGTGGCCGACGGCACGTACCGCCGGCTTGGACTGGACGTCGAGATCCAGCAGGGCGGACCACAGGTGAACAACCGGCCCATGCTGCCGGTCGGACGCCTGGACTTCCTCATGACCGGCAACCTGCTGCTCACGTTCGACCAGATCAAGAACGGCGTACCCATCACTGTCATCGGCGCGATCTTCCAGAAAGATCCGCAGGCCATCATCGCCCACCCGGGGCAGGGCTACGATAAGTGGGATGCCGTCAAGAAGGCACCAGCGGTGCTGGTCTCCAAGGACGGCCAGTTCAGCTTCTGGCAGTGGATGAAAGCCGACCATGGTTTTCGCGACGAGCAGCTCAAGCCCTACACCTTCAACCTGGGCCCCTTCCTGACGGACAAGCGCGTCGTCCAACAGGCCTACTCGATCAGCGAGCCGATCAACGTGCGCCGCCAGGCCGGCTTCGATCCGGTGGTCCACCTGCTGGCCGACCACGGCTTCAACACCTACTCGACGACCATCGAGACCCGCACGCAACTCGTGCGCGAAAAGCCCGACCTGGTTCGCCGCTTCATGGAGGGCACCATCGCCGGCTGGTACAACTATATGTACGGTGACCGCGCTGCCGCGAACGCCTTAATTCGCAGGGACAATCCCGACATGACCGAGGAGTACATCGAGGCCTCTGTCAAGCTGATGAAGGACCTGCAGATCGTCGATAGCGGCGACGCACTGACACGCGGTATCGGTGCGATGAGCGAGGAGCGTGTCAAGAGCTTCTACGACAAGATGGTCACCGCCGGGCTGTACAAGCCGGGCGAAGTCGACCTCTCCAAGGTGGCCACAACCCAGTTCGTGAACAAGGGCTTTGGGCTGGACATCAAGCGCCGCCTCGGCGGCCGCTGAGCGCATGCGTATCCTGGCGGTCTATTGCCATCCGCTGGCCGGCAGCTACTGTGCGGCGCTACGCGACCGCGCCCTGCAGGCCCTGCGCGATGGCGGCCACGAGGTCGAACTCCTGGACCTCTACGCCGAGGGATTCGATCCGGTCCTCAGTCCGCAGGAGCGCAGCACTTACCTTGCCGATACGGCAGCCAACCTCACCGCCGTTCAGCGGCATGTTGACCTCCTGCGCTGGGCCGAGGGGCTGCTTTTCGTCTTCCCGACCTGGTTCTACGGCCCGCCCGCGATGCTCAAGGGGTGGCTCGAACGCACCTGGCTTCCAGGCGTGGCTTTCCGGGTGCCCGCCCGCAAGGGCGAGCGCGCTGGAGCAGCGGGCTTGCAGAACATCCGGTGGCTGGGCTGCATCACGACCTCCGGCGCTCCTTGGTGGTGGCTGGTCATGATGGGCGACCCAGGCCGCCGCCTTTTCATGCGCGGACTGCGGGCGCTTTTCGCGCGACGCTGCCGTACGCTCTGGCTGCAGCTTTTCAACATGAACAACGCGACCGAGGATGAACGCCTGCGATTTCTCGATCGGGTCGGTCACCGCCTATCCCTCGTCCGTTAGGGATGTTCGAAGGAATTCCCCTCGGAGTGCACCGCATGAAAACCGTCGGCCAGTCCCTCGCCGAGTATGCCGCCGCCTGTCGGGGGAGTGCTCTCGTCCACTTCTCCGGGGAGAATGCGGTCGAGCCGGGCAGCAGTGCGGTCGTCGATCGCGTCGACCAAGTGCTGCCCGATGGACGCGCCCTGCTGGGCGATACGGGCGAGCTCCCGGTGGACACCTTCCAGGCCCCGGTGCGCGCACAAAGCGGGTTCGTCCTGGATTGCTTCCGCCAACCACACCTCCCCCTGAAAGGCCGATGATTCATGTCGGGTGACCGCATCCTCACCCTGCGGGTGGCCGCCGCGCAGGCACTGACCCCGGAGATACGCTGCCTCGAGCTGGTCCACCCCCTTGGCCTGCCCTTGCCCGCCTATGAGCCCGGTGCGCATATCCAGATCCACCTGCCCGGTGGATTCTCGCGGCCGTACTCGCTGGCGCTGGCCCCTGAACCGATGGGCGTCGGGGTGCGCCGCTACGTGGTCGGTGTCAAGCGAGAGCCTGCCAGTCGGGGCGGATCGGCTTCGGTCCACGAGCGCGTCGCCCAGGGCGACCTGCTGGCCGTCAGTGCGCCGCGCAACACCTTCACGATCGCCGAGTCGGCGCAACATCATCTGCTGCTGGCGGGCGGTATCGGACTGACGCCGTTGCTTTGCATGGCGCAGCATCTGCACGCCAGGGGGCTGCCGTTCACCCTGTGCGTCTTCGCCCGCGGGCCGCGGCAGCTGGCCTTCGAGCCGCAGCTGAAGGCCCTAGGCGACAAGGTGCGGCTGCACCTGGACGAGCCGCAGTCGCCACACAAGATCGCGATGGGGCCGCTGCTTTCCGACCGGGCGGCAGGCACGCACCTGTACCTGTGCGGTCCAGCCGGCTTCATGGCCGCCGCCCAGCAGGCGGCTGCGCAGTGGCCGGAGGAAGCGGTGCACCTGGAATACTTCGCGCCACCCGCGTCCGATGCCGATGACGGCCTGGATGAGCCCTTCACTCTTCGGCTGGCGCGGCGCGCCATCGACGTGTCGGTTGCCGCTGATCAGACCGCGGTGGAAGCGCTAAAAAACTGGGGCATCGACGTGCCCACCTCATGCGAGCAGGGCATCTGCGGCACCTGCGTGGTCCGACTTGCACACGGCGAGGCGGAGCACCGGGACTATTGCCTGACGCGAGCCGATCGGCGTCACAAGGTAGCTTTGTGCTGCTCTCGGGCCAAGGGCGGTGTGCTGGAGATCGACCTGTGAAAGCGCCGGTTCCGCAGGATCTGCCGCCGAATCGCGACGACCGCCCGCCGGAACTGGCTGCGGCGGCTCGGGCGCCGGGCCGTATCCGCACCCGCATGCTGGCGGTCATCCACGAGGCTGCGGTGCAGGTGTTCGCCCGTGATGGCTACCACGGCGCGACCACCCAGGCCATCGCCGACCTGGCCGGCGTGAGCAAGCCGCAGTTGCATTACTACATCGGCAGCAAGGAGGCGCTGTACACCTCGTTGCTGCAGGAAGTCGTTGACGACTGGATTTCCGTCTTTGGTTTCGCCGATGCCAAGTACGGCCCAGTCAAGGTGATCGGTGACTACGTGCGCCGGAAAATGACGTTCAGCTTCGACCATCCGGAGCGTTCGCGCATCGTCACCGCCGAGATCATGCGCGGCGCGCCCGTGCTGCAGAAGCTGATGGGAACCAGCCAACGGCGCACCGAGCAGGCGGTGGCCGTGCTGCAGAACTGGATCGACGCCAAGCACATGGCGCCGGTCGACCCACTGCTATTGATGTTCCATGTCTGGTCGATCACCCAGCACTACGCCGACTATCAGCACCAGGTCACGTTCTTTCGCGGCCCCAGCGCACACACGCCGGCCGATCGCGAAAAGCTGATCGCCGAAGTGACCCGGTTCATCCTTCGCGGCGCGGGCATCGTCGCCTCCGACTGACCTCCATTTCGGCGTCGGTGGCGGTGGCCCCGTGTTTTCGTATAATCTAGGGCATCCGAGGAGCGTTGCAGCGTCTTTTACAGGCGTGAGGCTCGGATTTTCATTCGCAACGACGCTCACCCACTGTGTCCGTGTGGTGAGCCCCTAACCCCGGTGCTTCCCAGGCTGCAGTGGATTTCTGGTCCACCCACCTGATCTTGGAGCACGTATGAACGCCATCCTCAAAGCAGTCCCCACTTCCGACTGCGCCATCGCCGACCTGTCCCTGGCCGATTGGGGCCGCAAGGAAATCAAGATTGCCGAGACCGAAATGCCCGGTCTGATGGCGATCCGCCAGGAGTTCTCGGCCAAGCAGCCCTTGAAGGGCGCGCGCATCACCGGCTCGCTGCACATGACCATCCAGACGGCCGTGCTGATCGAGACCCTGCAAGCTCTGGGCGCTGATGTTCGCTGGGCCTCCTGCAACATCTTCTCCACTCAGGACCATGCCGCTGCCGCCATTGCCGCCGCCGGCACCCCGGTGTTCGCCATCAAGGGCGAGACGCTCGAGGACTACTGGAACTACACCCACAGCATCTTCGAATTCGGCGCCAAGGGCTCGGCCAGCGAAGGCCCCAACATGATCCTGGACGACGGCGGCGACGCCACCATGCTCATGCACCTGGGCAAGAAGGCCGAGAAAGACGCCTCCGTACTGGCTCATCCTGGCAGCGAGGAAGAGCGCATCGTCTTCGCCTCGATCAAGGCCAAGCTGGCGGTCGACCCCACCTGGTACAGCCGCAAGAGCGCCCAGATCATCGGCGTGACTGAGGAAACTACCACCGGTGTGCACCGCCTGAACGAAATGTCTGCCAAGGGCAGCCTGATGTTCCGCGCCATCAACGTCAATGACTCGGTCACCAAGAGCAAGTTCGACAACCTCTATGGCTGCCGCGAGTCCCTGGTGGACGGTATCAAGCGCGCCACCGACGTGATGATTGCCGGCAAGGTTGCCGTGGTCGCCGGCTACGGCGACGTGGGCAAGGGAAGCGCCCAAGCCCTGCGTGCCCTGTCGGCCCAGGTCTGGGTGACCGAGATCGACCCGATCAACGCCCTGCAGGCGGCGATGGAAGGTTACCGCGTCGTCACCATGGACTACGCTGCCGACAAGGCAGACATCTTTGTCACCGCCACCGGCAACAAGTCTGTCATCACCTTCGCCCACATGGCCCAGATGAAAGACCAGGCCATCGTCTGCAACATCGGCCACTTTGACAACGAGATCGACGTCGCCGAGCTCGAGACCCAGTGCCAGTGGGAAGAGATCAAGCCCCAGGTCGATCACGTCATCTTCAAGGATGGCAAGCGCATCATCCTGCTGGCCAAGGGCCGTCTGGTGAACCTGGGCTGCGGTACCGGCCATCCCAGCTTTGTGATGTCCTCCTCTTTCGCCAATCAGACCATTGCCCAGATCGAGCTGTTCACGCACCCCGAGGGCTACGACGTGGGCAAGGTCTACACCCTGCCCAAGCACCTAGACGAGAAGGTGGCCCGCTTGCACCTTCAGAAGATCGGCGCTCAGCTCACCGAGCTGTCCGACGAGCAAGCTGGCTACATCGGCGTGCCCAAGCAGGGCCCGTACAAGCCGGACGCCTACCGCTATTGAGGCTTGGCGCCCGCCTGTTGGCGGGGGGCGGACGAGGGGTGTCCCATCGGGACGGACTCTCGCCTGCCTGCCTGCCGGCACTGCGGTCCGGTCTTGCCCCTCAGCGGCCTCTTGCGTTCCATGCGCGCAGACCAACTCCTTGTGGACCGAG
The DNA here is from genome assembly GCF_029866045.1 of Ramlibacter sp. Taxonomy (GTDB): domain Bacteria; phylum Pseudomonadota; class Gammaproteobacteria; order Burkholderiales; family Burkholderiaceae_C; genus Ramlibacter. The sequence goes on along the minus strand of NZ_JARXAB010000085.1, from coordinate 19,644 downwards.
GCCTCGCCGCCTCGCGCTCGCAGGCCCAGCGGCTGATCGCCGCTGGCATGCGCTGGCGCGGACCCCGCGGCTGGCAGGCGGTCGCCAAAAACGGCGATGAGCTACCCGCGCAGGCCGAAATCGAGCTCCTCGATGACGCCGAGGCGCGCTTTGTCTCGCGTGGCGGTCTCAAGCTCGAGGGGGCCTTGCATGCGTGCGGCATTAACCCGCAGGGGCGTGACTGCCTCGATGTGGGCCAGTCCACTGGAGGCTTCACCGACTGTCTGCTGCAGACGGGCGCCGCTCAGGTGGTGGGGGTGGATGTGGGCCACGGCCAGTTGCACGCACGCTTGCGCGATGACCCGCGGGTGACGGCGTTGGAGGGCGTGAACGCCCGCCAGCTGCAAGCGGCCGACCTGCCGCTGCCGACCTATGGCCTGGTGACGGGCGACCTGTCCTTCATCTCGCTCACCCTGGTGCTGCCGGCGCTCGTGCCGCTGCTGGCACCCGGTGGCGATTTGCTGATGCTGGTCAAACCGCAGTTCGAGCTGCAGCCAGGGCAGGTGGGCAAGGGCGGGATCGTGCGCGACCCGGCGCGTCACGCCGAGGTGGAGGCCCGACTCCGCGCGGCCTGCGCGGCCTGCCATCTTGCAGTGCTGCGCTGGCTGGACAGCCCGATCGCCGGGGGCGACGGTAACCGCGAATTTTTCATCCACGCCCGGCCGCTGCAAGCGGCTAGGTCTTGAGGCCGCGCGCGTCGGACGACCAGTCCCACCCGCACAACAACGAAATCGGCAAGGAGCGACACATGGTTCCCATCAGCCTGGAATTTTTTCCGCCCAAGACCCCCGAGGGCGCCGCCAAGCTGGGTGCCGCGCGCCAGCGCCTCTATGCGCTCACGCCTGAATTTTGTTCGGTGACCTTCGGCGCCGGCGGCTCGACCCAGGACGGCACCCTGCAGGCGGTGGTGGAGATCATGGCCGAGGGCAAGCCTGCAGCGCCCCATCTGTCTTGCATCGGCCAGACCCAGGCCAGTATCCGCGAGCGTCTGGCTGCCTACCGGGCCGCAGGCGTCACCCGTATCGTCGCCCTGCGCGGCGATCTGCCCAGTGGCTACGGTGCCAGTGGCGAGTTCCGCTACGCCAGTGATCTGGTGGCCTTCATCCGCGCAGAGACCGGCGATCACTTCCACCTGGAGGTGGCTGCCTACCCCGAGACGCACCCCCAGGCGCGCTCACCGCAGGCGGACCTGGAGGCATTCGCGGCGAAGGTGAAGGCCGGCGCCAACTCGGGCATCACCCAGTACTTCTTCAACAGCGACGCGTACTTCCGCTACGTGGACGACCTGCACAAGCTCGGCGTCGATGTGCCCATCGTGCCGGGCATCATGCCAATCACCAGCAGCACCCAGCTGATGCGGTTTTCTGATGCCTGCGGCGCCGAGATTCCGCGCTGGATCCGTCTGCGCCTGCAGTCCTTCGGTGACGACACCGCCTCCATCAAGTCCTTCGGCCTCGACGTGGTGGCCGATCTGTGCGAGCAATTGGTCAATGGGGGCGTGCCGGGCCTGCACTTCTACACGATGAACCAGGCGGAGGCGGTGCTCGGCCTGCATGCGCGCATCAAGAGCGCCTGATTCACCCGCGATCGTTCACCTTCGATCGATCGATCGGGTCGGCGTTCCAACTTTGTGCCGTCGTTTTTTTTCAGCCACCCGATTCCAGCTCGAAGCCCTGGCCACGCCCGCGGCCCAGGGCCGCCAGTACCTGGGGCAAGGCTTCGGCCAGTACCGGTTTCAGCGTGTGCGGCGGGTTCACCAGGAACATGCCGCTGGCGGTGAGGCCGGGTCGACGGCGCGGCTCATCGGGCATACGGGCCTGCGCGCCCTCTTCCCGCTGGCCGATGGCCAGGGTGGCGTGGAGCCAGGGGCGCTTGGCCTGCTGTGCCAATGTCTTGAGCCGACGTGGGAGTCCATGCGCTTCCGGCCGCGGAATGATGGGGTACCAAATGGCGTAGCAACCGGTCCCGAAGCGCTCCAGACTGTCTTGCAGGCAGTCGGCCACCTTGGGGTAGTCGCTCTTGATCTCGTAGCTGGGGTCGATCAATACCAGGCCGCGCCGCGAGGGTGGGGGCAGCAGGGCACGCAATGACTCGAAGCCGTCTTGCCGGGCCACGCTGACCTGCCGGCCTGCCTTGAGCTGGGCCACATGGGCGACCAGGGCCTGGCTGTCGGTGGGGTGCAACTCGAACAGCTTGAGCTTGTCGCGTGCCTCCTGCCGCAGGAAATGCTGGGTGACGAAGGGCGAGCCAGGGTACAGGCGCAGGCGCGCGCCGTCCCGATTGAAGCTGCGCACCAGGTCCAAGTAGTCGGTCAGGGCGGCGGCGGGGTGCTCTGGCGGCGTGGTCGCCATGTACTTCATAAGGGCCAGAACTCCCTCGTCTGCTTCGCCAGATGTAGCCGAATAGTCGTCATCCAATCGGTACAGGCCGGTGCCGGCGTGGGTGTCCACCACCATCAGGGCGGCGGGTTTTTGCAGCAGGTGCCGGAGGGTGGCCACCAGCACCAGATGCTTGAGCACGTCGGCGTGGTTCCCGGCGTGGAACGCGTGGCGGTAACTGAACATGCAGAGATGGTAGCCGTCCCGGTACCCCTTCTCGAAAAACAGTCGGGCATCGGGCCAGGAATTCGTATAATCGAGGGCTCTGCAGCGTTTTTGTGGTCCCGCGGCAGATACGGCGATGCGCTTCGGTGCCGCGCCAAAACCCCACCTAAGAGGTCCCCATCAAAGAGGGACACCGACCGTGGAAAAGGACCGCCAAACCATCTCGGAACCTCGTTAAGAGGGTCAACATGACTAAAACGTTCAGCGCAAAACCCGCTGACGTGACGCATGAGTGGTTTGTGATTGACGCCACCGATTTGGTGCTCGGTCGGGTTGCCAGCGAAGCAGCCCTCCGTTTGCGCGGCAAGCACAAGGCCATTTACACGCCTCACGTCGATACCGGCGACTTCATTGTCGTCATCAACGCTTCCAAGCTCCGTGTCACTGGCACGAAAGAGCTGAACAAGAAGTACTACCGTCACTCCGGCTTCCCCGGCGGCATCTACGAGACCAACTTCCGCGACATGCAGGCCAAGCACCCCGGCCGCGCACTGGAAAAAGCGGTCAAGGGCATGCTCCCCAAGGGTCCCCTGGGTTACGCCATGATCAAGAAGCTCAAGGTGTATGGCGGTGCTGAGCACCCGCACACCGCGCAGCAGCCCAAGACGCTGAACCTGGCCAAGGAGCAGAAATGATCGGAGATTGGAACAACGGCACCGGCCGCCGCAAGAGCAGCGTGGCACGTGTCTTCCTGAAAAAGGGCACCGGCAAGATCACGGTCAACGGCAAGGACATCGAAGCGTTCTTCGGCCGCCAGACCTCGATCATGATCGTGAAGCAACCCCTGGTCTTGACCAACCATGTCGAAACCTTCGACATCCAGGTCAACGTCCACGGCGGCGGTGAATCCGGCCAAGCCGGTGCCACCCGCCACGGCATCACCCGCGCGCTGATCGACTACGACGCGACCCTCAAGCCCGCGCTGTCGCAAGCCGGCTTCGTGACCCGCGACGCCCGTGAGGTCGAGCGTAAGAAGGTCGGTCTGCACTCCGCCCGCCGTCGCAAGCAGTTCAGCAAGCGCTGATTCTGCCAACGCCATGCGAGGGGCCCAGTGCCGCTCGCCGGCTGGCCAAGAGGCCGCACCGGTTCGCCAGTGCGGCCTTTTTTACTCTCCAGGCCCCGCCCCTGCAATGCTCCTAATGGGGTCAAGCTCGCTCTTCCTTGTAATCGGGCGGCGATGGACTAATATCCAAGCAATTCTTTGAGGAATTCCCATGAGCGCAGTAGCAGAGAACATTCAGACCGACATGCCCTTGCCGCTGGTCTTCACCGACAGCGCCGCAGCCAAGGTGGCCGACCTGATTGCCGAAGAGGGCAACCCCGAGCTCAAGCTGCGCGTCTTTGTGCAAGGGGGCGGCTGCTCCGGCTTCCAGTACGGCTTCACCTTCGACGAGGTGACCAACGAGGACGACACCATCATGAGCAAGAACGGTGTGTCCTTGCTGATCGACGCGATGAGCTATCAGTACCTGGTGGGTGCCGAAATCGACTACAAGGAAGACCTGCAGGGCGCTCAGTTCGTGATCAAGAACCCTAACGCGCAGTCGACCTGCGGTTGCGGTTCAAGCTTCTCGGTCTGAAGTTCTTCGGCCTGAAGTCTTGCGCAGACCTGGCTCAGGCCGGGTAAATGCATCCCAGCACACGGGCGCCCTTGGCGCCCGTGATGCTTTGCAGGGGCTGCGCCTGCCCCTCCACCGCCTGCCAGCCGAGCCAGGCAAAGGCGGCGGCCTCCACCTGCAGCGGGTGCAGGCCTAGCGTGCTGGTGCTCATCACCTCCACCCCAGGCAGTCGCGCTGCCAGGCGCGTCATGAGGTGATCATTGAGCGCGCCGCCGCCGCAGACCACGAGGCGTGTGATGCCCTTGCCGTGCCCGCGCAGGTCGGCGGCGCAGGTGCTGGCGGTGAGCTCGGCCAGGGTGGCCTGCACATCAGCCAGTGGCGCTGAATCGGTCATGCGGCTCAGCCCCTCTTGTGTCAATTGCGCGTCGAGCCAGCCCAGGCCGAACAGATCCCGGCCGGTGCTCTTGGGCGGGGGTTTGTGAAAGAAGGGCTCGGCTTGCAAGCGAGCCAGCAGCCCGGGTAGCACCCGGCCGGAAGCTGCCCAGGCGCCGGCATCGTCGAAGGCTTGGCCGCGATGCCGGGAGCACCAGCCGTCCATCAACACGTTGCCAGGGCCGCAGTCAAAACCGGAGCAGCCGCCATCTGCACCCAGCAGGGTGAGGTTGGCCATGCCACCAAGATTGAGCAAGGCCAGGGACTGACCGGGCTCGCCGAACCAGGCACGGTGGAATAGTGGCGCCAGGGGTGCGCCCTGGCCTCCGGCGGCGACGTCCCGGCTACGGAAATCCGCCACGACCGCGATGCCGGTGAGCTCCGCCAGCAGGGCTGGTTGATTGAGTTGCAGGGTGTAGCCGGTGCCGTCGAACTCACCGGGGCGGTGCCGTACGGTTTGCCCGTGGGCGCCGATCGCGCACACGGACGATGCGGGTAGCCCGGTCATGTGCAGCAACGCCTCCACCACCCCCGCATAGGCCTTGGCCAGGCCGTTCCCGGCCAGTGCCGCGCGGTGCAGTTCGTTATCGCCGGGTGTGTTGAGGGCTAGCAGTTCCCGTCCCAGGGCCTCGGGGAAGGGCGCGCTGGCGTGAGCGAGGATGCGGGGCGGCTGGCTGCCGAAGTCGGCCAGCACCCCGTCGACCCCGTCCAGCGAAGTTCCGGACATCAGGCCGATGAAGCGTCTGTTGTTTGGAACCTGCTGCGCCCCGGCCGCCATGGGCTGACCCGGCGGCTTACTCGGCGCTGGCCGTGGTGGCCAGGCTGGCCGCGGCGGCCAGCTTCGGGCGGACGGTGGCCACCAGCTTTTCGAAAGCGGGCCGTGCCTCTGCCGTCAAGGGCACGCCCTCGGCGTTGCGCGCGATCGTCAGGGGATCCTTGTGCACGCCATTGATGCGGAACTCGAAGTGCAGGTGGGGGCCAGTGGCCCAGCCGGTGGCTCCGACCGCGCCGATGCGCTGGCTTTGGGAAACCTGCTGGCCTTTGCGCACGTCGATGCGGCTCAGGTGGGCGTAAATCGTGGTGTCGCTGCGGCTGTGCTTGATGTGGACGACATTGCCGTAGCCGTTTTGCCAACCCGCGAATTCAACGACGCCATCACCGATCACCCGCACCGGCGTGCCGGTGGGCGCTGCGTAGTCGACGCCGAGGTGGGCACGCATCTGCTGCAAGATGGGGTGCATGCGCATGGCGAAGCCGCTGGTCACCCGGGAGAACTCCATCGGCGAGGCAAGGTACTGGGACGCCAGGGTCTTGCCGTCGAGCGAGTAGTAGGCGCCTTTGCGGCCCGCCTCCTGGAACCAGACGGCGCTGTGGGTCCTGCCTGCGTTGGTGAACTCGGCTGAGAGCACGCGGCCCGAGCGCATCGGCTCGCCGTCGGCTTCGAGCGACTCGTAGACCACGCGGAACTGGTCGCCCTTACGCAGACCGCGGTGGAAGTCGATACGGCCGCCAAACAGGTCGGCCATCTGCACTGCGATGTCGTCGGGGATGCGGGCGTCATCAACCGCCCCGAACAGGGAACTGCGGATGGTGCCGCCACCCAGCCGGGAGGTGGCCGCCAAAGGCGCGGTTTCGACGCGCGAGACCAGCTTGCCGTCCGCACCGCGTTCGATCACCAACCGGCGGAAGGTGCCGCTGTCGTCGGCGACCCAGCGGGCGACCAGCTTGCGCAGGGCCTGCTGGCCATCGGCCTCGGCGCTGAGGTTACGGCCATTACGACCGAGCACCTTGGTGCGGAAGACGGGATCATTGCGGACGAAGGCGGCGGCTGCGGCATCGACCAGGCCCAGGCGGGCAAACAGCGTCTCGACCGTGTCATTGCCGCGGACTGTGTCTGAGCGGTAGAGGCGCAGGGCCTGGAGGTCCAGGGCCTCGATTTGGGCGGCCAGCGGCAGGGGCTGGACGGCCTCTGTCACGAGTTGCACAGGCACTTCGGCCGCGTCAGGGCCGAAGCTGGCCACCGCCAGTGCGCCGCCGCCGCCGCCGAGCAAAACCGCCGCCAGCAAAGCGGTGATCTGCTTGGGGTGGTGCTCCAGCACATGGCCCACACGGGCTGCGATGCGCTGGCCGGCTGCCACGAGACGAGGGCTCAAACAGGGCTCCTGTGGTCGGACCGCCATCGCTTGGCAGGCCGGGGTGGACGGGGCTGCGCGGTGCACGCGCAGCGACCGTATGGATAACGGTCTTATGGAAAAACCGAAGGGCAGCCGACCCGACCGGTACCGGGCGCAGAGAGCGCCAGCGGTCGCGATCTAAAATCAGCCAAACCCCGAGTCAGGGCGAGTATAGCCGCTCACGCAGCGCCGTCCATTCAAGAAAAAGCCTTATGAATCAAGCAGCTGTAAAAGAAAGCCCGGCAGTATCCGAGCGGGTTGGCGAAGCCATGGCGGTCTCCCTGCGTGGATGCGAAGAGCTGCTTCCGCGGGGAGAGTGGGAACAAAAGTTGTCTCGCTCCGAGACTTCGGGTGTGCCCCTGCGGATCAAGCTGGGGCTGGACCCGACCGCACCAGACATCCACCTGGGGCACACAGTGGTCCTGAACAAGATGCGCCAGCTTCAGGACCTGGGCCACCAGGTCATCTTCCTGATCGGCGACTTCACCTCCCTGATTGGTGACCCCTCGGGCCGCAACAGCACCCGGCCGCCGCTCACACCCGAGCAGATCAAGGCCAACGCCGAGACCTACTACCGCCAGGCCAGCATGGTGCTCGACCCGGCCCGAACCGAGATTCGCTACAACAGCGAGTGGTGCGAGCCGCTGGGTGCCACCGGCATGATCCAACTGGCTGCCAAGTACACCGTGGCCCGGATGATCGAGCGCGACGACTTTCACAAGCGCTTCACCCAGGGCCAAAGCATCTCGGTGCACGAGTTCCTCTACCCCTTGATGCAGGGCTACGACTCGGTGGCCCTGAAGTCCGACTTGGAGCTTGGCGGCACCGACCAGAAGTTCAACCTCCTGATGGGCCGCCATCTGCAGCAGGAGTGGGGCCAGGAGCCCCAGTGCATCCTGACCATGCCACTGCTGGAGGGGCTCGACGGCATCGACAAGATGTCCAAGAGCAAGAACAACTACATCGGCATCAGCGAGGACGCCAACACCATGTTCTCCAAGGTGATGTCCATCTCCGACACGCTGATGTGGCGCTGGTTCACGCTCCTGAGCTTTCAGTCCGAGGCCGCAATCGCGGCCCTGCGCGCCGAGGTCGAGGGTGGCCGCAATCCGCGCGACGCCAAGGTGATGCTGGCCAAGGAAATCACCGCCCGTTTCCACGATGCCCAGGCAGCCGATGGCGCCGAGCAGGACTTCGTGAATCGCAGCAAGGGCGGGATTCCGGACGAGATCCCCGAGGTGCAACTGGCCGGCGCGCCCATGGGCATTGCCGCCCTGCTCAAGGCGGCGGGTCTGGCGCCGTCGAGCTCAGAGGCCAACCGCCTGATCGACGGCAGCGGGGTGCGGGTCGACTCCAGTGTGGTGAGCGACAAGGGCCTCAAGCTGGGTGCAGGCAGCTACGTGGTCCAGGTGGGCAAGCGCAAGTTCGCGCGCGTCACCCTGGCCTGAGGCCGGGTCTCTGATGCGGGGACTGCTCGCCCAGCTGACGCCGCGCCGGCTGTTGCTGGTCTCGGCGGTGGTGGCGGTGGTCACCATCGCGCTCAAGGCCTTGGCCTGGCAGTTGACCGGGTCGGTCGGCCTGCTGTCGGACGCCCTCGAGTCCTTTGTCAATCTGGCCAGCGCTTTGTTTGCCCTGGTCATGGTGACGGTGGCCCAGGCGCCCCCAGACGAAGACCACCCCTACGGCCACCACAAGGCCGAGTACTTCTCCTCCGGCTTCGAGGGCATCCTGATCATCGGCGCGGCAGTGGGTATTTTTTGGGCCGCCAGCCACCGCCTGCTCAACCCCGAGCCACTGGAGCAGGTCGGCTGGGGCCTCGGCCTGGCGGTTGCCAGTTCAGCCCTGAACGGGTTGCTCGCCTGGGTGATGTTCCAGGCGGCCCGTGCGCACCGGTCGATTGCCCTGGAGGCCGACGCCCGACACCTGGTTACGGATGTCTGGACTTCGGCCGGTGTGGTGGTCGGTCTGTCGCTGGCGGCCGTCACCGGATGGCTCTGGCTCGACGGCCTGGTGGCCATGGGCGTGGCGCTCAACATCTTGCGCGAGGGCGTGTCGCTCCTGCGCCGGTCGTCCCAGGGGCTGATGGACGAGGCGCTGGAGCCGGAGGTACAGGCCGAGATCCAGCGCACGCTGGAGGGCTTCGCCCACGCCACCATCCGCTTCGATCACCTGACCACCCGCAAGGCCGGCCAGCGACGCTTCGTGGACTTGCACATGCACATGCCGGCGGACTGGACGCTGCGCCGGGCCTCGGCACTTCGGACCTCGGTGGAGCAGGCCCTGATGGCGGCTGTACCGGGGCTGCGTGCCACCATCCAGTTGCTGCCCAGTGACGTCGAGGCCCATTTCGGCGACGCGGTCGACCCGCGTTGACGTCCGGCGGCGCTTATTCACCTGTAGGGGGCCGCACCGCGCGAACCACGGGGTATGCAAGGGCCTGCGGCCAGCCTCGGCGAGGACTCAATAGGGGTTAGAAAACCCCAGCGCCCCCATCAGCAGGATTTCTACAGTCTCCATCGCCAGCGCGTCCCGCTCGCTGGTTTCGTGGTCCCAGCCCTGGGCGTGCAGGGTGCCGTGGACCAGCAGGTGGGCGTAGTGGGCCTCTAGCGTTTTGCCCTGTTCCCGTGCCTCGCGCTCGACGACCGGGCCGCACAGCACCAGGTCACAGAGCACCACCGGCGCGCCCTGGTAGTCGAACGTGAGCACGTTGGTGGCGTAGTCCTTGCGGCGGTACTGGCGGTTGAGGGCTCGCCCTTCGTCCTCACCGACGATGCGCACAGCCATTCCGCCCGGGTGCTGCAGGGCCATCGCCATCCAGCGCCGGACGCGTGCCTTCTGAAGCAGCGCGCGATGGACCGCGGCGCCGGGAAACTCGCCGAATTGCAAGCTCAGATCGAGTGACGAAGCAGCCAAGGCCACCGCGGATCCGGCTTTGCCGGTCTGCGCGTGGCGCCCCCTGGGGGGAGGCGCCGTAGGCGCTTCGGGGGGGTCAACGGCTCTCGCGTGGCGCCCCCTGGGGGGAGGCGCCGCAGGCGCATCGGCGGGCTTAGCGACCGCCATCGGACTTTCTCGCCGCGTCATAGGCGTCGACGATACGCGCCACCAATGGGTGGCGGACCACATCGGCGCTGGTGAAACGGGTGTGGGCGATGCCCTTGACCCGCTTGAGAATGTGCTCGGCCTCGATCAGCCCCGACAGCTGCCCCTTGGGCAGGTCGATCTGGCTCACATCGCCCGTGACCACGCACTTGCTGCCGAAGCCGATCCGGGTGAGGAACATCTTCATCTGCTCGGGCGTGGTGTTTTGCGCCTCGTCAAGGATGACAAAGGCGTTGTTCAGGGTGCGCCCACGCATGAAGGCCAGGGGTGCAATTTCGAGCGCGTTGCGCTCGAAGGCCTTGGCGACGCGGTCAGACCCCATGAGGTCGTAGAGCGCGTCGTACAGGGGGCGCAGGTAGGGGTCGACCTTTTGCGCCAGGTCGCCGGGCAGAAAGCCCAGCTTCTCGCCGGCCTCCACGGCGGGGCGGGTGAGGATGATGCGTTGCACCGCGCTGCGCTCGAGCGCGTCGACCGCGCAGGCCACCGCCAAGTAGGTCTTGCCGGTACCGGCAGGGCCGATGCCGAAGGTGATGTCGTGCTGGGCGATGTTGTCCAGGTACACGGTCTGGTTGGGCGTGCGCGCACGCAGGTCGGCGCGCCGGGTTTGCAGCACGGACGCGCCATCGGGTGCCTGCTCCATGGCAGCGTCGCCAGCGAGCATGAGTTGCACTTTTTCTGCCGCGATCGGGCGGGCCGCGATCTCGTACAGGGCCTGAAGTAACTCGACCGCGCGCTGGGCTCTGGCCTTGGGGCCGTCGACCTTGAACTGTTCGTGCCGGTGGGCAATGGAGACCTGCAGCGCCGCCTCAATCGTCCGCAGGTGCTCGTCGGTGGGGCCGCACAGGTGAGCCAGGCGGGTGTTATTGGGCGGGGAAAAGGTGTGGCGCAGGATCAAGCTGATAATTTCCAGGATGCAGGGCCTGTCTGAATTGGCCCTAGGACCCCCATGATAGGCAAACTCACAGGAACTTTGGTCGACCGCAACCCGCCGCAGGTGCTGGTCGACTGCCATGGCGTCGGCTACGAGGTCGACGTCCCCATGAGCAGCTTCTACAACCTGCCGGCCCTGGGCGAGAAGGTGTCGCTCCTGACCCATTTCGTAGTCCGCGAAGACGCGCAGATCCTCTACGGTTTTCTCACTCCCGGCGAGCGCGAGACGTTCCGGCAATTGATCAAGATCTCTGGCGTGGGCCCGCGCATGGCCCTGTCGGTGCTCTCGGGCATGAGCGTGGCCGAGATTGCCCAGGCGATCACCGCCCAAGACGCGGGCCGGCTGGTCAAGGTGCCGGGCATCGGCAAGAAGACCGCCGAGCGCCTGCTGCTCGAACTCAAAGGCAAGCTGGGCGCGGACCTGGGCCCGGTGGGCGGCCCCCTGCGCAGCGACGCCCAGGCCGACATCCTTCAGGCCTTGCTGGCCCTGGGCTACAGCGACCGCGAGGCGAGCGCTGCGCTCAAGGCACTGCCCGAGGGGGTGGGTGTGAGCGATGGCATCAAGGCCGCCCTCAAGGCGCTCGCCAAGTGAAAGGCCTGGGCTTGCGTCTGACCACCCTGTGGCGTACGCGCTGACACCCGGCCCTCGCCCCGCCATCGACACTCCCGAGCTGCAAACCCAGCAATTCATGCCGATCGCCCTTCGCCCTGCACCGCGCTTTTCATTCGGGTCGGCTCTGCAGGCCTCGCGCGGGCCCGCGTGCCTGCTGGCTTGCCTCCTGGCCCTGGCTTTGACGGGGTGCGGCGGCGGCGGCACCCAAACCGACCCTGGTCCAAGTTCAAACGACAACACGCCACGTATTGAGCCCTACGAACGCACAGCCAGCATGTCGCTTGTGCAGTTGCGCAGTGTTTCCGCTGAACCCTCGGTGCCGTCAGTGGTGCCGGCGCGGGTCGTGCTCTCCACCCTGGTCGATCCGGCAATAGAGGCTGGGCCGCGCGCCCCGGGTCAGCCGGTGCGCATTGGCCAGGGACGTGCAGTGCCCATTACTGCGAACGACCCGAGCCTGGGCGCTTTGCTGCAATGGGAGCCCTCGGCCACGGGCGGTCTGGTGGCGGCCGTGACCTTTCGTTCCGAGGGGGCGGCCGGCCTGCGGCTCGGGCTGGCGGTGAACCGACTTCCTGCGCAGGTCGTGCTGCGCGTGTTCGGGACGGCGGGCAGGCCCGTCCGCCTCCAGCGTGGTGAGGTGCTGGGCAGTCTGGCACGTGACGCGCAGGCCGGTACAGGCACCTCGGCGCTTTCGTCCCCCTTGTTCTGGACGCCGACGGTCGCCGGTGAGGAGGCGACGCTCCAACTGGAGTTGCCGGCGGGTGCGTCGCCCGCCGAGTTGGGCTTGGCAGTGCCGCGGCTCTCGCACCTGTGGTGGACCCACGCGGCCAACCTGGACCCGCAGCGCCGTGCAGCGGCGCCTGGGATCGACATCGGAACCTGCCACATCGACGCCACCTGCGAGTCGTCTTATTCCTACGAGGCGCGGGCGGTCGCCCGCATGGAGTACATGCGGGACGGGGACCCCAACTACTCGTACTACTGTACCGGCACGCTGATGGCCGATACCGCGGTGAGCGGCACGCCCTATTTCCTCACCGCCACCCACTGCGTGGGCACACAGACCGAAGCCTCCACCGTCAGCACCTACTGGTTCTACCGCAGCGCCGCTTGCCAAAGCACTGTGCCGAACCCGAACGCGGTGGAGGTGCAGGGAGGGAGCACCTTGCTGCGGGTCTCGTCCGACTCCGATCTCAGCTTTCTTCAGCTTTCGGGCCGGCCGCCGACGGGCGCCGTTCATGCGGGCTCCCTGGTGGGCCAGCCGGCATTGGATGTGGCCGTGGGCGCCCTGCACCACCCGGGCGGCGAGCTGCTGAAGCTCAGCGAAGGCCGGGTCAACGCCTATGGCAGTTGTATTGGCAACTTCTGCCAGGCCGACGAGGGCTCCGACGGCAACTACCTGGTGCTGCGCTGGACCCGGGGCGTCACCGCCCAGGGCAGCAGCGGCTCGCCGATCTTTGCCCAGGTGGGAAGCCGCCGTTATGTCGTCGGCCACCTTTTTGCAGGCTCTTCGAGTTGCAGCGACACCACCGCCAACGACTACTTCGGCCGCATGGACCGTGCCTACCCGCTCCTTCGCTCCTGGCTGGGGACGGTGCCTGGCACCTGAGCGGCCGCGGGCAGTCCATCGGGCGGCGGGCAGGCCTGAAGGCGGCGCGGTAGCCGCTGTAGCCGCCGCAGTAGCCGCAGTACCATAGCCGTTATCCATGACCATCCAGACCGACGACTTCGCTCCCGCGCCCGCCCGCATGGTCTCGGCCGCGCCCACTTCGCCCGGCGAAGAGGCGATTGAGCGGGCCCTGCGGCCCAAGCTGCTCCAAGAGTATGTGGGCCAGGCCAAGACCCGAGAGCAGCTGGAAATTTTCATCGGCGCTGCCTCACGCCGCGGCGAGGCCTTGGACCATGTGCTGCTATTCGGTCCGCCTGGCCTGGGCAAGACCACGCTCTCGCACATCATCGCCCACGAGCTGGGTGTGAATTTGCGCCAGACCTCCGGCCCGGTGCTGGAAAAACCCAAGGACCTCGCGGCACTGCTCACCAACCTTGAGCGCAACGACGTCCTCTTCATCGACGAGATCCACCGCCTTTCGCCAGTGGTCGAAGAAATCCTCTACCCGGCGCTGGAGGACTACCAGATCGACATCATGATCGGCGAGGGGCCAGCTGCCCGCTCCATCAAGCTCGACCTGCAGCCCTTCACCCTGGTGGGCGCTACCACCCGTGCCGGCATGCTGACCAACCCGCTGCGGGACCGCTTTGGCATCGTCGCCCGGCTGGAGTTCTACACGCCCGAAGAACTCGGCCGCATCGTCGGACGCAGCGCCGGCCTGCTCGGCGCGCCGATGGACGAGGCCGGCGGTGCGGAAATTGCCCGCCGCTCGCGTGGCACGCCGCGTATCGCCAACCGGCTGCTGCGCCGGGTCCGTGACTACGCCGAGGTCAAGGGTGACGGCCGCATCACCCAGGAAATTGCGCAAAAGGCCCTGGCCATGCTCGATGTCGACCCGCTGGGCTTTGACCTCATGGACCGTAAGGTGCTCGAGGCGGTGATTCACCGCTTTGATGGCGGGCCGGTGGGCCTGGACAACATCGCCGCCAGCATCGGCGAAGAGTCGGGGACGATCGAGGATGTGATCGAGCCCTACCTCATTCAGCAGGGTTACCTGCAGCGCACCCCGCGCGGCCGCGTGGCCACGCTGGCGGCCTTCCGCCACCTGGGGGTGACGCCGCCGACCGCCGTCGGAGGTCTGTTCGGCGCGGGCAGCTGAGAGGGCGGCATCTGAGGCCCAGTGGCCAGGGTGGTCACAGCGCTCAGGGCACTCAGGGCGGTGTCGGGGCCAGGGATGTGAGCGGCAGCCGCAGCTCGATTTCTCGCACGGCCTCGCGCAATGATTCGACGCATTCGGCCACCCTGGGGCCCGACAAGCGCGGGGTGATGCTGGACACGCTCATGGCTGCCAGGGGGCGTCCAGCCGGGTCACGGATGCACACCGCCACGGAGCTCACGCCGCTGGTCTCGAGGACCTCGGTGTAGGCAAAGCCGTTCTTGCGGGTGGTGGCAATTCGCTCTTGCAACACCTCGGGGGTCAAGCGCGCATAGCGCTCGGCCACCTGGGACAAGGTGGCCCGGCAAATGCGCGCCACTTCGTCGTCGTCCATGGCGCTGAGCATGGCCAGATTGCCGCAACCCACCAACAGCGGGCGGCGGCGCCCTGGCTCCAGCACGAAGGCCTTGATGGGATAGCTGCCGTCCTTGCGGTCGAGGCAGACCCCGTCAAAGCCAACACGCTCGCTCAAAAAGACGGTGTCCCCCGTCTGTTCGGCAACGGCGGTCAGCATGGGCTGGCACAGGTCCCGCAACTGGGTGCGCGGCGCCGCCGCCAGTCCCAGCTCGTAAATTGAATTGCCCAGGCGGTAGCGCTTGGACTTGTGTTCCTGCATCACCAACCCTTCAGCGACGAGGCCTTGCAAGACGCGGTGCACCGTGGATCTTTCCAGGCCGGTGTCGCGGCAAAGCTCGATCAGGCGGGCGCCGGTCCGATTGCGGATCGCCAAGACCCGCAGCAGCGATGCGATGCGGGCAATTAGCTGCGTGCCTGGCACGTGGGGGGTGGCTTCAACTTTTCCCATGTCGTGGAACAAAAATCGGCGAAGAGCTATTTGATGCGAACTTAGCAGGGAATAGAGTGGCCCGAGTCCATTTTTTTCGTTCCATTGGATGAACTTCCAGGGCGCATCGCGCGTCCGCCCCCGCAGGAGACCTCTGTCGTGAAAGTGATTCAGATCGAAGCGATTCCGTTCCGGATTCCGCTCAAAAAAGCCTCCCGCTGGGGCGCCCACGGCAAGCGTGACGCGCAGGACCATGTGGTGGTTCGCATCACCTCGGAGAGCGGCAAGGTGGGCATCGGCGAGGCGCCCGCGCGCCCCTCGATTTACGGCGAGACGCAGCGCTCGATCGTGCACATCGTGCGCGACACGATTGCCCCGATGCTGATCGGCTGCGACCCGCTGGACCGCGAGTCCTACCAGGACAAGCTCGCCGCCGTGCCCTGGAACCCCACCGCCAAGGCCGCCATCGACACCGCCCTGCATGACCTGGCGGCGCAGGAGTTGGGCGTGAACCTGGCCCGCCTGCTCGGGGGGCAGCTCAAGCCAGTCGAAGTGAGCTGGATGCTCAGTTTGAACTTCAACGACGACACCGAATTCGTGCGCGAGGCGATGGACGTGCGTGAGCGCTACGGCATCCGCGCCTTCAAGATCAAGGCCGGCTCTGACCCAGCGGGTGATATCCGCCGCATGGAAATGCTGCGACGCGCCCTCGGCGACGACGCGCTCTTGTTCATCGACGCCAACCAGCTCTACGCCCCCGATGTGGCTATTCGCACCATCCGCGCGATGGAGCATTTCGGCCTGGCCATGGCCGAAGAGCCGGTGGCGGTCACCCTGGGCAGCTGGCGCAAAAAGGTGGCCGACGCCATCGCCACTCCCATCCTGGCCGACGACAGCGTCTTTTCCCTCGCCGAGGCCCGCCGCGAATTGCAAGACGGCGCCATTGGCGTGATGGGCATCAAGATCGCCCGCACCGGGATGTACGAGTCCATGCGCATTGCCCATGCCGCCGAGGCCTTCGGCCTGCCTTGCTGGATCGGCTCTCAGGGCGTCTCGGGCATTGGCGCCGTGGCGAGCGCCCAGTTCGCCGCCGCCTTCCGCAGCGTCACCTATCCGGCCGATCTGTCCACCCCCCTCAAGCAGCAGGACGACCTGCTGGCCCACCCCATCGACATTCGGGACGGCAAGCTGCATGTGCCCGATGTGCCCGGTGCCGGCGCCGAGATCGATGCCGACAAGCTGGCCATGTACCGGCTGGACTGGTGAACCCACAGGAAGACAAGGCCATGCTCCAAAAAGTCAAAGCCGCCGCGCCCCGCCTGGCGTATCAGCGTGCGGTGCACTGCGCGGTCATTCGCGGCGGTACCAGCCGCGGCATTTACTTCCATGCCGACGACCTGCCTAGCGACCCGGCCGAACGTGACAGTGTGTTGCTCCAGGTGATCGGCAGCCCCGACCCGCGCCAGATCGATGGCCTGGGCGGCGCGGACAACCTCACCAGCAAGATCGTGATCGTGCGCCGCAGCGAGCGTCCGGATGCGGATGTCGACTACACCTTCGGCCAGGTCGGCATCGAGCAGGGCTATGTGTCCTACTCGGCCAACTGCGGCAACCTTTCGGCGGGCGTGGGCACCTTCGCCATCGAAGAGGGTCTGGTGGAGCCGGTGGCGCCTGAAACCCGGGTGCGCATCTACAACACCAACACGAAGCAGCTGCTGGTGGCCTATGTGCCCGTAGAGGCCGATGGCACGCCCTGCGCCAAGGGCGACTACGCCATCGCTGGCGTCCCGGGGACAGCCGCTGAAATCCGGCTCGACTTCGCTGCCACCAGCGGCGCGAGTACTGGGCGGGTGCTCCCGAGTGGCAACGCCAGCGACATGCTGTTCGTGCCCGAGCTCGGGCGCAGTATCGAGGTCTCGATCGTCGACGTGGCCAAGGCCACCTGCTACTTTCGCGCCCGCGATGTCGGCATCGAAGGCACCGAAGGCCCGGACCAGTTCACGCCCGAGATCCTCGATCGCTTCTGGGCGGTGCGCAACGCTGCCGCCGCCCACGTGGGGCTGGCGCCCGAGTCGCGCCTGCCGCACCCGGTGGCCGTGTGCGAGCCGGCCGACTACATCGACTACATGACCAAGCAGACCGTGCGGGCCGAGGACGTGAGCTTTGTCGCCCGGCGTGTCGGCGGTCCGCCGCCGCGCCTGCATCGGGCCTTCGCGGCCACCGGCGCGGTGTGCACCGCGGTCGCGGCTTTCCTACCGGGCACCGTCGTTCACCAGGTCGCGCGTGACTTTGGCGACGGCGTCGTCCGCATTGGCCACCCGACCGGAATTTTTCCGGTGCGCATCCGAATGGATGCCGACGGCACGCTGCGCGAAGCGTCTTATTCGCGCACGGCGCGCCGCATCATGGACGGCACGGCCTATGTGCGCCGTGCGCCCTGCTAGGTCTTCCCACCCATCGCCCGAAATCCCCTCAGAGAGCACCCATGAACATTCGCCTACTCACCCTCACTTGTGCCGCCCTCGCGGCCGCCCTCCTGGGCGGTACCGCCCTCGCTCAAGGCGTCGGCAAGTTCCCGGACAAACCGATCAAATTCATCGTTCCCTTCCCGCCGGGCGGCGGCAATGACACGCTGTCGCGCGCAGTGGGTCAAAAACTGTCCGAGCAGCTCAAGACGACGGTTGTGATCGAGAACAAGGCGGGCGCCAACGGCATCATCGCTACCGAGTTCGTGGCCAAGGCCGACGGCGATGGCTACACGCTCATGATGGCCAACGTCGGCAGCCACGGCATCAACCCCTCGCTGTACAAAAAGGTCAGCTACGACCCGCTGCGTGACTTCACGCCGATTTCTCAAGTGGGCAGCTCGCCCAATGTGCTGGTGGTCCACCCCTCGCTCAAGGTGCGCAGCCTCGCTGAGCTGGTGGCCTACGGCAAGGCCAACCCAGGCAAGTTGACCTATGGGTCTAACGGCACCGGCAGTTCGCAGCACATGGCCGGCGCCCTGTTTGCCAGCGCCTTCGGCATCGAGATGACCCACATCCCTTACCGCGGGACAGGCCCGATGACCACCGACTTGCTCGCCGGTCAAACCGTCATGAGCTTTGGCAACATCATCGGCGTGGGGCCTTACATCAAGTCGGGCCAGCTGGTGGCACTGGCGGTCACCACGCAAAAGCGTTCGACCCTGCTCCCCGAGTTGCCCGCCGTCGCCGAAACCGTGCCGGGTTTTGATGCCACAGTGTGGTGGGGCATCGTCGCCCCCAAGGGCACGCCGCCGGCGATTGCCGACCTGCTCAGTCGTGAAGTGCGCAAGGCCTTGGACTCGCCGGAAATTCGCAGCCAACTGTCCAATACCGGCGCCGAGCCACGCGGCTCCACGCCGGCTGAATTTCGCACCTTCATCCAAGCCGAAGTGACCAAGTGGGCCAAGGTGGTCAAGGACACGGGGGCCACGGCCGAATGACCTTGGCGTCAGGCGTCCCTCGTGTCCGACTCACGGTGGCGGACGCCCGTACGCTCAGTGAGGCGGTCTTGGCCGCCAACGGTTACGACCCGGCGGAGGCGGTGGCTATCGCCGACCATGTGGTGGACGCCGCCCTGTGCGGCTACGAGTATTCGGGCTTGCCCAAGATCCTCAATGTGCTGGAAAAGGCCAAGGCAACCCGTCCGCGTCAGCCCATCGTGCCGATCCACGAAACCCCGGTGTCGACGCTGCTCGATGGTGGCAACAACACCGGCATGCTGGCCCTGCGTCGGGCCACCGACGTGGCCATTGAAAAAGCGCAAGCCCTGGGAATTGCCGTGGTGGGCATGACCAACACCTGGACCAGCGGGCGCGGCGCCTACTATGTAGAGCGCATCGCGCGTGCGGGCTTCATCGGCTTGCACACCGTGAGTTCAGCGCGTCACGTGGCGCCTTTTGGCGGCGCTCAAAAAATGCTCGGCACCAACCCGGTGTCCTTCGGTTTCCCCACCGGCGGTGACCCGCTGGTCATCGACTTCGGTACCGCCGCCTTCATGTCGAGCGAGCTTTCCCTCTTTGAGCGGCTCGATCGACCGCTGCCCGAAGGGGTGGCCATTGACCCGCAGGGTCATCCCACCACCGACCCGCACGCAGCGCGCGCCGGGGCCCTGCTGCCCTATGGCGGACACAAGGGCTATGCCCTGGCGCTGGCGGTGCAGGCGCTGGGTGTCTTCGCCGGCTCGGGCTTTACTGCCGACAAAGACTATGGCTACTTCTTCCTGGCCATGCGGCCCGACCTGCTGATTCCGAACCACACCTTCGAGTCCCACCTGCGCGAGGAAGTCGATCGCATCCGTGCGACGCCCCCATTGGACGACGCCGAGCCCGTGCGCATTCCGTCCGAGCGAGCGGCGCAGCAACGCGTCCGTCACCTGCGTGAAGGGTTGGTCATCGACCGGCTCGTCTTTGACGCGCTGGCCCGGCTCGCGCCCCTTTGCCAGGTGACCTGCACGCCTGAAGTTCCGACAAGTCCGTCCCCAAGTCTTCCCGAAAGCCTTCACGTATGAGCGCTCACACCCACGGCCACGACGCCGCATCCACTCCGCTGCCCCCGGCCCTCACC
>NZ_JARXAB010000081.1 GCF_029866045.1 Ramlibacter sp. | reverse complement strand
CATTTCATTGTGGTGGTGGGCTTGAATGGCCGGTGGGGGCGGGCCGCGCCTGCGCGCGGCAACGACCACACGGGCAAGGTCGTCCGAATGCACATGGTTGGTGTAGACATCATCCTCAGGCCGCAGCACTGGCGTGCCGCGCAGGAGACGATCGCGCGGGGTGCCGCCGGGTCGATCGGGTGCGTAGATGCCGGGAATGCGCAGCAGGCTCACCCGGGCGCCGGTGGCACGGCCGAAGTGACGCATGATGCGCTCGGCATCCACCCGGCGCTGGGCGCGCGGGGTCGAGGGCGCCACCGGCCGCGCCTCGGTGATGCGCGCGCCAGCACAGTCACCATAGACCCCGCTGGTCGAGCCGTAAGCCAGTGAACGCGGCGGTGTCCGCATACGCAGCGCACGGGCCAGAGCCAGCGAGCGCGGGTCACGCCACCATTGCACCTGTCCATCGGAGGGCGGTGGCGCCAGGTGCACCACCCGAGTCGCCAGACCCGCCAGGCGAGACAGCGAGGTCGGGTCATCGAGGTTGCCCACCAGCGGCGTGATGCCGCTGGCGCGCAGCGAGGGCATGCGTGCCGGTGTGGAGGTCAGGGCCAGCAAGCGGGGGCGCGAGTTGCCTGCGCGGGGCGAAGCGGTGACAGGGCCGCCGGCGACAGCGATTGCAGCAGCGGCCGACTTGGCGCGGTCCGCTGCGAGCGCGGCTCCACCGAGAACGCCCGCCACACGCATCCCGACGTCGCCGCAGCCGACGATGAGGACGCGTTCGCGCCGGAAGCGGGCCGGCAGCGCGCCGAGCGGACTCTGGTTTGAGGGCAAAATCGTGTGGATTCGCGTTAGAAGTCCCAAGGATAACCAAGATGACTAGTCACATTGCCGCTGGCTCGGCCTTTCAGGTCACCGTGCAGCCCAGCGGCCGCCAGTTCGGCGTGGAAGCCGGCGAGACAGTGCTGGCAGCGGCTATCCGCCAGGGCATCGGCCTGCCCTATGGCTGCAAGGACGGCGCCTGCGGCTCTTGCAAGTGCAAGAAGCTCGAGGGCCGGGTCCACCACGGCCCGCACCAGGCCAAGGCACTCAATGACGACGAAGAGGCTGCCGGCCTCATCCTGGCCTGCAGCGCCACGCCCGAGTCCGACCTGGTGCTGGAGTCACGCCAGGTGACCGACGAGAGCGCCTTCCCGGTGCGCAAGATGCCCGCACGGGTGCAGTCGCTCGAGCGTCTGGCCCCCGACGTGATGGTGCTGCGCCTGCAATTGCCCGCCAACGACCCGATGCGCTATCACGCGGGCCAGTACGTGGAATTCATCCTGCGTGATGGCGCACGCCGCAGTTACTCCATGGCCAATGCGCCCCACCTGCTGGTGCGCGAAGAGGACGGGGTCACCATCGGCCCCAGCGTCGACCTGCATGTCCGGCACATGGCCGGCGGTCGCTTTACCGACCATGTGTTCGGCGCCATGAAGGAAAAGGAAATCCTGCGGGTCGAGGGCCCCTTCGGCAGCTTCTTCCTGCGCGAGGACACGCAAAAGCCCATCGTCTTCGTTGCCTCGGGCACCGGCTTCGCGCCGATCAAGGCCATCCTCGAGCACATGCAGTTCAAGGGCATCGACCGCCCCGCCGTGCTTTACTGGGGCGGCCGCCGCCCCGCCGACCTGTACATGGACAGCTGGGTGCGCGCCCAGTGCGCCCTGATGCCCCACTTGCGCTATGTGCCCGTGATCTCCAACGCCCTGCCCGAGGACCACTGGAGCGGCCGCACCGGCTTTGTCCATCAGGCGGTGCTGGAAGACACGCCCGATCTGTCGGGCCACGAGGTGTACGCCTGCGGCGCGCCGATCGTGGTCGAATCCGCGCAAAAAGACTATGTCCAGCGCGCCGGCCTGCCCAGCGAGGCCTTCTTCGCAGACTCTTTCACCTCTGAAGCCGACAAGCACGCGGGCTGATCCCGCCTCAAATAGGATGAAGATGAAAACCAAGCACGCCACTGTCTCGTCGTTCATGTCCACCACCCGCCGTCGCCTGCTGGCCGCTGGCGCGCTGGCGCCCCTGGCTGCATCGCTGCCCATGGGCGAGGCCCTGGCCCAGGGCACGCCACCGGCCGCCGCTGGCGCGCGCCCGATCCGCCTGATCGTCCCTTATGCCGCTGGCGGCCCGATCGATGTCACCGCCCGGCTGCTGGCCGAGAAAGTCAAGGACACCCTGGGCACGGTGATCATCGACAACAAGCCCGGCGCAGGCGGCAACCTGGGCGCCGACCTGGTGGCCAAGGCGGCACCCGACGGCCTGACCATCGGCATTTCAGCGGTGGCCACGCACGCGATCAACCCCTGGCTCTTCTCCAAGATGCCGTACGACGCCGACCGAGACTTCGCCGCCATCACCCAGATGCTGCGCGTGCCCAACGTGCTGGTGATGAACACCGAGACCGCCGCCCGCCTGAAGATCAACACCCTGGCCGACCTGATCGCCTATGGCAAGGCCAACCCCGGGCGCCTCAACTACGGCAGCGGTGGTAACGGCAGCGCCGGCCACCTCGCGGGCGAGTTGCTAAACCGTGAAGCTGGCATCACCTCGGTGCATGTTCCCTTCAACGGCGGCAACCCGGCCCAGCTCGCGCTGCTCTCGGGCCAGGTCGACTTCAACTTCGACAACCTGGCCACCGCCGCGCCCAATATCCGCGCCGGCAAGCTCAAGGCCTTGGCGGTCACCACCTTGCAGCGCTCGCCCTACCTGCCCGAGGTACCCCCGGTGGCCGACACGCTCAGGGGCTTTGCCATCGACACCTGGTGGGGCTTGGTGGCGCCAGCAGGCACGCCGCGCGACACGGTCCAGCGACTGAACCAGGCCTTCACCGCCGCCCTCCAGTCAGCCGATACCCGCACCCGCTTCGGCCAGTTGTTCGCCGAGCCAGTACCCACCAGCCCTGAGGAGTTCGCCGCCTTCATGCGCGCCGAGCTCGCCAAGTACGAGCGGGTGGTCAAGGCTTCGGGCGCCAAGGTCGACTGATTCCGCGCAAAAAAAGCCGCAGAGAAGCCGCGGAAAAATCGGCGACAAGCCGCACGCCACTTGCGACATCCGTAGCGCCCCGGCTTCCTACGGGAGCCAGGCCTCCACGACTACAGTTCGGCGGCGCAGGCCTGCCTAGATTCGTGTCTTCTGCGACACACGAAGAAAGGCTTGCCATGTCCTCTCCCCTCTTTTTTTCTGGCGGCCGGATGCGCCCGGTCCTGATGTCCTTGGGGCTTGCCGCCCTCGGTTGGTCCGCTACGGGTCATGTCCTGGCAGACAGCGGCAGTGGCCTGCGGGCACAAGCCATTGACCCCTACGCGGCCTCGCCCTCGGGCGATGTTGCGCCCGGTACGCCAGGGGCGAGCCCTGACGGCGGGCGCGCCGGCTTGCGCAGCAGCAGCGGCTTACCGTCTACAGACACGAGCGGCGCTGGGAGCAGCAGCACCAACGCCTGGGCACCGGGCTCGAGCCGAACCTCGATCGGGCTGAACCTGGGCCAGTCCAAGTTCGACGCCGCCTGCGACCCAGGCTTTGCCTGCGACGACGGAGACACCTACGCCGCCATCAGTGTGCGAAATATGGTCACACCGACGATGGGTGGCGAAATCGGACTGGTGCACATGGGCCGGATGGTCCGGGGCGGGGGCAATACCTGGGCCAGCGGGCTGAACTTCAGCCTGGTCGGCCAGACGCCTTCACTGATGGGCGGCTCGGGCGGCGCTGGCGGTGTGTCGGCCTTCGGCAAGGTAGGCGGGCTCTGGGGTCGTACCCACACCAACCTGGCGGCCGGCTCGACGCTGGCGAGCGGGACGCAAACCGGCTTCGGTCTCTCGCTGGGCGCAGGCCTGAGCTGGGACTTCAGCCAACGGACCTCGGCGGTGCTGGAGTGGGACCGCTACTGGTTCCACTTCGCTGGCGGCCAGGATCCGGTGAGCACCGCGAGCATCGGGCTGCAGTGGCGCTACTGAGTCACTCGCCCAGGTAGGCCGCTCGCACCTTGGGGTCGTCCAGCATCTGCCGGGCGTCCCCGTTCATGGTGATGAGTCCGGACTCCATCACATAGCCGCGGTCGGCGATCTGCAGCGCCCGGCTGGCGTTTTGCTCGACGAGGAGCACAGTCACGCCCTGGGCGTGGACGCCTTGCACCACCTCAAAGATCTTGTCGACCATGATCGGCGACAAGCCCATGGAGGGCTCGTCGAGCAGAAGGACCCGGGGCCGGCTCATGAGAGCCCGCCCCATGGCCAGCATCTGCTGCTCGCCGCCGGACAGGGTGCCGGCAAGCTGGTCACGGCGTTCGGCCAGGCGGGGGAAGGTGGTGAAGACCTTGTCGATGTCCTGCGCGATACCGGCCTTGTCCGTGCGGATGTAGGCGCCCATTTGCAGGTTCTCGGTGATGCTCATGCGGGTGAAGACGCCACGGCCCTCGGGCACCATGGCCAGGCCTTCCTTCACCAGGTCCCAGGCGCCTTGGCCGCGGATACTCCGGCCCAGGTATTCGATGTCACCGCCCGCCAGTGCCAAGGTGCCGGTGATGGCCTTCATGGTGGTGGTCTTGCCGGCACCGTTGGAGCCGATCAGGGTGACCAGTTCGCCTTCACGAACCTCAAAGTCCACACCCTTGACGGCCTGGATACCGCCGTAGGCGACCTGCAGGCCCTTGACCTTCAGAAGCACGTTCGTCATCTCACTGCCCTCCCTGTGCAGGGCTTGCTGCGGGGGTGGATGCCCCCTGGGTGGCTTGGGTGGCTTGGGCGGCCTGGGCCGAATGACCGCGGCCGAGGTAGGCCTCAATCACCTGCTCGCTGCGCTGGACGTCGGCCGGCGTGCCCTCGGCAATGGTCTTACCGTAGTCGAGCACCGTCACCCGGTCGCACAGGCCCATCACCAGCTTGACGTCGTGCTCGATCAGCAAGATGGTGCGCTGGTCCTGGCGGATGCGGTCGATCAGCTCGCGCAGTTGCAGCTTCTCGGTGGCGTTCATGCCCGCAGCGGGCTCGTCCAGCGCTATCAGCTGCGGGTCGGTCGCCAGGGCGCGCGCGATCTCGAGCCGGCGCTGGTCGCCATAGGACAGGGTGCGGGCCTTGAAGTCGGCGTAGCGGCCGATGCCAACGTAATCCAGCAGTTCCTGGGCGCGATCGGCAATCGCCTTTTCCTCGGCGCGGAAGGCCGCGGAGCGCAAGATGGCGCCCACCACGCCAGAGCCGGTGCGGATATGGCGGCCCACCATCACGTTCTCCAGCGCGGTCATGTCGGCAAAGAGACGAATGTTCTGGAAGGTACGCGCAATGCCGGCCTTGGCCACTTCGTGGACCGCGCTGGGCTGGTAGGGCTTGCCGGCCAGCTCGAAGCTGCCGCTGTCGGGCGTGTACAGGCCGGTGATCACATTGAAGAAGGTGGTCTTGCCCGCGCCATTGGGGCCGATCAGGCCGTAGACCTGGCCCCGCTCGATGGAAACGCCCACCTCGGAGAGGGCCTGGAGGCCGCCAAAGCGCTTGGAAACGCCGGCGACGCGAAGGACGATGTCTGCCATGGTGGTTTCCTTCAGCCGGATTTGTACAAGGACTTGCCGTTTTCCGGGGAGGGCCACAGACCGCGCGGACGCAGCAGCATCACGATGATCATGGCCAGTGCAATCAGCAGCTGACGCAAGATGGAGGCGTCGAGCCGGCCGCCAGTGGCGGCCTGCAGATCGAGCAGGCCCGAGACCCAGCGCAGCACCTCGGGCAGGGCCGACAAGAGCACCGCGCCGAGGATGACGCCGGGCAGGTGCCCGATGCCGCCGAGCACCACCATCGCGACGATCATCACCGACTCCATGAGGCTGAAGGACTCGGGCGAGATGAAACCCTGGAAGGCGGCGAACATGGAGCCAGAGACCCCGCCGAAGGTCGCGCCCATGCCAAAGGCCAGCAGCTTCATGTTGACGGTGTTGATCCCCATGGCCTTGGCGGCGATTTCGTCCTCCCGGATCGCCATCCAGGCGCGGCCGATGCGTGAGCGCTCGAGGCGGCTGCACACCAGGTAGCTCACCAGCACCAGCGCCAGGAACAGGTAGTAGTAGAGCGTGACGGACGACAACTCCATGAAGCCGATGTCCAGGCGCTTGCCCAGGTTCAGGCCTGCGATGCTGATCGAGTCGATCTGCCCCAGACCCTTGGGGCCGTTGGTGATGTTGACCGGGTGATCTAGGTTGTTGAGGAAAACCCGGATGATTTCGCCAAAGCCCAGCGTGACGATGGCCAGGTAGTCACCCCGCAGCTTGAGCGTGGGCGCGCCCAGAAGCACGCCGAGAATGCCCGCCAGCAGGGCCGAAAGCGGAATCACCAGCCAGATCGGCGTGTGCAGGCCGTCGGGAAACATCTGCGCGAACCAGGCGAAGTTCTCGGCCAAATGCGGCGAGGCCATCAGCCCGTACATGTAGGCGCCGATGGCGAAAAAGGCGACAAAGCCCAGGTCCAGCAGGCCGGCGAAGCCCACCACGATGTTCAGCCCGAGGGCCAGCAGAACATAGAGCAGGGCGAAGTCGGCAATGCGGACCCAGAAGTTGCCCATGGACTGCAGGAGCAGGGGCAGCAGCAACAGGATCAGGGCGGAGATCAGCAGGGAGCGCTTGTGGGCGATGAGGTTCATGGTCGGTACCCTCCTCTCACGCCCGGTCGGCCACGCGCTCGCCCAAGAGGCCCGAGGGGCGCAGGGTCAGAACCACGATCAGCACGATGAAGGCAAAGATGTCGGTGTAGTGGCTGCCCAGCGCGCCGCCGGTGAGCGCGCCAATGTATCCCGAGCCGATGGACTCGATCAGCCCCAGTAGCAAGCCGCCCACCACCGCGCCAGCCAGGTTGCCGATACCGCCAAAGACGGCGGCGGTAAAGGCCTTGAGGCCAGGCAAAAAGCCCATGGTGTGCTGCACGGTGCCGTAGTTGGAGGCGTACATCACACCGGCGATGGTGGCCAGTACCGCGCCGATGATGAAGGTTGCCGAAATGACCGTGTCGGGCTTGACGCCCATGAGGGCCGCCACCCGCGGGTTCTCCGCGGTGGCCCGCATAGCGCGGCCCAGCCGGGTGTGATTGACCAGGTACATCAGCACCGCCAGCGAGAGCGCAGTGACCGCCAGGATCACCACCTGTGTCACGGTGATGACCGCGCCCCCGATCTCCAGCGGCACGGCCGGCAACAGAGTCGGGTAGGGCTTGTAGTTGGGCTTGAAGATGATCATCGCCAGCGTCTGCAGCAAGATGGACATGCCGATGGCGGTGATGAGGGGCGCCAGCTTGGGGCTATTGCGAAGCGGCCGGTAGGCGACCTTTTCGATGACGAAGTTCAGCGCTGCGGCCACCACGCAGGAAATGACCAGGGCCAGCAGGAGAATCAGCCATCCTGGCGCGCCAGGCATGCCGTCCTGCATCACGCCGATGAGGGCCCAACTGGTGAGCGCGCCCACCATGAGCACCTCGCCATGGGCGAAGTTGATCAGGTTGATGATGCCGTACACCATGGTGTAACCCAAGGCCACCAGGGCGTACATGCTGCCCAGGACCAGACCATTGATGATCTGCTGCAGCAGGATGTCCATATTCGGTTCTCCAGGGTTGGGGGCCAGGGATCGCCCGGCCGCTCCGTCCAACTAGCAAAAAACCCGCCATGGGATGAGCGGGTGAGTGGGCGCGATTCTAGCGAGCGGGCCCTCCCTCTCACCGGAGAAAGACGCCGGGTTTTCCCCTGCCTACATCGCGCGTCGAGCAGCGGTCTTACTCCTGCACCGAACCATCGGGCCGGCTGCCTGCATCCAGAGCCCGCAGCTGGCGAAGTTTCTCGGCAATACGGATCTCCAGCCCACGCTCCACCGGCTCATAAAAGCGTGCCGGCGCCATGCCCTCGGGAAAGTAGTCCTCGCCGGCCGCATAGCCCCCGGCTTCGTCGTGGGCATAGCGGTAGCCCTTGCCGTAGTCGAGCTGCTTCATGAGGCGCGTGGGCGCATTGCGCAGGTGCAGCGGCACTGGGCGGGTACCGTCCTCCTTCACGAAGGCACGCATCTGCTTATAGGCGTTGTAGACCGCGTTGGACTTGGCGGCGACGGCCAGGTAGACCACCGCCTCGGCCAGGGCCAGTTCGCCCTCGGGCGAGCCCAGGCGCTCGTAGGTCTCGCAGGCGTCAAGCGCCAAGCGCAGGGCACGCGGGTCGGCCAGGCCAATGTCTTCGATGGCCATGCGTACCAGCCGCCGGCCGATGTAGCGAGGGTCGGCACCACCATCGAGCATGCGCACGAACCAGTACAGGGCGGCGTCGGGGTCGGAACCGCGCACGCTTTTATGCAGGGCGCTGATGGTGTCGTAGAACTGCTCGCCCCCCTTGTCGTAGCGACGCATGCGCTCGCCCAGCACCTTGAGCAGCCAAGCGTCGGTGAGGGTATCCACCTTCTGCGCCGCGGCCGCGACCGCGAGCGTCTCCAAGGTGTTGAGGAGCCGGCGCGCGTCGCCATCCGCGTAGGCGAGCAGGCGTTCGCGTGCCGCGTCCTCGAGCGCCGGTACCGCGCCCAGGGCCTGGGCACGGGTGACCAGCTGCGCCAGATCGTCCTCGGCCAGGGGCTGCAGCACATAGACCGCGGCCCGTGAGAGCAGGGCCGAGTTGACCTCGAAGGAGGGGTTCTCGGTGGTGGCACCGATGAAGGTGAACAGCCCCGACTCGACATGCGGCAAAAAGGCGTCTTGCTGGCTCTTGTTGAAGCGGTGCACCTCGTCGACAAAGACGATGGTGCGGCGCGGGTCCAGGCCACTGGCCACCGCCTGGGCTTGCTCCACCGCCTCGCGGATGTCCTTCACGCCCCCCAGCACCGCGCTGATGGTGATGAACTGGGCATCGAATGCCTGGGCCATCAGCCGGGCGATGGTCGTCTTGCCTACACCGGGCGGGCCCCAGAGGATGCAGGAGTGCGGCTGGCCAGACTCGAAGGCAATGCGCAGCGGCATGCCCTCGCCAAGCAGATGCTGCTGGCCGATCACCTCGCCCAGGGTGGCGGGGCGCAGGCGCTCGGCAAGGGGCGGGTGAGCAGAGACCGGGGAGGACGGGGCGCGGGTGGCCATGACGGATCGGGCGACGGATGCGGGGGGGCCGATGGGGCTTCGGGCGTGACGGAGGTGACGGGCGGGGGTCGCCGCCCGCCTACTGCCGAATCACGTCCGCGCCCGCAGGCGGCTTGAACTGGAAGGTGTCGGCCGGCAAGGCGATATTGGCCTCCACTTTCGCAAAGCGGATCTGCGAGCGCTGGCCCAGGCCGTCGACGATGTCGAGCGCCGCTAGTTCGGCGCCGCGCAGGCCCACCCGCAGCTCGCGCAGGGCGCCCTCGCGCTGGCGCGGCACGGCCACTACCCATTGCAGGACGTCACGCTCGGGTGGGGCAGACAGCTCGAAGGCATGACGCAAGGCGCCCAGGTCGGGCGCAGCGGCGATCAGCGCCGCGGGCGTGCTCGCCAGGGCCTGGCCCTGGCGCCGGGCAGTGACCTGGTTAAGGTCGGGGTCGTGCAGCCACAAGGTCTGGCCGTCGGCCACCAGCGTCTGCGCAAAGGGCTTGAGGTAGGTGAAGCGAAAGCGGTCGGGGCGCTGGAACTCGAAGCGCCCGCTGGACTGGCGCACCCGCGCCGGCTGGCCCTCACGGGCCGGCCCGGTTACTGTCTGGGTGAAATCGGCTCGGCCGCTCTTGGTGCTGCGCAAGAAAGCCTCCAGCGCCTCCACCCCGTCGGCACGCGCGGCCAGGGGCAAAAGCAGCCCGAGCAAAGCGGTCAAGGCCAGCAAGGCCAGGAGAAGGAGGCGGTGCATTGGCGCGGGGACAGGCACAGGGGCATGTCGCGGCGCATGACATTGAGCAGGCACAGATGCAGTGGCGCGGACAGGAAGCGGCATATGAACAGGCAGGTGGACAGGCATCGCAAACACTCCGGGCTTCACTCGCTGCGGGACGGGACCAGGATATCGCGCTGGCCGGCGCCGTTCATCGCGCTGACCAAACCCGCATTCTCCATGTCCTCGACCAGACGCGCGGCGCGGTTGTAGCCGATCTTGAGGTGACGCTGCACCAGCGAGATGCTGGCCTTGCGGTTCTTGAGCACCACCTCCACGGCTTGGTCGTACATCGGGTCCTTCTCGCCGCCGGCGTCGCTTTCGCCGAGCAGGCCGCCGTCCTCGTCGACGGTACCGCCTTCGAGCACGCCCTCGATGTAGTTGGGTTCACCGCCTTGCTCCTTGAGGTAGGCCACCACCCGGTGGACCTCTTCGTCACTGACGAAGGCGCCGTGCACCCGCACCGGGATCCCGCTGCCGCTGGCCATGTAGAGCATGTCGCCCATGCCCAGCAGGGCCTCAGCCCCCATCTGGTCGAGGATGGTGCGGCTGTCGATCTTGCTGCCCACAGAGAAGGCGATGCGGGTCGGGATGTTGGCCTTGATGAGGCCGGTGATCACGTCCACGCTGGGGCGCTGGGTCGCCAAAATGAGGTGAATGCCTGCGGCCCGCGCCTTTTGCGCCAGGCGGGCGATCAGCTCCTCGATCTTCTTGCCGACCACCATCATCAAATCGGCCAGCTCGTCGATCACCACCACGATATGCGGCAGGCGCTCGAGCGGCTCGGGGCTGTCAGGCGTGAGGCTGAAGGGGTTGTAGATGAAGGCCTCGCGCGACTTGGCCTCGTCGATCTTGCTGTTGTAGCCGGCCAGGTTGCGCACGCCCAGCTTGGACATCAGCTTGTAGCGGCGCTCCATCTCGGCCACGCACCAGGTCAGGCCGTGGGCCGCCTGCTTCATGTCGGTGACCACCGGCGCCAACAGGTGTGGGATGCCCTCGTAGACCGACATCTCCAGCATCTTGGGGTCGATCATCAACAGGCGCACGTCGCGGGCCTCGGCCTTGTAGAGAAGCGAAAGGATCATCGCGTTGATGCCCACCGACTTGCCCGAACCGGTGGTGCCGGCCACCAGCACGTGCGGCATCTTGGCCAGATCGGCGACCACCGGGTTGCCGATGATGTCCTTGCCCAGGCCCATGGTCAGCATGGACTTGGCCTCGTTGTAGACCTGGGAGCCCAGGATCTCCGACAGGCGGATCGACTGCCGCTTGGCGTTGGGCAGTTCGAGGGCCATATAGTTTTTGCCAGGGATGGTCTCGATGACACGGATCGACACGAGCGACAGCGAGCGCGCCAGGTCCTTGGCGAGGTTGACCACCTGCGAACCCTTCACGCCAGTGGCAGGCTCGATCTCGTAGCGGGTGATGACGGGGCCGGGCTGGGCCAGCACCACACGCACCTCGACGCCGAAGTCCTTGAGCTTTTTCTCGATCAGGCGCGAGGTCATCTCCAGCGTTTCGGGCGAGACGGTCTCCTGGCGGGTCTGGGCCGAGTCGAGCAGGTCGACCTGGGGCAGGTTGCTGTCCTTGAGTTCCTGGAACAAGGGCTTTTGCCGCTCCTTGGCCACCCGCTCGCTGCGGGGCACCTCCACCATCAAGGGCTCGATCAGCACCGGGGTCGGGTGCTGCTCTTCGTTTTCGATGCGCTCTTCCAGCACCGTTTCCTCGCGCTCTCGGGCCGCCTGCTGACCCAGGGCCAGGTCTTCGGCCATCTCGCGCTGCTCGCGGCGGGCCTCAAAGAACCCGTGAATGCGCGCGCCAATACGCTCAGCCACCTGTCCCCAGGAAAAGCGCAGCACCACCGCAGAAGACAACACCACCGCCACAATGGCCAGCAGGCCCGAGCCGCTGAAACCCAGCCAGCGCACAGCCAATGGTCCGACCAGCCAGCCCAGGGCGCCACCCGCATGATCGGGCAACAGCGGCTCAATCCTGTACAGGCGCGACCACTCCAGCCCCGCGCTGGCAGACAGCAGCACGGCCAGCGCCATCCAGAAGAGGATGCGCTGGCGCCACACGCGTCCGGCGGTCATCGGTTGGGCAGCTTCGACTGCCTCCGCAGCCCGCAGCCAGCGGGCCAAGGCGGTGAACCAAGTGCGCCATCCGGCGGCGACGCACCACCAGACCGAATAGCCCAGGGCGAAGTAACTCGTGTTGGCCAGATAAGCACCCAGGCGACCACCCCAGTTGGCGTTGGGCGTGCCGGCGCCAGAGGTGAAAAAAGCCGCGTCCTGGGCCGAATGGGTCAGGAGCGCCAGACACCAGAACACCAGGGTGACAGCGCCCAGCAGCAGGGCGATTTCCTGGCCAAAACGGCCCAGGGCTGCACGCGGCAAGGCGGCATTGCCGCCGTCGCGGTTTTCTAGGGTGTTGAGCGAGTACGTCATCAGTCAGGCGTGTCGTTGACGGCCGACTCCACCCCGGCGGAGATACGGCGCCAAACCCACAGCTTAGCCTAGCGAGCCCAGTTGTTCCCGGATCAGCATAGAACCATCTTCGCGGGTCTCGACGAAGCCCCGCTCTTCAAGGTCTTTCATCACGCGGCTGACCATCTCGCGCGACGCGCCGACCATTTTGGCGATGTCCTGCCGGGAGATCCGGTCGCGGATCGCCAGACGTCCCTCACGGTCGGGCTGAGCAAACTCCAGAAGCGCTCGCGCCACGCGGCCGTAGACATCCATCAGGGCCAGAGATTCGATCTTGCGGTCGGCCTGTCGCAGGCGCAGGACCAAGCCTTTCATGATGGCGTAGGCCATGGAGCTGTTGTCCGGCAGGCAGCGGGCGAACTCGGCCCGGGCCAGGGAGAGCATATCGGTCTGAATCTCGGCGCGCACGGTGGCTGAGTGGGCCTGGTTGTCGATCAGGCTCATTTCCCCGAGGTAGTCGCCGGGCTGCAAGGTGGCGAGGATGACCTCCCGGCCGCGGCGGTCGGCGGTGATGACCCGGGCCCGGCCGGTGAGGATGATGAACAGGATGTTGGACTTCTCTCCCTGTGCCACCACCACCTCGCCCCGCTTGAAGCGGCGCTTGACCACCGCATCGGCCACGATTTCTGCGTGGTCGGTGGTGAGCAGGGCAAACAAGGGCACCCGGCGAATGAGCTCGAGGTTGGACAGCATGGACATGGCGTTCCTCGTGCAGGTGATCGGTTCTTACAATCGGAGCCATCGAAAAGCCCGCGTACCGTCCTTATGGAACGGCGCGATACTCCCCCGACTCGAGCCGAATGTAATCGGGCCCGCCTCCTCCATGGGGTCTGGCCCGGGAGATTTACCCAAATGAGCAGCCAACACGCCAAAGTCATCATCCTGGGCTCCGGCCCGGCCGGCTACACCGCCGCCATCTATGCGGCCCGCGCCAACCTGCAACCGCTCCTCATCACTGGCATCGCGCAGGGCGGCCAGTTGATGACCACCACTGAAGTCGACAACTGGCCCGCTGATGTGCACGGTGTGCAGGGACCGGAGCTGATGCAGCGCTTCCAGGAGCATGCGGAGCGCTTCAACACCCAGATAGTGTTCGACCACATCAATCAGGTCGATTTCAGCAAGCGCCCATTCACCCTCACCGGGGACAGCGGCCAGTACACCTGCGACAGCCTGGTGATCGCCACGGGCGCGTCGGCCCGCTACCTGGGCCTGCCCTCCGAGGAGGCCTTCATGGGCAAGGGCGTGAGCGCCTGCGCCACCTGCGACGGCT
The DNA here is from genome assembly GCF_029866045.1 of Ramlibacter sp. GTDB lineage: Bacteria > Pseudomonadota > Gammaproteobacteria > Burkholderiales > Burkholderiaceae_C > Ramlibacter. Next base: position 7,636 of record NZ_JARXAB010000081.1, on the reverse strand, counting down.
TTTTCTACCGTGGCGAAATTTGTTGCGTGATCGGCGGCGGCAATACCGCGGTCGAAGAGGCGCTGTACCTGTCTAACATCGCACGCAAGGTCTACCTGGTACACCGCCGAGACAAGTTCCGCGCCGAACCAATCTTGATCGACAAGGTGATGCAAAAAGTGGCCGAAGGCAAGATCGAGCTCAAGGTGTTCAACACCCTGGACGAGGTACTCGGCGACGCCACGGGCGTGACCGGCATCCGCATCAAGGACACCCGCACCGGCGCCACCGAAGACGTGACACTCAAGGGTTGCTTCATCGCCATCGGCCACTCACCCAACACCGGCATCTTCCAGGGGCAACTGGAAATGAAGGACGGCTACATCGTGACCCGCAGCGGCAACAACGGCTTTGCCACCCAGACCAGCGTGCCCGGCGTGTTCGCCGCTGGCGACGTGCAGGACCATATCTACCGCCAGGCCATCACCAGCGCCGGCACCGGCTGCATGGCGGCGCTGGACGCCCAGCGCTTCCTCGAGCAGCAGGACTGAGTAGTCAAAAAGCATAGCAAAGGCGTCTTGCCGGGGCCCCGGGGTCGGATTGCTAACGCCCAGACGCAGCGCAATCCAGCAAAAGGGCCTTGTGGCCCGGCTATAATCGCGGGCTTTGCTGCTTCGGCCTGGGAAGGCATTCGGACGGCAAAACGGGTTACCGCCACCCTTTCTGGCGAGGTGAGGCGCTCACGACGTGACCGCCGTTGAAGGAGTGCTTGATGGCACGCGTATGCGAAGTGACGGGCAAAGGCCCGATGGTGGGGAACAATGTGTCCCACGCCAACAACAAGACCAAGCGCCGGTTCGAAGTGAACCTGCAATACCGCCGTTTCTGGGTTGAGAGCGAGAACCGCTGGGTGCGACTGCGCGTGTCGAGCGCCGCATTGCGCCTCATCGACAAGAAGGGCATTGACACCGTGCTGGCGGACCTGCGTGCCCGCGGCCAAGCCTAATCAAGGAGATTCAAAATGGCGAGCAAAGGCGGACGCGAAAAGATCAAGCTGGAGTCCCAAGCGGGCACTGGCCACTTCTACACCACGAGCAAGAACAAGAAGACGATGCCCGAGAAAATGTCGATCATGAAGTTCGACCCGAAGGCACGCAAGCACGTCGAGTACAAGGAAGTGAAGCTGAAGTAATTCGGCCTCTCTCACCCTGCAAAAAGCCCCGCACTGCGGGGCTTTTTCTTTGGACAGCTCTCGCTGTCGGGGCAAAGACGCGGCGCTGTCGTGGCCGTGTCGTCGCACAATCAGGCCGGAGATGCCAGTATCAGGGCGTCATAGCCGTCGAGGGACACATTCATGTTGATCCAGAAATTGCGACTGCAACGGGGTTGGTCCCAGCAGCAGCTGGCACAGGCCAGCGGCCTGAGTGCGCGGACGATCCAGCGCCTGGAAGCCGGTCAGCCGGCCAGCATGGAAACGCTCAAGTCCCTCGCGGCCGTGTTCGAGATCGACTACGCCAGCCTTCACCCGGAGACCCCCATGACCCCATCGACCGCCAACACCGCCGAGCAGGAGGAAGCCAAGGCCTTCAGGCAAGTGCGCCAGCTGCGGGCCTTTTACCTGCACCTGGCCCAGTACGTTCTAGTCTGCACACTCCTAGTGGCCATCAACCTCTTGACCCGCCCCAGCCACTTGTGGTCGCTGTGGGTGATCGGCGGCTGGGGCCTTGGCGTGCTGTCGCACGGCCTCCAGATTTTCAATCCCTTCCGGGTCCTGGGGCCCGAGTGGGAGCGGCGAGAGGTGGAGAAGCGCTTGGGGCGGCCGCTCTGAGTCCTGTCGTAGGACCAGTGTTTCAGACTCTGCGATCAATCAGTCCCTCGGAGGCCATTCATGCAAACTTGGCAGTTCCAGGACGCAAAAGCCCATTTCTCAGAGGTAGTGCGACGAGCCACCCAGGAGGGCCCGCAGGAAATCAGCGACCAGGGCCGACCGACGGCCGTGGTCGTCTCTCGAGAAATGTATGACCAACTCACAGGCAACCGGGAAAACCTGCTCGAGTTGATGCGCCATTCACCCCTCTTTGGCCAAGACGAGCCCGTCTTCAATCGGGATAGCACAGTGCCACGTGAGGATGTTTTTTGAAGTATCTGGTCGACCCCTGGTCGCCATCAACAGGCGGAGTCAAGTGCAACGCTGGCCACGTACAAGGTTGCAAAACGACACCGCGGCAAAAGACAAGAAAAAGCCCCGCACTACAGGGCTTTTTCTTGGGGCCTGAGCGCCTCAGGCGTGCGCCGCTCGCAGCTGCTGCGAGAAGGCCTGCAGGCGGGCAATGCCGCTGCTCTCGGCGCGCTGGCACCAAGCCTGCAGGTCGGCAGCCAGCTGGGGTCGGGTGAGGGTGGTATTCATCCAGACCTGGCGCAGTTCCTCGCGCATGGTCATCATCTTGTCGATGACCGGCGAGGCAGCGCGGGCCTGGGCCACCTGGTCACGCGCGTCGGCCGGCACCCGGTCATCGTCACGGTGGAGCCAACGATGGGCGGCTTTCACCGGCGCCAGGTCATGGCCCTTGGCCTGGAGCTGAGCAATTTCTTCCTTGGCTGCACGGCGCAGTTCGCGGGCGAAGCCGGCCATCACCTCGTAGCGGTTGGCGATGATGGCCTCCAGGGTCTTCTCGTCGGCGACCGGGCGGATCTCACCGAGTTGCAGCTTGGGCGGCACCTTCTTGACCTTGGCCCAGCCGATCATCTCGAAGGCGCGGATGTACGCCCAGCCTAGGTCGAACTCATAGGGCTTGACCGAGAACTTGGCCGCGGTCGGGTAGGTGTGGTGGTTGTTGTGCAGTTCTTCGCCACCGATGACGATGCCCCAGGGCGAGATGTTGGTGCTGGCGTCGGGCGCCTCGAAGTTGCGATAGCCCCAGTAGTGGCCGATGCCGTTGATGATGCCGGCAGCAGTGATAGGAATCCAGAGCATCTGCACCGCCCAGACGGTGGCACCCAGGGCACCAAACAGGACGATGTTGAGAATCAGCATGAGGGACACGCCGAGCGCGCTGTGACGGGTGTAGAGGTTGCGCTCGATCCAGTCGTTGGGCGTGCTGTGACCGTACTTGGAGATGGTCTCCTGGTTCTTGGCTTCCGTGCGATAGAGCTCGGCGCCGCGCCAAAGCACAGTGTCAATGCCGCGGGTCTGGGGGCTGTGCGGGTCTTCGGCGGTCTCGCACTTGGCGTGGTGCTTGCGGTGAATGGCCACCCACTCCTTGGTGACCATGCCGGTTCCCAGCCAGAGCCAGAAGCGGAAAAAATGCGAGGGGATGGGACCCAGATCGAGCGCGCGATGGGCCTGCGCTCGGTGCAGGAAAATCGTGACGGCGGCGATGGTGAAGTGGGTGGTGATCAGCGTGTACAGGATGACCTGCCAGACGCTCAGGTCCAAAAGACCATGGGCGAACAGATCGATCACTGAATTGAGCACCGGCCAGTCGGGAAGCAGCATGGGGTCGGGTATTCCGTGGAAGGGCAAACGCCCCAATTCTAGGGGCCGGGGCCATTCAACACCAGCGAAATGGAGACTTAGAGGCTCTGCCCCCGATGAAAGCGATCAAATTGCGCCCGCGCCCGCCTCAGGTTCGCTCCCAGACGGCAGCAAAAAAACCATCGGTGCCATGCCGATGCGGCCACAGACGCAGGAAGTCGCCACGGCACAGGGCCTGCGCGTCGCCCAGCTTGAGCGGTGCCAGGGCCTGGACAGCGGGCACCAACTTCCAGCCCGCCTCGGCCTGGGCAAAGGCCTCGGCGATGCCTTCGTTCTCCTCCCGCAGCAGGCTGCAGGTGGCATAGACGAGCCGGCCACCGGGTTTGACCAGGCGGGCCGCGCTACGCAGGATGGCCAATTGCTTGACGGTGAGCTCGGCCACCGCCTGGGGCGACTGCCGCCACTTGAGGTCCGGGTTACGCCGCAGCGTGCCCAGGCCCGAGCAGGGCGCGTCCACCAGCACCCGGTCGATCTTGCCGGCCAGGCGCTTGATGCGTTCGTCGCGCTCGTGCGCGATGGCCGCCGGGTGCACATTCGACAGGCCGCTGCGGGCCAGGCGGGGCTTCAGGGCATCGAGCCGGTGGGCCGAGGTATCGAAGGCGTACAGGCGCCCGGTGCTGCGCATGGCCGCGCCCAAGGCCAGGGTCTTACCACCGGCTCCGGCGCAGAAGTCCACCACCATTTCGCCGCGCTTGGGGTCGACCAGGGCAGCGAGTAGCTGCGAGCCTTCGTCTTGCACTTCGATCGCGCCGCGTGTGAAAGCTTCGAGCTTGGTCAGGGCCGGCTTGCCCGCCAGTCGAAGGCCCCAGGGCGAATAGGGCGTGGGCTGCGAGGCAATGCCCACGGCCTTGAGTTCCTTCTGGATGTCCTCACGCTTGGAGTTCAGGCTGTTGACCCGCAGGTCCAGCGGCGCGGGTTCGTTGAGCACCTGGGCCAGCGCCATGAATTCGTCGCCCAATTGCTCCCTGAGCGGCTGCACCAGCCACTCGGGCAGGCTGTGACGATGGCGCTCTAGCAGGTCTTCGTCGCGCACCCCGTCACAGGCGTCGAGCCAGCCCTTTTCCTGGTCATTGAGCGCGCTCTTAAGGAAGTCACGCGGGCCCGCAAAGCCCAGAATCGCAAGGCGGCGCTCGCGCGGTCCGCTTCCTGAGGGGGCGAAATGCTCGAAGCGCAGCTTGTGTCGCAGCACCGTGTAGGTCGTCTCGGCCAGGGTGGCGCGCTCACGCGGGCCGAGTTGCCGATGGTCGCGAAAGTAGCGCGAGACCACCGAGTCGGCCGGGTGCTCCAGCCGGAGGGTCAGGCCCACCAGTTCGGCGCAGGCGTCAAGCAGGGCTTTGGGATGCATGGGGGTTTCCAGAATTCGTGAGGGGGCCGGAGGGCCGGAAGGCGACAGGTCGGACAGGCGGGCCCGCAGCTCAGGCCGCGGGATGTTGCGGTGATCGGGCCAGCAGGCTGGCCACCGCCCGGGGGTAGATCTGATGCTCCTGGGTCAGCACGCGCGCCGCCAGCGTGTCTGGATTGTCGCTCTCGAGCACCGGAACCATGGCCTGCGCCAGGATCGGGCCGTGGTCCAGCTCGGCGGTGACCAGGTGCACGGTCGCCCCAGCGAACTTGCAGCCCGCCTCGATGGCGCGCTGGTGAGTGTGCAGCCCCGGAAAGGCGGGTAACAGCGAGGGATGGATGTTGACCAGGCGCCCCGCGTAGCGGTTCACGAAGCCGGGAGTGAGGATGCGCATGAAGCCGGCCAGCACCACCAGGGCGGGCTGGTGGGCGTCGATGGCGGCGGCCAGATCGGCTTCGAAGGCTTCTCGGCCTTCGTACTGCTTGTGGTCCACCACGGCAGTGGGCACGCCCATTTCCTGGGCCAGGGACAGGCCCCGGGCATCGGGACGGTTGCTGATGACGGCGGCCACACGGGCGCCCGGTCGCTGGGCCCAGTCCTCCTGCCGGGCGGCGCGAACGATGGCCACCATATTGGAGCCGCCGCCCGAGATCAGGATCACGATGTTCTTCATGGAGAGGGCGATTATCCCCAGCCGCATGGCCCACCCCACCCGGCGGCTCATGTCGCGCGACGGACATCCACCGACAAAATGAAAAGCACGATCGTGCTAAAAACGGCGATCAATTGGAGACCCCGCCCATGGATCTGGCCTTTACCCCCGAACAACAGCGATTCCGAGAAACCATCCGCGCCTGGGTGGGCGAGAGCTTGCCCACCGACATTGCCCACAAGGTGAACCACCACCTGCACCTGAGTCGCGAGGACATGCAGCGCTGGGCGAAGATTCTGGGCAAGAAGGGCTGGCTCGGCCATGCTTGGCCCACCGCCTTTGGCGGCCCGGGTTGGGACGCCGTCGAGCGCCACTTGTTCGAAGAAGAGTGCGCCCTGGCTGGCGCGCCCAGGGTGGTGCCTTTCGGCCCGGTGATGGTGGCGCCGGTGATCATGGCCTTTGGCACACCCGAGCAGCAAAAGCGCTTTCTGCCCGGCATCGCCACCGGCGAGGTGTGGTGGAGCCAGGGCTACTCTGAACCCGGCTCGGGCTCGGACCTGGCCAGCCTCAAGACCCGGGCCGAGCGCCAGGGCGACAAGTACATCGTCAACGGCCAGAAGACCTGGACCACCCTGGGCCAGTACGGCGACTGGATCTTCTGCCTGGTGCGCACCGACAACTCGGGCAAGCCCCAGACCGGCATTTCTTTCCTGCTGATCGACATGAAGTCACCGGGCGTGCAGGTGCGGCCGATCATCATGCTCGACGGCGGTCATGAAGTGAACGAAGTCTGGTTCGACAACGTGGAGGTGCCGGCGGAGAACCTGGTGGGCGAGGAGAACAAGGGCTGGACCTATGCCAAGTACCTGCTGGCCCACGAACGCACCAACATCGCCGACGTGAACCGCGCCAAGCGTGAGCTCGAGCGCCTGAAGCAGGTGGCTAGGCAAGAGGGCGTGTGGGACGACACCCGCTTTCGCGACGAGATCGCCAAGCTCGAGGTCGAGGTGGTGGCGCTGGAGATGATGGTGCTGCGGGTGCTCTCGGCCGAGACCTCGGGCAAGAGCTCGCTGGACATCGCGGGCCTGCTCAAGATCCGCGGCAGCGAGGTCCAGCAGCGCTACACCGAGCTGATGATGCTCGCCGGCGGCCCTTACGCCCTGCCCTTCATGCGTGAGGCGATGCAGGCGGGCTGGCAAGGCGACTTCCCTGGTGGCGCAACAGGCCTGGCCCCCATGGCCGCCGCCTATTTCAATGTGCGCAAGACCACGATCTACGGCGGCTCCAACGAGGTGCAGCGCAACATCGTGGCCCAAACCGTCTTGGGCTGAGGAACACAGCATGAACTTCGATTTTTCAGACGACCAGCAGCAACTGCGCGACGCCGTGCAAAAGTGGGTGGCGCGCAGCTACAGCTTTGACAAGCGCCGCGCCGCGGTCAAGGCGGGTGGTCTCGACCGCGCGGCCTACGCCGAGCTCGCCGAGTTAGGCCTCACCGGCCTGTATGTGCCCGAAGCGCTTGGCGGCATGGGCATGGGTCCGATGGAGGCCATGGTGGTGATGGAGGAACTGGGGCGCGGCATGGTGCTCGAGCCCCTGCTGCAGACCCTGGTGGCCAGCGGCGTGATCCATGGCTACGCACCCGAGGCGGTGCAGGCCGACTGGCTGCCTCGCATCGCCTCCGGCGAGGCCCTGGTGGTGCTGGCGTACCACGAGCGCGCTGCCCGCTGGCACCTAGACCGCTGCACCACCACCGCACGAAACGCCGGTGGCTGGACGCTCACCGGTACCAAGAGCGTGGTGCCTGGCGGCGACCGCACCGACGCCTACCTGGTGCCTGCGATGGCCGGTGGCCAGATGGCGCTGTTTCTGGTCGAGCGCGGCGCCGCAGGCGTCACCGCCACTGGCTATGTGACCCAGGATGGCAGTCGCGCCGGCGAGCTCACGCTGGCCGATGCACAGGCCACACTGATCACCACCGACGGCCTCGCCGCGCTCGAGCATGCAGTGGACATCGGCATCGCCGCCACCTGCGCAGAGGGCGTGGGCGCGATGGAGTTCACCATGACGCTCACCGCCGACTACATGAACACCCGCAAGCAGTTCGGCGTGCCCATTGCCAGCTTCC
>NZ_JARXAB010000004.1 GCF_029866045.1 Ramlibacter sp. | reverse complement strand
CATAGCGGGGCCCTGGGTGGCGGATGTGGACATCGCGGTTGGCCAGCTTCCAGGGCCGTCCCATGATGGGCCTCACCCCCATCGGCGCAGGCAGGTCCACCCGCTCGTGAAAACCGCGCCAGGCCAGGTGGGGGTCGAGCAGCAGGTCGCGGTTGTTCATCACCGGCCCGCAGGCGATGCCGGCGGCCTGCAGCCGGTGCATCACCAGCAGGCCGTCCTGGCCTGCCACCCAGGCGGCCACGAGCGCGTCGACCTCGACGCGCCGCGCCTGGCGCTGCGCAGCGGACCACAGGTCCTCAGGCACCTGATGGCCGGTGGCGGCCATCAGCCGGGTCAAGGTTTGCCATTGGATATCGGTCTCGACCGTGAGGGCGAGCCAGCGGTCCTCGCCGAGGCAGGGGTAGACATTGCTCGGAACGAACTGGGCATGCTCATTGCCGATTCGCTCGGGCTGGCTGCCGTCGATCTGGTACTGCAGCAGGGCCTCAGGAATGAGGGCCGCGCCCACCTGGTACATGCCCAGGTCGATCCACTGGCCAGCGCCGCCACGTCGCACATGGCGCAGCGCAGAGAACAGGGCGGCGAGGCCGGTCCAGCAGGCCAGGAAGTCGGGATAGGACTGCCCCACCTTCCAAGGCGGGTCACCCCGGTAACCGGTGTAGGCGGCAATGCCCATGGTGACCTCCAGGGTGGTGCCCTGGCTGGGGAAATTGCGCCAGGGGCCAGTCGACCCGTAGCCGGTGTTGGACAGGTAGATCAGACGCGGGTTGATCGCCAGCAGCGCCTCATGGCCGAGGCCCCAACTGTCCATCACCCGCGGGGTGAAGTTGTCGACGACGATGTCGGCATGGGCCACCAGGTCCCGCAGCAGCGCCTTGCCCTCGTCGGTCCCCATGTCGATGACGATGGAGCGCTTGCCCCGGTTGACCACCTGGAACATGCCCGAGCGATTGATGCCGTCCACGCTGGCGTCGTTGTCCAGGTAAGTGGTGAGTACCCCCTGGCGGGTCGGGTCAAGCTTGCGCGGTGACTCGATCTTGATCACCTCGGCGCCCAAGTCGCTCAGAAGGGCGGCCATGTAGGGCACTGCAATCACCGTGGCCAGGTCCAGCACCCGCAGGCCTTCCAGCGGCAGACGGGCCGAGCCCGGGGCGGGTACCACGGGTGGTGCGGACGATGTAGCCGGCGAAGCGGCGGGTGTGGCGCGTCCAGCCCAGGCCTCGAGCACCTCATCGTTGTGCTCGCCGAGCATGGGCGCGCGTCGTGTGACGCGGGTCGGGGTACCGGTCATACGGGCGAGTTCGCCCGGGTAGCGGAAACTGCGCCCGCTCGGGTGCTCGACGTCCACCCAGAGACCGCGCTGCGCCAGCTGCTCGCAAGCCAGCAGGTCGGGGGCGGTCTGCACCACGCCCATCAGGGCGCGCAGGCGGGAGCCCTCCAGAAAAATGTCCTTGGCGTCCCGGTCCTTCACCGCGGCGGCGATGAGGTCACGCGCCTCCTGCACATGCTGCGAGCGCAGCTTGTTGCTGGCAAATTTCGGGTCACGCAAGGCCTCGCAACGGAACAGGTCCGCGAAGGTTTCGTTGGGAACAGCCAGGCTGGCCTGGAAGGAGAGGTAGCCGTAGCGCGTTGGAATGGGCGCGCCCGAATAGGGGTCCTGCACTGGCAGGCGGCGGCCCTGGATGGCGCCCATGAAGGTGTAGTAGGTCTCGCAGGTCACCAGTTCGGAGACCAGGCACTCCTGCACCGACAGGTCCACATGATCACCGACGCCATCGCGCTCCGCCGCGCAATGCGCGGCCAGCGCCGCATAGGCGGCATTGAGTCCCGCACCGAGGTAGGCCTGATTGAGGCCGTGCTTGAGGGGCGCGCGATCGGCGGAGCCGCTGATCTGCATGATGCCGCTCATGGCCTGGTGCACCAGGTCACTGCCGGCATAGTGCGCGTAGGGACCGGACTGGCCGAAGTCACTCACCGAGACCACCACCAGCTGGGGGTTCCAGGCCATCATCTGCGCTGGTGCCAGGCCCAGGGCGGCCAGTTGCCTGGGCCGCCAGCCCTCGATCACGATGTCGCAGGACTCGACCAAACGGCGGATCGCGGCCTGTCCCTCGCGTGAATCCAGATCCAGCTGGAGCCCGCGCTTGTTCCAGTTCAGATAGGCAAACATCAGGCTGCGCTCGGCCTCGGGCCCCTCCTCCAGGCGCGGCGCCAGCTGGCGCGCGGGGTCGCCGGCACCGGCGGGTTCGACCTTCACCACGTCGGCGCCGAAGTCGCCCAGGATGCGGGCTGCGAGCGGCGCTGCGATACCAAAGCCGAGGTCGAGGACGCGCACGCCCTCCAGAGCGGACGGCATCACTTGCCTAGCAGCTTGCGCGCAATCAGGATGCGCTGGATTTCACTGGTGCCACCGCCGATCTGGGTGTGGCGCAGGACGCGGTAGAACAGCGTGAGCGGCAAGTCCAGCGACTCGCCCATGGCGCCGTGCACCTGGATGGCATGGTCCACGCAGCGCGCGCCCCACTCGCTGGAGCACAACTTCACCAGCGCCGCTTCGGTGCGAACGTCCTCGCCGCTGTCGGCTCGCGCGGCCATCTCGTAGGTCATGGAGCGCAGGGCTTGGATGTCGATGTGCATGTCGACCAGGTGCCACTGGATGGCCTGGCGCTCGGAAAGCGGCTTGCCGAAGGTGACCCGCTGCTTGGCCCAGTCGACCGACATGTCCAGCGCGCGCTGCATCTTGCCCAGGGCATAGGGCCCGCGCAGCAGGCGGTCGTGAATGGTGAGCCAGCGCTGGCCCAGGCTGAAGCCCTTGCCAACCTCGCCAAGCACGTCCTCGTCCGGAACATAGAGGTCGTCAAAGTGCACCACATGCTGCTTGGCAATCGTCGACAACCAGGTGCGGATGCCAGGAACCTCAACCCGCAGGCCGGGGTTTTTGCGGTCGACCAGGAACATGGTGATGCCCCCGCGCTGGCGCTTGTCGGGGTCGGTCACCGCTTGCACCATCATGAAGTCGCACTCGTGGGCGTTAGAGATCCACATCTTGGTGCCATTGAGCACCCAGCCATTGCCCTTGCGCACCGCCCGGGTCTGCATCATGCCGCCCGGGTCAGAGCCCGCGTCGGGTTCGGTCTGGGCAAAGGCGGTCACCTTGGTGCCCTCGATCACCGGCTTCAAGAAGCGGTCGATCTGGTCGCCCTGGCACTCGTACAGGATGTTGGGCACATTGGCGATCGGCAGCATGATGGGCGAGTAGTACAGCTGCTCGAGGATGGCCGCCTGTGCCAGCAAACCCAGGCCCGGGCCGCCGTATGCCTCGGGCACCATCAGGTAGAAGAGGCCCGTGTCGCGGGCGATCTTCTCCAGGTGCGCCGCCACCTCGGTGTTGAACACCGCGCGGATTGCCGGCAGTTCGCGCATGCCATAGGCATGGTTGGGGCTGCTCAGCCACTCTTGCTCGCGCGGCATCAGCTCGTCGCGCACGATGCGGCGGGCGACCTCGCAGAACTCCTGAATCTCGGGCGGCAGGGTGTAGGAACCGGATGCGGTGTTGTCGGTAGCGTGCATGGTTTTCTCAGGTTTTTAAGTCGTTCAATCAGGAGGCTGCCAGGGCATAGAGCGTGTCGGTGCCGGGCAAGGTGTCGATCGACATCAGGGCGTCGAAGAGCGGCCCGGGTGCGGCTTGCAGGCCGCCATGGGCCAGGCAGTCGTTGAACTTGGTGCGCAACTCGCCGGTGGCCAGCGGCCGCTCGGGACCGCCGCGCACATAGTCGACGGAGCACGTCAGCGCGCGTCCGTCACGGGTGTGCACGGTGACGATGTCCTCTGGCGCTTCGCCGGGGCGGGTGGCGTCTTCGCGGTCCTCGGGCAGCACCTCGACGCGCCGCATCAGGGCCTGCACGTCGGCGCGCAAGACGAACTCTTCGCGCAGCTCCATCAGCCCGCAGCCACGTGCGATCAGGGCTGCAGCCATGGCAAATTGCACGCTGAACTTGGCCTCCGGGACCGTCTGGGGCTGGGCGTAGCGCAGGGTGGACCGGTTGCGCCGGCTGATGGTCACTTCGACCTTCTCCACCTGCTCGGGGGTAAGGTCTGTGTCCTGAATCAGGCCCAGCATGCCATCGATAGATCGGTGTGCGGCGAAGCAAGACGGGTACTTCTTCACGTTCACCCCACCCACCGGCAACTTCCAGTCGCGACCTGCCTGCACCGGCGAGGCCAGGTCCACCCGGCCCGCCGGCGACAGGCCCGCCATCAGCCCCTTGGGGTGCTCGAGCGCATCGGGAGTGCCGGTGTAGCCGCCCTGGGCCAGGCGCGCCGCCATCACACCCGCCTGCGCAGCGCGGCCGGCGTGGTAAGGCTTGGTCATGGTGCCGAAATTGGCGATCAGGCCTGCCGACTGCGAGGCCGCAATGGCCAGCGCGTGGCAGGTCTGGGCGGCGCCGAGTCCGCGCAGGCTGGCGCAGGCCGCGGCGGCGGCCAGGGAACCGAAGACACCGGTGGGGTGCCAGCTGTGGTTGTGATAGTGGTCAGGCTCGCGCCGCATCAACTCGGCCCAGGTCTCGTAGCCGGCGGCATAGGAGGCCACCATTTGGCGACCGCTCGCGCCCAGCACCTGCGCCTCGGCCAGCAGGGCCGGCACCACCACCACGCTGATATGCCCGCGCTGGGCGGCGTCGTCGTAGTCGAGCGCATGGGCAGCGGTCGCATTGATACAAGCTGCATCGGGCGCGCTGGCGGTCCCCTGGTCGACCAGCAACCGGCAGGCGCCGGGGGCAGGCTCCAGCGCCGCGCGTAGCAGCCGGGCCTCCTGTGAATGGCGGCCGGCCACCCAGGTGGCAAAGGTGTCGGTGAAGCCGATGCGGATGAAGGGCAAGGCACCCGAGGGCAGGTCCTCAAAGCGCAGGTCGGCAACGAAGCGGGCGAGGTCCTCGGTCAGGCGCATGGCGTGCAGACGGGGGGCCACCGGCGCGCCGCTGAGGTTGCGCGCGCCGCGGGGGTTAAGTGCGCCGCTGTGGTTGCAGGTGCCGCCGGGCTCAAGCAAGCCGCAGGCGCGTGGGTTTCCAGCCAGTCCAAAGCGGCTGAAACTACCCAGGGGCCGTGGTCGGGGCACATCCTCAAATGATAGCGCTATCAGTACCCTGGGTCAATCAAGGGGCCGCGCTGCGCCAGGGGGGGTCTGGCCCCCGACGAATGCCCCCCGCAGCCCTCGTGAACCGCACGCGCCGCCCATGCACCATTAACGAACAATCCACGCACCAAAATAATCCCCCCTGCGCCCGGGGTTAGCGCCCTTGACAGCACCGCGCCGCTTGCCTAGCCTGCCGGGCAGCCCTTGAAGTTAGCGCTATCATTTTTTACGGAGTCCTTGCCATGACCATCCTCTCCGCCCTCGCCAAACGCGCGTCGGTTCTGCTTCTGGCCCTGTGCGGCGTCGCCTGGGCCCAGGCGCCCTTCCCCAACCAGGGCATGCGCATCATCTTGCCCTTCCCGGCCGGCGGCAGCACCGACCCGGTGGCGCGCATCATTGCCCAGAAGCTCACCGAGGAATGGGGCAAGCCGGTCATCGTCGACAACAAGCCGGGCGCCAACACCATCATCGGCACCGAGGCCCTGCTCAAAGCGCCCGCCGACGGCCACACCCTGCTTTACACGGCGAGCACACACCTGATCAATTCGCTACTCGTTCCCAACCTGCCCTACGACAGCTTCAAGGACTTCCAGCCAATCGCCAGCATCGTGCGCAGCGACTTCGTGCTGGTGGTGCACCCCTCGGTGCCCGCCAACAACCTGCGCGAGTTCATCGCGCTGGCCAAGGCCAAGCCCGGCACGATCGACTACGCCATCTCCGGCAACGGCAACCCCAACCACCTGGCGGGCGAATATTTCGGCATGCAGGCCGGCGTCAAGATGAACAGCGTCCCCTACAAGGGCGGCGGCCCAGCCATCAACGACCTGCTCGGCGGCCAGGTCAAGGCCATGTTCTCGGTGCCTACCGCGGTGACCGGGCACATCAAGGCCGGCAAGCTGCGGGCACTGGCCTACACCGGCGACAAGCCGTTGCCGGGCCTGAGCATTCCCAGCTTCGCGCAGGCGGGTTTGCCTGGCTTCGAGATCAACTCCTGGAACGCGATCTTTGTCTCCGCCGGCACGCCCCGGCCCATCGTGGAAAAGCTCTCTGCGCAGATCGGCAAGATCCTCGCCTTGCCCGACGTGAAGGAAAAGCTCGCCGCGCAGGGCCAGGAGCCCTGGTTCCAGGGCGCCGACCAGTTCGGGGCCACGCTGGCCGTCGACCGGCAAAAGTACGCGGCCATCGTCAAGGCTGCCAACATCAAGCTCGACTGAAATGAGCCACACCGGGCCCAGGGCCCACACCGCAGCGTCGGCCCTGCGATCCGGAGGCTGAGCGCGTGGCCTGGGTCGATGGGGCGACGCTGGCGCGGGTGGGCGTCTGGACCGACGACATCGAGTGCTGCGACGCGGTCGAAGCGGGCGCGGTGCGCCGCTTTGCCCAGGCCATCATGGACGAGAGCCCCGACTACGCCGAAGGCGCGCAGACACGGTTTGGCGGTCCGGTCGCGCCCCTGCTCTTTCCCAATCACATGTTGCGTCGGCCCCTGGGCGCCCCCGACCTGGTGCAAGCGCAGGCGCACAAGCCCGATTTCGACGGCGTGGTGCCCCAGCCTGGCCTGCCCCCCCTCGGCGCCCTGGCCCAGTTACCGGTGGTCAACGGGGGCGCCGAGTTCGAGTTCTACCGGCACGCCTTGCACGGGGAACGGGTGCGCTTTCGCCAGCGCTACGCTGAAATTCGCGAGACCGCTTCGTCCAAGGGGCCGCTGGTGGTGGTGGTGATCGAAGGCGAAGTGCGTACGGCGGCAGGCGAGGTGCTGCTGCGCGCCCGCCGCACCCTGCTGCGCAGGCCGGAGCAAACCGCATGAAGCCCAGCCCTTTGTTCGACGCGGTGCCGATCGGGCTGGAACTGCCCATGTTGGAAAAGGGCCCGCTGGGCCCGGTGCACCTGATGCGATGGTCGGCGGCGATGGAGAACTGGCACCGGATCCACTACGACCACGCCTTCGCCACCGGGCACGACGGCCTGCCAGATTTGCTCATCAACGGCTCGCTCAAGCAGCAGTTCATCGCGCAGTTGCTGCGGGACTGGGCGGGCGACGCGGGCTGGGTGTGGAAGGTGGGGTTTCGTTTCCGGGCGATGAACACGGTGGGCCAGACGCTGCGGGTTTGGGCCCGGGTGACCGAGCGCCAGCGCCTGGCCAACTACGGCCTGGTCAGGCTTGAGCTGGGCGTCCTTGACGAAGACGGACGGGAGTCGACCCCGGGCTGGGCCGAGGTGGCGCTGCCGCTGTCCGCCGACGCGCCGGTGCCCTACCCGTTCACGCCGCCGGCGACCGGGCAGCCCCAGCCCCAGCACTAGCCCCAGGAGAAGCCTGCGGCCTCACGCATCTCGCGGGCCTGGCGCGCCAAGCTCGCCAGCGCCTTCTCGGCCATCGAGTCGTCCAGCATCAGCACCGCAGGAAGACCCGAGGTCATCACCAGATGGCCCGACTCGGGGTGCAGGCCTAGGTAAGCGCCCTCGCAGGTCCGGCACAGGTTGGCCTCGAGCGCGAAGCGCCAGGCCTCGTGCGCCAGCGCGGGCTCGGGCAGGCCGATGTCGCAAAACAGCTCGACCATCAGATTGTCCAGGTCCAGGCGCCAAGCCAGGGTCCCGCCCTCGAGCAGGCAGCTGCCCGCCTCGACCGCCTGGTCAGCGGCCTCGGCACTGGCCAGCAGGCCGGTGAGCGCCCGCGCCAGGCTGGCGCGCAGGTCGACCGCAACCTGCTCAAGCAGGTCATCGCTCGTCGGCCCGCCCGCGAGGGGGGCGCCTGCCGGTGCAGCCCCGAGGCGGGGATCGGGGCCCAGAGGGGGCATCGCGCCAGATGGGACCCAGGCGGCGTCGCCGATCATTGCGGGGCTCCGGTCGCAGGAGCAGCAGCAGCAGCAGCAGCAGGATGGGCGGCGTCGTACTGCCGGGCCTGGATCGCCCGCAGACGGTCGCCACGACTTTTGCTCTCCGCGGCGATGCCCGGGTCATTGACCACATAGCGCTCATTCAGCGCCATTGCGATGCCCCAGCCAGGAATCAGGGTGAGGAAGTTCACGGTCCCCACCAGATCACTATTCAGGCCCACGCCCTCCGCCAAACTTTTCGCGACGGAGAACAGCAGCATGGGGACGCAAAAGAGGCCGCAGCGCTTGGCTGAGGTCCTGCCCGCGTCCATGAGCGGGGCCAACTCCCGGGGCGGGAGGACGTCGGGGACAGCCACTGCCGCCTGCGCAGCCACTGCGACCGCCTGGCCTGGCGCAGCCGCCTGGCCAGCCTGTGCCTGTGCCTGTGCCTGTGCCGGGGCCGGGGCCGGCCTGGTCGCAGGTTCCACCAAAGTTGGGTGCCAATCTTGACCCAATATCAGACCGCCAAAACCGGCGATCGGCCGCACAGTCACATACTTGACCACGGCCTCGGCCGTGGATTGCCAGCTACACAGCTCGTCAATGGACTGCAGCATGGCGGTGCGATGGCGCGGTGTGCTGGCATCGAGCCAGGGGTAGTCCCGCGACAGAAAGAGCAAGCGATGCAAGGCGACGCCAGCGGTGGCGGCAAAGCCGAAATTCCGGAAGGCCTCCACCCGCCCCCGCGGTTCACTCACCCCATAACTGCCATAGGCCAGGGAGGCCAGGAAGGGCCAGTACTGCGCAGTCGCCAGCAGGAAACCCCGCGGGGTCTTGATGAAGGGGGCAGGTTTGCCGAGGCTGTCGGGCTCGATCGCCTTGGTCCAGCTTGGCAACCACTCGGCCATGCGCAGCCAGCGCTGCGCCGTCATCGAGAGTGCGGTGTGCGCCACCACCGGCACCGAACCCGACTTCGCTTGGTCGCCCCAGAACTGCTCCATGAGTGTGTTGAAAATCATGAAAGAGCAGGTGTAGCCCACTCCCGAGCTGGCGAGCTGGGCCGGGAAGTCGCGCACCCACTTGGCCGTGAAGCAAGCCAGCTGCAGGCGCTCAGCGGTGACACCGGCGCGCGCCAGGGCCTCCAGGACGCCAACCACGCGGCCCGGCTCATGCTGGCGAACCGAGGTTGGAAGTATCTGCTCCAGGGCTTTGCCCAAGGCCAGGAACTTCTGGGGGTCGGGTGGCGGGCCCCCGGCTTGCGCGTGAAGCCCGGAGGCCCAGGTGGCCAGCGCGACCAGGCGATCCGCGGTTGCGCGGTCTGGCCGAGGAATGCGGGCCAGCAGCTCGACGACTTCGGGGTCTCCTTGCCGGGCACCGCAGAAAGCGCGCCACGCATCGGCGCCCTGGGCTCCGGCGGCCGCGCCCTGGTTCAGTTCATGCCATTGGCCGCTGCGCCTCGCCTCCTCGGGGGTCATCACCGCCCCCGGGCCCGCGCCGGCGGGTTGGAGCCCTATCGCTACCGCCGCATGGTCCGCTGCAGCTAATCCTGGGGCTGCGGGGGGCGGGCGCACTGGCGTTTCCAATAGAACCGCCGTCTGTTCTGCGACACGGACTGGCACTTGGACTTGCTCTTGAGCATGGGCCCGAGTAGTTGTTCGTGATGACGCCCGTAGCGGAGGCATTTGAGCTGCAGGCGAGGTCGACGTGTAGTTGTTGGA
Source organism: Ramlibacter sp. (assembly GCF_029866045.1). Taxonomy (GTDB): domain Bacteria; phylum Pseudomonadota; class Gammaproteobacteria; order Burkholderiales; family Burkholderiaceae_C; genus Ramlibacter. Next base: position 1,060 of record NZ_JARXAB010000004.1, on the reverse strand, counting down.
GGTCTCCATAGGCCCGGCGCCGCCGGCGTGAGATCTCAATGCAGGGCTAACTTTCGAGTCGGGCGCTACCCGGAGGTTGTGAGTGCCCGCAGCGGCACCCTGGACGTCAGCAGATAAGCAGGCCGGCATCAGAAATAGCTCCAGCAGCCCCCCGTCCAATTGGGGGTCGTGCTCGATGTCGACACTCGGCAATGGGGAGGAACTGCGCGAGGACGACTGGCTCAGGCCGTACGGCAAGGAGTGCTGTGCACGATGCGATTTATGGTCCCTACGGTCGCTAACTGCTCCGGGCGTCTGGAAGAAGTCATCCGACGCCTTGACCGAAGAGGGGGTGTCGCCCCCCAACGCGTGCGGCGCCAGGGGCCGAACCACTGTCGGTCGCGAGGTCGACTGCCCTGTCTCCAACGCAGTGGGGTTGAGCATTGGGGAAGGCGAACTGAACGGATGGATGGACGCAATTCGATTGCCCGAAAGCGATGCGGACGGGTTAAGGACGGCGGGAACCGGAGAGTGGACGGAAGTCCCCACGGGCCGGAGCGGCGATAAGCGCGCGCCAACCAATGGGATCGGCGTCGGCTGTCTTCCATTACCGCCGCGGTCCTCCGGTATCAGGTGTGAGGCGGCGGATGCGCCAGTCGCTACCTTGCTACTGGCCGAACTCCCTACCTTGCCTGGAGAGGGCGCCGCCGAGCCCTCCACCCTACTTTGCGCTGATGCCGCTGATGCCGCTGATGCCGCACGTCCCGCCGACGAAGGCGCGCGCGGGACCTGCGCGGTGACCTGTTGGCGAGAAGTTGAGGTGGCAGAACCCGTCGTAGTCCTCGTCTGCCCGCCTGTCCGGTTGGGTGGTGATGTCACCCCTGCTGTTTTGGGAGCCACAGGCGCTTGCTCCTTGGTAAGAGCGACGTCTGTCGCTCTGTGTGAACCCGCTACTTTTCCTGGCATGGCCCCTCCCTCTCATCTGTGTGGTGTCGGAACGCGACGGCAGGCACGCGGCCGCCGATCGTGGGCCATGGGTAACGAGGCTTGGGGGGGTGTCGCGCACCAAACTGGCCCGCGT
>NZ_JARXAB010000086.1 GCF_029866045.1 Ramlibacter sp. | reverse complement strand
CGCAGGGGCAGCCGAAACAGCCTTTTCTGAACTGAAGTGACTTGTCTGGTTACCGTGTCGATATGAGCCGGAAAGATGGCTCCTAATCCGCGAAGAGCCCTGGAGAAAAATTCGACTTACGGGGGAACAGAGGGTCACGGTACTGCGCGAGGTAGATCGAACCTCTGTATCCGCGGCGGCCACGAAGCACAAAGCGAGTGAACTCGCCTTCTTCAGCGCAACGTGAAGCCCTCATGGCGAGCAACCGCTTCAACGGCTGTTTCGAATAGCTGCCGAGCGATTCCAGCGACCTGATTCAGTTGCGCATGGATTTCAGCGTCTTCTTGATTGCGACTGGCGCAGTCAGCGCTGTAGCTCTCGAAACTAGCGATTTGCATGAGAAGCTCTGCAACATGACGAGGGCATTCGCATGCCGACGCGGAGGGAATCGCAGCAAAAGCCGACAGCACCTCATCGCTGAAGCGACGCGGGGCGGCAGACACTGCAAGCCTAGGCGAGGATCGATCTGCGTCGGCTTGAAGGGCAGGTGCGCTCGAAGTCCCTTGCCTGCGTTTCACGCGCGATACCAGCGATGTCAGCGCAGCGCCCAGCCCGGGATCGTTTGCCTTGTCGTGAACAAGAAGGGCGCCGGTGTCTGAGAAAGTTTTTCTGGCTGCTGCCCCGGCAAAGCGATAGACCACGACTACCTGGTTTACTGCCCATGCATCGCGCGCGGCCTCCAACTCTGTAGGCGGGCTTGGTTGCAGGCCTGCGGATTGCCAGATCAGCGCGTCCACTGTCCCTTTCCGGTTGCTGCTTGCCGCTCCCACTGCTTCGGCCAGAGTGGCGAACTGCGCCACCAGCTCGATCAGTTCCCCGCCTTGCGGGGTGGTTGCGGGGCGGCGCAGGCGCTCGGCGAGAGCTTGCCCGACCACGACCACCCTCAAGGCCCCAGCTGGCTTCTGGTGCTCGATTGGCATTGCTTGCGCGAGGCCGGCGTGCTGGCCGGCCAGCGCCTGCAATTGCTCGGTATGGAGAGGTGCCAGCGCGCTAATGGCGTGTCCTTGCTGTGTCAACTGCCTCAGGAGCAGGACTCGTTGCACATCGGCCAGGTCATAGAGCCGGTGCCCAGATGCCTTCGTGGCGGGGCTCACCGCTTGGTAGCGCTGTTCCCAGACCCGCAGTGTGGCTACCGGCATCAACGTCATTCGGGCAACCGCTGCGCTGCGGAACTGGGGTGTTTGGGCTGTGGCTTGGTCTCGGGCCGCCTTCTGTTGATGTTTCGCCATGGTTTCTTGTGAATAGAATTTGAGTTGGATTATCCAATAAAAAATCCCATAAAGCCCCTTCTGAGTTGAATGTGAATATGGTCATTCGCTTGGCGAGTTACCATCTACCCCTGTCCGCGGCAGAGTTCATAGGCCTTTGTCGCGTCCAATCATTCGGGCCTATGCAACTTACGAGGACACCTATGAGCACGCGTCGTACGTTTTTGATGACTGTGGCGGCCAGCGGCGCCACTTTTGCAGGGGCTGCCCAGGCGCAGGCCCGAGTTGAAGAGAAAGATCCCCAGGCTGTGGCGTTGGGCTACCTCCATGACGCCACCAAGGTCGACCCCAAGAAGCAACCGAAGTTCGCGGCTGGCCGGTTGTGCAACAACTGCGCCTTGTTTCAGGGCAAGGCTGCTGATGCTTGGGGCGGCTGCCCCCTGTTCGGGGCCCGTCAGGTCGCCGGCAAGGGCTGGTGCAACGCATGGGCGAAGAAGGGCTAACTCGACTTTTTTGACACAACCATCACTAAAGGCACTTGCATCGCCAAGCCACATCAAATGATTACTCAGCGTTTCCCTACGAGTCTTTCCATCAAGCGCTATTGGCAGCAGATTCCAGACTTCAGCCTGAGCCACATTCTTTTGCGCATTCCTCTGGCCTTGCTCTTCATTAATCAAGGCGTGAGCAAATTCCCGTTCGATCCAGCCGCGGGCCTCGGGATGGGCATTCCAGCCCTGGTTTGGTGGTTCGTCTGTTACGGAGAAGTCGCTGCTGGCTTGGGGCTTCTGGCCGGCGGAGCCACGGCGCTCCCCAAGCTCAGAGACTTCGCACCGGTTGCGGTTGTGGGTGACCTGCTGACTCGTTTCAGCGGCATTGTGATGTGTTGCATCACGACAGGGATCATCTGGACTGTCCTCAAGCCGGAAAGCCTGCTCACGTTCATTGCGACAGACTACTTGCACTTTTCGTTGTGGACCGGGGGCCTGTATTTCGCGCTCAGAGGAAACTGGGCTGTTGCGTCGATGAACAAGCAAACCTCCGCGCCCAATTGATTGGACTGCTGAATTGTTATTTCGCTTCGTGTCAAAAATGGGAGGTTCGTCGGAGCCGGCTTCTGATTCAGCGATGTCACAAACAGCTCGGATCGAACCCAGCACGAGCGTGATTGCATCGCTCCTGCCGTCTTGCCTGTTAGCCGACCTGCGAACTGACCATTCCGGCGAGTCGGGCGCGGTCATGATCTACCGCGGAATCCTCGCGGTGTCCCGCGACCCGGCGCTTCGCGCTTTTGCAAGTGAGCACATCGCCACGGAGGCGCGCCATCTTTCGTACATCGAGGAAGTAGTTCCGGCGCGTCAGCGCAGTGTGCTGCTTCCCTTGTGGCGCGCAGCAGGTTGGTTGACGGGCGCCGTACCCGCTTTGGCGGGGGCGCGCGCAGTCTACGCAACGATTCAAGCCGTCGAGACTTTCGTCGACCGGCACTACGCCGCGCAAGTCGAATGGATCGACCACTGGTTGCGGTCGAGGCAGAGCGATGAGTTAACTCCCCATACCCAGCCTGCGGTTATGGACGTCCTCGTTGTAGTACGCGAGCGGCTGGAGCAGTGCCGGCTCGATGAAGTCGCCCATCGGGATGACGCTGGGGGCCGCTGGGATGGTCAGCCCGGGTTTTTACTGGGCGCCTGGCTTTTTTGTGTCAGTGCGGGTTCCGACACTGCTGTCCGAATCTCCAGAAAACTGTAGGTCCCGAAGGAGGTCAACTTAAATGCTGGACTCGCTTTTACCTGGTGCCTCACTGCTGGTGACCGCGTGGCTGTTCGGCGGGATGCTTCTTTTTTCTGCAGGATTTGCCGCATTCGTCTTTAAAGTCCTGTCTGTTGCGGAAGCACGATTTCTGATCCGCAAAGCATTTCCCCCTTTCTACCTGTTTGTGGTGGGTTCATCTGCCACAGCCGCAGCGCTTTGCTGGACTGTCGATCGCTGGAGTGCGCTCGTTCTTGGGCTCATCGCAATCACCACGGTATTCGGCCGGCAAGTCTTGATGCCTGCGATTAACGCTGCGGCCGATCAGGGTGAAAAGAGACGTTTTGCCAAGCTGCACGGCGCATCAGTTCTGTTAACGCTGTCACACATCGTCGCCTCTGCTGCAGTGCTGATTCGGCTGGCGTCATGACGCCTTTGCACCACGCTGCAATTCGAGGCGCAACGCCGGTTTCATTTCAACGTGATGACCGCGTTCTCACCTACCGCGGTTTCCTCAAACGCAAGCTTGGTCAAATGGATCAAGCGGTTCACTATTATCAAGCGGCGATTGATAAAAACCCGAACAACCTCCTCGTTCGTTCCTATCTGGGCCAGGGCTTCGTCGAGTCTGGCGATCTGTATGCCGCACGGCGCCAGCATGAGGAAATTTTGGCAAGGGGAGGCCAAGGAACCTGGGCTGAAGTGTCCTTGCGCAACGCATTGGCAAGTGGTCGGACCTATCAATACTGAGCAGAACCAGGAGCTGTACGTGTTGCCTTCACCTCAAGCTGAAACGATTCAAGCGCCGCCCGCCCTGACTGTCCTTTACGACGGCGCTTGTCCCCTGTGCCGTCGCGAGATCGGGATTTACCGAAATCTTCAGTCCGATACACCCATTTGCTTCGCCGATGTGAGCGATGCGGCGGCGTCTTTGCCTGCCGGCACCACACGGCAACAGCTGATGGCGCGCTTCCACGTTCAGCGCCAAGATGGCGAGCTGCTCAGTGGAGCGCGAGCTTTCCTGGTTCTGTGGGCGGCCCTGCCTGGTTGGCGCTGGCTGGCGCTGGCTGGCCGTCTACCCGGGGCTACCTGGGTGATGGAGCGTACCTATCGGCTATTTCTCCGCGGACGTCCCATGTTGCAGCGCTGGGCGTCGCGCCTCGACGGCCCGACCCCCTGATTTGCACGTCTTCCTTTTTGCTTGAAAAATCTATCCATGAGCTCTATTGTCCTCATCACGGGTGCCACCGGGGGTATCGGCCGGGCCCTGTCACGGCAGCTCCACGCCCAGGGCTTGCGGGTTGCCGCGGTTGGGCGCGACGCCAGCCGACTGGCCGAGGTCGAGGCCCATGCGCGTATTGCTGCAGACACCACCACGCCTGAGGGCGCTGAACAGGCGCTGGCTGCCTGCCAGGACATGTTGGGGGAGCCTCCCGCGCTGCTGGCGCACTGCGTCGGTAGCACCTTGATCGCCCCGCTGCACCGCACCAAAACTGAAGCGTACCGAGAGGTGATGCGCGTCAACCTGGATAGCGCGTTTTTCATGCTGCAGGCTTGGATATCAGCCCTTAAGGGGGCTCCTGGCGCCGCCGTTTTGGCCAGCTCTGTGGTCGCACGCATCGGCGTGGCGAACCACGAAGCAATTGCGGCCGCCAAGGGCGGCCTCGAGGCCCTGGTGCGTAGCACGGCAGCCACCTACGCCACGCAAGGACTGCGGATCAATGCGGTTGCGCCCGGGATGACGGAGACCCCCCTGACAGCCAATATGCTCAAGATGCCGGCCATGCGCGAGGGCGCCGCGCGGCAGTATCCCCTGGGCGGGATCCAGTCGGCTGAACAGGTCGCCGATGTCATGGCCTTCCTGCTGGGCGATGGTGCCGCCAGGCTAACGGGACAAGTTCTTGCCGTGGATGGCGGCTTCACTACGGTGAGGCCCTTGGTCCGGTGAGGGCGTGAAAATCCTGCCTCAATCCCCGCTAGAGATCCGCGAAGAGATCATCTTGTAATTCGCATAATCGCAGTGTGTTGTTTTCAACGCCTTGCTTGGATGGAGTTTTAGCGATGCTTCGTGTGACCTACCTTAGCCGTGAGTCTGATTCTTTGACGTCCTCGGCCCTCGTCGATCTTTTAGAGCACTGCAAGCACAACAATCCGACCCTGGGTATCACCGGGATGCTGATCTATGCCAACGGAACATTTTTGCAAACGCTGGAGGGCGAGGCCAACACGGTTGAAGCGCTCCTTGCCAAGATTGAGCTTGACAGGCGCCATCGAGATTTCCAAGTGATCCAGCGTGAGGCCACCAGGGAAAGGCTCTATGAAAACTGGAGCATGGGATTTGAGCGTCTCACCGAGTCAACGCTTCAGGATGTACCCGCTCTAGCGGCCTTCCAGCTGCAAGACTTTAATCCTGAGTACCTCAGCGCTCACCCCACCGTTGTTGAAAATCTTCTTCAGCGACATCGGTCAAGTCATTGGGATCCCCTGATACGTGAGATCGACGCGCGTGATCAATTCATCGCGGAGTTACGTCGAGCGCTAGCCAATGCCCGGCAGCGCAATGAACAAGCTCTCCTGTTGATCGAGTCTGTTATCGAGGCCTCGGAAGGGGGCAAACTCACGGATATACATCTTCAACTTTGTCGCCGCTTGGTGGAGACGTTACGAAAGCGATAACCCTGACCGCTTCAGCGCCCGAGAAGTGGGGGTCGCCCTCGGGAACGCACCCGGATGGCGCGGTCGCCAAATTGCTGCAGATCATCGGTAAGAGTGGTGTGGGGGCCCTCGTTGTTTAAGCGCCAGTGCAGCCAAAACTGCCCACCTTGATGACCACGCTAATCAAAACGCTGTTCCTGGACTTTGACGGGGTGCTGCACCCAACGTTCCCGGTCGAGCGAAACAGGCTGGCCCTGGCCAGCCTGCTGGTGCCCCCCGTCGAACGCTGGCAGCCGCGCATCGTGATCTCGTCAAGCTGGCGCTTTCACTTCACCCAAGCAGAAATTTTGGCCAGACTGCCGCCGCAGATTGCGGGCCAAGTGCAGGGCATGACGGGCGACGCGCATGTGGGCCGGTATGCGCGTTGGCACGAGATCAACAACTACTGTTTGCGCCACCGCATTCACGACTGGCGCGCGCTCGATGACAGCGCCTTTGAGTTTCCGCCGGGTTGCGAAGAGCTGATTCGCTGCGACGGGGCCAAGGGGGTGACAGAGCGGGAGGTGGGGGTGTTGGAGAGGTGGTTGGGGGGTGGGGGCGGGTGAGATGGCTAGGGCTCTCGCATCGTTGGTACGGCGCAAGGGGGTAGGTCCCCCCTCATCTGGTTATTGATCAAAGAGTGCCTGGCCCATCAGCTCAATCGACGGCTGTGAACTCCATCAGGTCAGCGTGCAATTCATGTGGTCGGGTGGCTACTCTCGGGGCAAATGTGCGGACCAAGCCAACTTTTTGCATTGAGCGCTGAAGAACTGCTAGGGTGCGCCCACGACTCACCCCTCGACCGTCTGGCTAGGCCAGATGCTCTTGGGGCGGCAGGCCGCCTCTGGGCGGCTTTGCCATTTCTGGGGTGCTGATGCGAACCGTTGTCTATATCGACGGGTACAACCTGTACTACGGTTTGCTTCGAGGAACCAAGTTCAAGTGGCTCGACGTGGTGGTGCTTTTTCAAGAGCATGTCCTTGATTCAGCGGCGGAGTTGGTGGATGCCCGTTACTACACCGCACCTGTCCTGGCGCGCATAGTGGGCGGTCGCGTCGGCCTGGTTTATCTTAATTTCCGGTAATTGACTTTTATCCCTTATTCAGATAAAGTGAATTTAACTGAATAAGAGTTAAACATGACGACACGCACGCAACCCATCGTGACCGCAGCGCAACTGGGCACCTTGCTGCACGGTGCCCGCAAGAGCCGCAAGCTCACCCAGGCGCAGCTGGCTGCACGCTTGGGGTTGAGTCAAACGCGTATGTCTGACTTGGAGCGCACGCCGGGGACGCTGAGCGTAGACCAGCTGCTTGCCCTTTGTGGCCAACTCGGGTTGCAGCTCAGTCTGCAGGCGCCCGAGGGCAAGACAGCCCCGCGAATTGCGCGGACCGAGTGGTAAGCCATGGGCCGCCGGGCGCATTCCCATCCACTCTCCATCTGGGCCAACGGTGAGCGCGTTGCAACGTGGACGGCAGCATCGCGTCGTCCCATGGAGTTGCAGTACGACGCCGCCTGGTTGGACTCCACTGCGGCACGACCGCTTTCCCTTTCGTTGCCGCTTCCCATGGTGGGCAACGAGCCGCTGCGAGGGGAGATGGTTCGGCATTTTTTCGAGAATTTGCTCCCGGACAGTGGGGCGATTCGCCGCAGGCTTGCGCAGCGCTACACGGCCGGCTCGGAGGACCCCTTCGATTTGCTCAGCGCCCTGGGGCGAGACTGTGTGGGCGCCATTCAGTTGCTTGGCCCTGACGAAGAGCCCGCAGGCTTTGACCGGATCGAGGGCCACCGACTGGACGAAGAAGGCGTTGCCGCTCTGATGCGTGCGACGGTCAGTACGCCCCTGCCAGGCAAGCAGGGCGACGACTCAGACTTTCGCATCTCGATAGCGGGCGCTCAGGAAAAAACCGCCCTGTTGAGGCACAAAAAACGATGGATGCGCCCCACGGGCGCAACACCCACTACCCACATCCTGAAGCTGCCTCTGGGCCTGGTGGGCAATATGCAGGCAGATATGCGGACATCTGTCTTCAATGAGTGGTTGTGTTTGAAGTTGATGGCGGCACTGGGTTTCGATGTCGCCCAAGCGGACATCGTGACGTTTGCCGATCACCCTCCGGTGCTGGTGGTCGAGCGCTTCGATCGCCGATGGCATAGCTCAGGCTCTTGGATTCTTCGCCTACCGCAGGAGGATTTTTGCCAGGCCCTTGGGGTGAATCCGGCAGGCAAGTACGAAGCAGAGGGAGGGCCAGGTGTGTTGCAACTCGCTCAGGTGCTCCAGAGGTCCGATCAGACGCGTGCGGACTTGCATACCTTGCTGGCCAGCCAGATCGCGTTTTGGCTTCTTGCGGCGACCGACGGCCACGCGAAGAACTTCAGTATCCGAATCGAGGCCGGTGGCGCCTACAGGCTCACACCCTTGTATGACGTGCTCTCGGCCTGGCCGATCATCGGTAACCGCAAGAACCAACTGGCCTGGAAAAACGCCAAGCTAGCCATGGCGATCTCAGGCGGGAATCGCCACTACGCCATATCCACCATATTGCGGCGCCACTTTAACGCGACTGCCGCGAAATGCGGCTGGGGCGAGAATGCCGAGGACATCATCAGCGAGCTTCTCGCCCGGGTAGAGGGCGCCATTGGCGCAGTGTCTGCCCAGCTGCCGCCCGGCTTTCCCGCGGACGTGGCCGAGGCAATCTTCGGCGGGATGAGGCAGCAAGTGAAGCGACTTCGGGAGCAGCCGGCTACTTAGAGAGCAGGCCAGCTAGGGCAGGGCACCGTAGCCCCATATCAAGCCGCCTTCAGGTACATGTCGATATGCATCGACGTATAGGGGCAGCAGACACCGCCACTTTCAGTCCGTTCAAGTAGCCCGAGTTCGGTGAGGATGCCGATGTCTTCATGAACTCGTTTGACATCCCGGTTCACCAGCCGGGCCAGCTCGCGCACAGGTAACTCTCCACGCCCTTGGGCAGCGCGGACAAGGTCCCACCTCTTTTCGGGCAATTGCCCGAAGAACTGGCTGGACGTTTCAAAATTCAGTATCTCGCCCTGGTAGGCGCCCGCCTGGGCGGCCTTCGCCGCATGACGCAGGCCGGCCTTCCAATCGGGTTGCAAGGTGATGGTGAGGTGTCGGTCTTTTATGACTCGCTCCCGGTCGTTTCTGCAGAAGCGACGCCATCGTTGTTCGGTGCGATCTCCTCAGGCAGCTGCAGGCACGACGCGTCAAAGCTTCGCATCGTGGTTTTGTCGATCGTGCCTGCGCGGCGCAAGCCCTCTGCCGCGGCGTAAATGGCCTCAAACGCATCGCTCTTGAATTTAGTTTTGCTGGGCATCTGATAGCTCCTATCAATCACCTGCACGCTGATTCGAAATTTCTGGTCAGGTCATGTGCGGCCTGCTGAGCCAGCCACACTTCAGCGGCGCCGCCGTGATCGCGGCCTAACCAACGCTCGATGCGCAGCGCCATCGCAGGGCTGATCGCCGACCGCCCATTGAGCACTTTGGACAAGGTGGTGCGGTCAACGCCCAACTGAGCAGCCGCCTCACCCACCTGCAGGTCCAAGGCAGGCAGGATGTCGTCTCTCAAGGTGAGGCCGGGGTGGGGGGGATTGAACATCGAACTCATAGTCACCTCAGTGGTTTCGGATGAGGCACGTCGCGCATGGAGATGTACGGATGTTTGCGGGAGAGCCTTCTCTTCAGGCCTGCCATTCGTCGCGCAGTTTTGCCACCTTGTTGCGGCCATCTAAAGGCCAAACACCGCGCCCAGTGCCACGCAGAGAAAGGATGCCGCTTTTGCGAACTTGAATGTTCTGCGTTGTTTGCCGCACAGGGCCCTGCATCACGGCGGCGGGCACCTGGGCATGGGCGGTGATGCCCCCTGAGTGCCGGGCGCCCACTCCTGTCGCAATGTGTATGGGAAGTTTGCTTTTGCACATGCTCGCGAGTGTGTGCAGAGAAAACTTGATGGTGTGATGCTGACCTGTCAACTGTGCCAGCGCAGCTTGCGAACCCTTCCGTCGTTGGCGCTTTCTGGCGGGTACTCTTGGGGCGAAGAAGCGGACACGTTTTTTCTGCTGCTTCGAGCCCTACCGAAGGGCTGGACTGCACGTTCCCAAATTTTGAAATGACGCTCCATGTCCACTCTCAAACTCACCCAGCTTGGCAAATCTCTCGGCGTGATCCTGCCCAAGGAGTTCGCGGTGCAGTTGGATGCCGCGCGCAAGATCATGAAGAGCCGGCGCCGGGTGCTCAGGCAATTAGCCAGGTGATTCGACTCTCCCGCAGGTTGTTTTCGCGCACCCACTGCGCGAGGAGGACTTTGCGCAGTGGGTGCGCGAGCATTCACGGGAGCGCTAGCCCGCTTTCCCATTGGCTTGCCGGTTGATGGTGAGGTGTCGATCGGTCATGGCGCTCATACAGCGCAAGGCCGTTGGCCGCCAAGTGCATCACTTCGCTTTGGCGGGGAGCCGATGCAGGTTTTCGAGTGAGCTGCCGAAAAATTCTATTTGGAATGTAGAAGAGGGCGTCGTTACCATGGCGGCCTTGGCGGCGGGTCACCCGAGTGAAGCGCAGTTCGCAGAGCAGGTCCGCCAAATGCCCAGCCCAAAGCCTGAAAATGCCTGCAGCCGGACGGAGTTGCCGCTGCCCCACACTCTCTTGCATGACCCACTCATCCTCCATTGATCGCCTTCCCGCAGGTGCGCCGCAGTCCCTTGGCCCGGCGTGTTGGGGTCACTTGCGTGGGCCCGTGCACAGTCCTGCGCGCACAGCCGGTGTCAACGCCTTGGTACAGGCCTTGCAGGCCACCCGCGCCCGAACCCTGGCGCTCATGGAGGCTTGGCAGCAAGCAGCGCCCGATTTGTCGGTGCCGCTTCTGCCCGAGATAAACCCGCCTCTGTGGGAGTGGGGGCACGTCGCCTGGTTCCAGGAGTGGTGGACGGTGCGCAATCGGCAACGTCATCTGGGCACGCGCAGCCCAAGCAGCGGTGAGGCGTTCGGCCCCTCGCTGCTGCCCGGTGCCGACGCGCTGTACAACTCCAGCGAGGTCGCGCATGACAGCCGTTGGGCCTTGGCATTGCCAGATCTGGCGGCCACCCGCCAGTATCTGGCCGATGTGTCTCAGCGCAGTCTGGCTAATTTGCAGGCGACACAGGACTCCATTGACGAGGCCACGGACGAGGCCTTGTATTTTTGGTGGTTGGTGCTGCAGCACGAGGCCATGCACAACGAGGCCTGGGTGTCCATGGCGCAGGCCCTCGGCCTGGCCCTGCCGCTGGCGCAGTTTGGGCGCGAGAGGGTGGGCGCAGATGGTTTACCCCACGCGAGCGCGAACGCGCAGGACGACAAGAAGGACGACGAGAAGGACGACGCACAGGCCCATATGCAGATTCACGTGCCCGCGCAAGTCTGGGCGCTGGGCCACCCCGGTCATGGCTTTGCCTTTGACAACGAACTGGGCGCGCACCCTGTGGCCGTGGCCGCTTTCGACATCGATGCGTCACCCGTCACCTGGGCGCGTTACCTGCCCTTTGTGCAGGCCACGGGCCACGGGCTGCCGCCGCACCTGCGCTGCGTGAACGGCCACTGGCAGGTGCAAAGCTGGGGCGCCTGGCTGCCCATGGACCTGCATGAGCCGGTGGTGCATGTGAATGCGCACGACGCGCAGGCCTGGTGCCAATGGGCAGGCCGCCGCCTGCCGCTTGAGGCCGAGTGGGAGTGCGCCGCGCACACGCCCGACTTTGCCTGGGGCCAGGTGTGGGAGTGGACCGCCAGTGCCTTTGCGCCCTATCCGGGCTTCGAGGCGCACCCCTACCGCGACTACTCCGCCCCTTGGTGGTTCGACCACCGGGTGCTGCGCGGAGCCAGTGCGGCGACCTCCGCGTGGGTGGCGGACGTACGCATGCGCAACTTCTACTTGCCTGGGCGGCGCGACATCTTTGCGGGCTTTCGGTCGGTGTCCGTGTGACGGACCTGAAAGCCCTGAAAGCCTATCAAGCCCAGGCCCAGAACACCGCAAAACGCGACGCCGGATCCGTCCAGCACCGGGTGGAGGCAAAGCCCGCCGACCGCAGCAGGGCGTCGAAGCTAGGCACGGTCCATTTGCAGGCGTTTTCAGTGTGAATGGTGTTGCCTTGGGCGAACAGGCGCTCGCCGCCGGGCCAGCACACGCGCACATCGTGGCGCGCTTGCAAGTGCATCTCCACGCGCGAGGCCTGCGCGTTGAAGCGGGAAAGATGTCGCCAGTCGCGCACCGCAAAATCGCTGCCCACCAGACGGTTGATATGCAGCAGCAAGTTCAGGTCAAAGGCGGCGGTCACGCCCAGCGCGTCGTCGTAGGCGGCCTCGAGTTCGGCCACGTCTTTGAGCAAGTCCACCCCGATGAGGAGGCCGCTGACCGGGGCCGTGCCGCAGGCGCTGTGCAAACTGCCCAGGAAGCTCACCGCGTGGTCGGGGGTGAAGTTGCCGATGCTCGAGCCCGGGTAGAACAGAACCCGGGGCTGGGTCGGGCTGAAGTCCAGTTCAGGGGGCAAGTCCAGACCGCTTGAGAAGTCGGTCCCGACGCCTGCCATGGGCACCTGGGGGTGCTGGCGCTGCAGGCTGTCTAGGGCGCCGCGCAGGTAGTCCACCGAGATGTCCACCGCCACATAGCGCGCGGCCTGCATGGGCCCGAGCAGACGCCCGGCTTTCTCGCAGTTGCCCGCGCCGAGGTCGATCCAGCAGGCACCCGCGGGCACGCACCGGGCCATGTCCCTGCCATGCAAGTGCATGACCTGCGCCTCGGTGCGGGTGAGGTCGTACTCGGGCACTTCGGTGATGGCCTCGAACAGGCGCGAGCCCAGTGCGTCGTACAGGTACTTGGGGGAGGTGAAGGCCTGCGGGGCGCAGAGGCCCTGCAGGAGTTCCTGCGCCACGGCCGCCGCGTTGTGCTGGTAGATCTGTGTGAACTGAGATGCGGTCATGACGGCATATGAAGACAGCGGTAGTGGGCCCGCGCTCAAGCCAGCTGGGTCAGACTGGGTCTGAGCGCACCCGTGGCGGCCTCATCGAGCGTGAGACGAACGCCCAGCGATCCGCTGCCCAGTCGCACAGGTGCTTTTTTCAGGCTGATTTCCATCCATCTGACGGCTGGGTATGCAGCGCATGCACTTGCAATTCGGGTCATCAGCCACTCTTGCGTTTCATAGTGACCGTCCGCAGCGAGACGGTCAATTTCCACGATCAGCGGGTCATAGTCGAACACATGCGCCATGCCATCGCGAGCGATCAGCACCTGATTCACGTCAACGCCGAGCGTCAAATCCAAGAGATGCACGTCTGGGCGGGTGTCGTGGGGGCCATAGGTGCCGATGTCTGTCTTGAGATGCAAATCTCGCAACTCAATGACGGCGGCGCTACCTGTTTTCATCACAGTGATATTGCTTATCAGCTTGACGCTGAATCGCTCGAGGCAGACCTTGAGTTGAAATCTTGTGCCGGTGATTCAGTCGCGGTCTCTGATCTGGCTAATCACCCAGCACGCCGCTGCAATCATCAAAATGGCGCCGCTTTCATACAAAAGTATGGAGGGGTCGCCGTCCTTGCCTTGAAGGATGATCAGCCGGCTCAATGCCGTCATGGCAATGATCAACGGAATCGTGATCGGGATTCGGTGGCTGCTATAAAACGCGCCCAGCATGCCCAAGACCTCTGCGTAAATGAACATCAGCAGAAGGTCCTTCAGTGCAACGCTGCGCTGATCGATCAGCATCACAACCTCTTGCGCCATGGCGCCGACGGTAAAGAGGGCGATGATGACCAAAAAGCATTTTTCGGTGACATCTATCATTTTTTTGATAGTCACTGGACTCTCCTGTAGGGGGTATGGCTACCTCCGTAGCATAGAGTCAATTTGACTTATGTGGCCCGGTGCTGCGCCCTACCCTTGGCAAACGGTGGGATTTATATGGGGCAACGTGAAGAGCCGGCGCCTAGCACTCTGGGAATTGACCAGGTGCAGCGCAATGCCGTTGGGCACCAAGTGCATCACTTCGCCGTGACGGAGCTTTTTGCGGGCTTGCTCAACTTCACAGTAGGCGACATGCCTGCCGTGGCCGCCATATCAACCAAGGTGTCCAGTGAAAAGAGGTTGACCTTACCGCGTACCAGGTCGGAGATGCGGGGCTGTGTAACGCCAAACAGGGCAGCGGCTTCAGCCTGGGTGATACCCCGGTCTTCGATCACCTGGGTGAGCGCCATCATCAAAGCAGATCGCGCCTTCATGCTGGCGACCGCTTGGGGGGTGTCTTCGAGAGCGTCCCAGACGCTCGCGTAACTCGTGGTTTTGGCGTTCATTCTTTCAGCTCCTTGAGCAGTTCTTCAAAGTGCTGTGTGTAGTTCTTCGCGGATAACCCGAAGCAAGCTCCCTGTTGAAACTGCCAGTCGGTCGGCCGCGCGACCCTCTGCAGCTGGGCCTGCGGGGCGCCTACAAGCTCTTCTACCCTCCCAACCTCCCTCTCAACACCGCCCCCGCCCTCTCCGTAGTCACCAGCACCGCTTGCAAGCGCGCCCGCGTCAAGCCGACGAACAGGCGGCGCCGGTCGCGGTCGCTCAGCGCCTCAAAATCCACCTCGGTGATCACCACCGCGTCAGCGGCCTGGCCCTTGAAGCGGTTGACGGTGTCGACCAGCAAGGGCCCGTCGGACCACTGCGCATGGCCTTCGCTGTCAAACCCGGCGTGGCGGCGCACCTGCTGGCCTGCCAGGCGAGCGGGCCCGTTGGCACTGGCCAGCGCACTCTTTTGTTGCCCGTGGAAACTCAGCACCGCAATGCTCTCGGCCGAATATCCCTCGGCCAGCAACGCGGTCAAGGCCGCTTCCGTTGCCTGCAACGGCGATTCGCCCTCTGCGTAGACATGCCACTTCGGGTCAAAGCCCAGGACCGCGCTGCCTGCCTCGACGGGCTCGTCTGTGAGACCAAGCCAGTTGATGAACTCGACCAGCAGCTGGGGCGAGCGGTAGTTGACCGGACTGCTGAGGCTCACCCATCCTGGCAGGTCGACAGGCGCACGGTCGTAGAGCGCCTGCTCGGGGTCTTCCAGCAAGAGCAGGTGGGCGTCGCTGCGCGCCATGGAAAGCAGGCTGTGCACCCAGGCGGGCTCGAAGTCCTGGCCTTCGTCGATGATGAGGGTGTCAAAGGTATCGGCCAGTCTCGGGCTTAGCTCGATGAAGCGATCGGCCAGTTTTGCGAAGACGTCGCGGTCCTTGAAGTCAATGTCGGGCTCGCCCACGGTCTGATGGACCAGACGCGCCAGTTCATGAAAAGTGACGACGTCTTGCGCCTGCGGCGCCAGTGGCTTCATGGCGTCTGCCAAGGGGCGGTTGAAGCAAACGTAGAGCGCGCGCTTGCCCGCCGCATGCGCCTGTTGCAGTGCCTGCAGTGCGAGTTGCGTTTTGCCCGAGCCGGCGGTGCCCCGCACCCGCAGCCGCCAGGGCTGCATGGCTAGGCGCGACACCCAAGTTGACAAGCCGCCCGACAAGCGCGTGGTGACTTCACGCGCCGAGCGACCCAGCAAACCGATATGAGGCGCCGCACCGACGCGCTGCGAAAGAAACTCCTCGATACGCGGCAAGTCTTCCAGCCGGTCGTCTGACCATTGGCCTGCATGGCCTTCGAGCAAGGACTCGATAGTTTCAATGAGTCGGGCATCGCCGTCAGCGTCGACCACACGCGTCGGGTCGACAGAGGAGGGCGGTGCGCCTGCCAGCCGCGCGGTGGGCAGGTAAAGCAAGTGGTCAATTTGCAGCGCGCGGCCTGGGTACCGCTTGGAGAACTGGCCTCGCAAGCCATTGAGGTTGCGATTGACCTGGGTGGTGATGCTCTTGTCTTGCCCCTGCTTCGTCGCTGCGCTGGCCGATCGGTCTCCGTTGTAGCGCGCCCATAGATCGTCCGGGGTTGCGATGATTTGGCCGTCTTTTTGCTCAATGGCCAGCAGATGGCCATAGGGGTTGGCAACGATGAAGTCGATCTCGCCATAGGCCGACCCGCCGCGCTGTGCGCGCGCCCAGTGCACGCCGTGGTAGACGGTGTAGCGGTCACTCAAGCCATCGCGCAAACGCGCCAGAGTCCGCGCTTCGCCGGCGTGCATGCCGTCCGGGCCGGCGACGGTGTCGAAGTCGGAGGGGATGAGGCGGGCCATGGGCTGTGAGGGTTGAAAAATTGATCCCAAGCAGTTTGCCAGAGGGGGGGAATGATTTGGCCGCGTTCACCCAGTCTTCGATTGGGGGCTTCAAGCCAATCACAGCTCAAACACGGCGATTTCCGGGCGAGCGCCAAGTCGTATTGGCAGTATCGATGTGCCCAAGCCTCTGGACACATACAAGCGGCATCCGGGTACGTCATAGAACCCGGCCGTGTAGCGCCCGCTACCAGCGGGACGCCAGGGCGCCCATGACCCAAGCGCGACTTGCCCGCCGTGGGTATGTCCGGATAGGCATAACGCATAGCGCTGGCTTCTCATGCGGTCCCGCACCGCCGGCTGGTCAAAGAATCCCGGCGAGTGCTGCACGAGGATTTGTGGCACGCCAGATTCGGCTGGCTTCAGCAGGGCCAGGTCAGGCGCGCCCGCAGTGAAGTCGTCGAGGCCCACGAACTGCCAGGCACGTCCCTCTTGCGTCAATGTCACGCGCTCGTTCATCAGGAAATGTGCGCCCTGACGCGCCTCGACATGGCGCTTGAGCGCCTGAAAGTCCACGCCGGACCAATGCTCCCAGTTGCCGGGGGTCACGTAGGTGGGCGTGGGGGCAAGCGCTTGGAGCAAAGCGTTGAGCGCAGGCAATTGCCTGGAGTGCTCGATGGAGTCACCAGAAATCACGATGACATCTGGCGAGAGTGCCTGGACCATTGCCACCCACCGCTTCTCGTCGGGCCCAAATCGGTCGAGGTGCAAGTCAGTCAGTTGTACGAGGCGCAGCCCCTTGTCAGCTGATTGCGCCCGCAGTCGGTGGTGCGTCACCTCGATGTGATGCGGACCAAGCAAAAAAACATAGCCACACAGCCCCAAGGCGAGCGTGAGGCAAGCTGCCAGGGTGGCCCAGCGCCGACGAGGATATGCGGCTGCGGGTAGCATTCAAGCCGGGCGCAGTTGTTCGACTCGGAAAGGGTCTTGCACGCTGCGGATTTCTGCGGCGTGCATGGTAACGAGGCGCTGCTCAATCGCCTGACGGGCCTCCCCGGACAGGCGGACTGAGACGTTTGACTCGTCGCTGAGCCAAAGCAGGTAGCAGGCCCAAGCGGTGGTCATGCTGCCCACTCTTTGAACGGCGTCCTGGATCGCGGCGATCAGATCGAACTCCAGGTCGAGCGCCATCACGTTGCGCAGCGCCTGGCGCAGGTTCAGGCCCCGTGCAATGGACGCATTGAAAGTGGTGATGATCTGCTCCCGCCGATCGCCGCTGCCGGTCTGCTGGTAGCTCGCCGATTGGCGGCGTAAGTAGGCCGGAATCTCTATGTTGTCCATGCCGCCAGCGGCCAGGGAGTCGACTTTGGAGGCTGCGGCGCTGCGGCCTCTCCACACCGAGGGGACGTGACTGTCGCTGAGGCTCCGCGAGCTGAGGACGGCTTCGCCGCTTGGATCGAAGGCGGCCAATTGCAGGTGGGGCAGGGTGGCAGACCGTATGAGGGTGCTCCGACCCGAGCCCACTCGGCTGGTGCCATGCGAGCCGGCCGCCATCATTGGGCGTACCTGGTGCAGGGATGGCATGCCGTTGGTCTTGTCTTCCTCCGCTCGCTCAAAGACAAGCAGCAGGTTGGTGTCTTCGGTCACCAGTTGGTAGCGCTCAGCCAGGGCCATGGCCTCGGCTTTGTCTTTGGTCTCCCCGCGCTGCCGGGCGGCGACGAGGCGCGCAACCAGGTCGTCGCTGCGGAGGGTGAGCGTTGTCGCCTGGGGCGGCACGCCGTCTAGCTGCAGTGCGGGGGCCTGGCGCAAGGACCGTGGGCTGCGGATGAAGGTGTGGACGGTTTCCTCCGCCGCAATACGCAGTGGCGGAGCGCTGACCCAGAGCGGGTCTTCCTCGATATGCAGCTTGATTTGCACGCTCCGCGAATTGCGAATGCGCCCGAGCAGCCTGCGAATCGCGGCGGCCATGTCTTCGCCGGGCGTGACAAATTCGCAAGCGCCGCCAGTGGCCTCGGCCATTTCGCGCAGCAGGCTCTCGGCTGGCGCGCTTCCTACTCCCAGTGCAAATACGCGGTCGCCGCTTTGATACGCGGCATCGATGACGCGCTGGGCGCCCCAGACATCACCGTCGGTCACGATCAGGACGTCCGCGCCGTTCTCCTTGGCCTGGCGGGGCAGGGGCAGGGCAAAGGTGTCCTCGAGTGCGGCTTCCATCTCGGTGCCGCCTAAGTCGGCTTGGGTATCCCGGATAGCGTCGCGGAGCGCCACGATGTGTTTCGCTTCGCAATAGCGTCCGCGCAGGGTGCGCTGGACACTGCTGCCAAAGCGGCTGAATGCGACGAGGTCGGTCGCGCAAAGGTTGTGGGTCAACTCCCCAAGCGCCTCACGCGCCAGCTCCATGCTTTGGCCGGCCATGGAGCCCGAGCAGTCCACCAGGATCTTGAGGCACACGGGTGTGGCGGGCGCTTCCAGAAGGGGCGTCGGGAAGCGAGGGCAGTCGCTGAGGATCACCGCGGTGTGCCCTTCGCCGCTGAAGGCGTCTGGCCCGGCGATGGCGAAGGACTGCCCCGCGAGGCCCTCGAGCAGCAGCACGAAGTCTCGGTCTAGCCAGGCGTGACGCTGGAGGTCGATGGTGAGTAAGTCTTGATCGCCGTCTGTCTGCGGCTGCTGGCGTACGGAGTGCGTCGGGCTGTTCACATGGGCCTTCGCCCAAGCGCCGGTGAGCGTGAGCGACAGGTCGAAGGGGTACTCGGCGAGCAGGTCGGGCGCGGCGGTCTGGTCTGGCGCCAGCCCGCCTTCAGTGACTGCGTTGCCATAGCGCGGAGCGATGGTGGTGGGGACGACCAGACGGACGCGGCCCTGCTCGAAGGAAAGGAGTTGGGCGTAGCTCAACTCGATAACGGCCTCTTCGCCTGGTCGCAGGCTGCCCAGCGAGGCGCTGAAGACGCCGCCCTGCGCCTGTTCGACCATGATGGGTGCGTCGCCTTTCTCCACCGCGTCTTCGTATTGCTTGCGTGCCTCCTGCCGGGCCACGACCTGGCCGGCCATGCGCTTGCCGCCCAAGGTGGCGGCCAAGCCCAGGAGCACGGCGCCCCATGCGAGGGGGAAGGTGTAGGTCACCTCGATGTTGGCGCGGGTGTCGTTGCGGAAGGTTTGCCGCAGGGACATGGACAAGAGCATGCCCTCCAGCCGGCCTTCGGCGCGGACGGACTGAAGGACGACGGGCTTACCGGACGCGGTGACGAGGGATGCGGGCTCATGCTTCATCGGAGGTGTCTTTCTTGATCTGATGCCAGGCCGCGATGACGGCTTTGGCCAAGGCCCGGACCTGCTCCGGGCTCGCCTGCCCTTGCTCGGGCGCCACCTGCAGCTCGATACCGGGTGCCACCCAGATGTGGCTTCTTACGTCGACCGCACCGGGCTGGCGTGGACGGGGCGGCACGACAGGTGGCTCTCCTGCGAGCACATCGCGCACGCGCTCGAGCGAGACGCCGGCCTCGGTGAGTTGCTTGATGCGAAGCAGGCTATCGAGGTGGGAGCTCGTGTAATGAGCCCCGCGGGTTTCGCCTACGGGCCGCTGTAGCAGGCCCATCTGGATGTAGTAGCGCACCGTGCGCTTGGGGCACGAGGTGAGGGTGCAGAGCTCGTCGAGGGAGAAGGTTTTGGCGGTCACGGCTCAAATATATCACTTTGACTGTCACAAACAAGTGTCTCAAAAGAAGGGAGGCAGGTGCCTCGGTTCTGGCTCGGTTTCTTGGGTCTGTGACAACCGCGCGGGGAAGGACACAGGCCAAACTTGGATCGCGTGCGGAGGCTCACCTGGTGAGCGGGCCACCTTCCAGACTCGACAATGACCACGCTGGAAACCGTTGGCAGTACGACCAACATATTTCCCCTCCAGCCACTCCAGGCCGCCCCCACAGACCGGAAAGACATGCAAGAAATCATCTGCCCCCATTGCAGCAAGGCATTCAAAATTGACGAGGCCGGCTACGCGGACATCCTCAAACAAGTGCGCGACAGCGAATTCGACAAGCAACTGCACGAGCGGCTGGCGTTGGCGGAAACGGAAAAGCGCACCGCCGTCGAACTGGCCAAGGCCCAACTCACCAACGAGTTGCAGGGATCGGCGGCGGCCAAGGATTCAGAAATTCAAGGGCTGAAGGCCAAGCTCGATGCGGTTGAAGTCGCGAGGAAGCTCGCAGTCACCGAGGCCGTCCGCGCGATCGAGAGGGAGCGCGATGCGCTCCAAGGTGAACTCGAACGGAAGGCGCTGGAAAAGCAGCTAGCGGAGACGGCGCTCAAGGACAAGTACGACACGCAAATAAAGGACCGGGACGACGCCATCGAGCGCCTCCGCGACCTGAAGGCGCGCCTTTCCACCAAGATGGTGGGCGAGACGCTGGAGCAGCACTGCGAGACCGAGTTCAACCGGATTCGCGCTACCGCTTTTCCCCGCGCTTATTTTGAGAAAGACAACGACGCGCGCACCGGCAGCAAGGGCGACTACATTTTTCGTGACCGCGACGAGGCGGGAACTGAGATCGTCTCGATCATGTTCGAGATGAAGAACGAGAGCGACAGCACGGCCACGAAGACCAAGAACGAGGACTTCCTCAAAGAGCTCGACAAGGACCGCACCGAGAAGGGCTGCGAATACGCGGTGCTCGTCTCCATGCTGGAGCCAGACAGTGACCTCTACAACACGGGGATCGTGGACATGTTCCACCGCTACCCGAAGATGTACGTGGTGCGCCCGCAGTTCTTCCTGCCGATGATCACGCTGCTGCGCAACGCAGCGATGAATTCGCTTCAGTACAAGTCTGAGTTGGCCCTGGTGAAGTCACAGCACATCGACATCACCAACTTCGAATCTGAGTTGGAGGACTTCAAGAGCGCGTTCGCGAAGAACTTCGACCTCGCCTCTAGGCGCTTCCAGACGGCGATCGATGAAATAGACAAGTCGATCGAACACCTGCAGAAGACGAAGGAAGCCCTGCTGGGCGCCGACCGCAATCTTCGCCTGGCCAATGACAAGGCCCAGGACGTGTCCATCAAAAAGCTCACGCGTCGCAACCCAACGATGGCGGCCAAGTTCGCGGAGCTGAAAAGAGACGACCCCGCAGGCGTGGAATGAGGGAGGCGCAGCGATGGCTGCCATGGATTTGAGGGAAAGATGGTTCGACGTTTCATCGACACGCATACGCGTGGTCGGTGGCTTTTGTATCCGGTGCTTGGTGGCAGTTTTTGCCCTGGGCTTTGCGTCTCAGCTGTTTGCGTCAGAGGTTCATCTCTCGATCGACGGGCCGATCACGGCAAAGACGCTTGCGGAGTTCAAGGCGGCGTTGGCCCAGATAGAGGCGGAGCGGCAAACCATCCACATGAACGCGGTGAAACTGAATTCACCCGGCGGCAGTGGCTCGATAGGAATGGAGATCGGCCGCCTGATCCGGAGCAAGCGGCTCAATACCTATCTGGCGGAAGACGCTTATTGCAACAGCGCCTGTGTCTCTATCCTGATCGGGGGCGTTCAGCGCTATTCCTTCGGGAAGGTGGGCGTCCATCGATCGACCTATTTTGGCGATGTCCAGGATGACTCGCGGGTGGCAGGGGATGTTGCATCGTCGATCAAGAAGACTCGGGAATACATCCAGTCGATGGGGGTGAGCCTCTGGCTGGAGGACGCGATTTTGACAACGGAGTCCTGGCGGATCCGCTACCTGACCGACATGGAGAAACAGCGCTGGCAGGTGCTCGGGACCGATCGGGTTGAAGAAGAAATTCTGTTCAATCAGCTGGCGCGTGAAAGGCATATTTCGCGGCAGGAATTCATCGATATCTTTGCGTCGAATTACGACGACTGCCTGGCGCAAGCCCGCGCACAGGTGAGTACAGTGTTCGATTGTGCGAAGTCGCGCAAGAAGAAGCCGCCAGGCCTGCTGCGACGAGCGAAACGCTGGTTGACCCAGGCATTGAATTCCATTGGGGCGCCATCCGCCTCTGGTCCGGTGCAGAGTGAGAGTGCCTCCCAGGTGGCCGAGCGAATCCGCCAGGGTAAGCTTTATCGGCGCTACATGGCGATCGAGCCGATCGCAGAAAAGCCGAGCCTAGAGCCTCTACGAGGGTTGCCGAAGGCAGAAGTCACCAAGATGGAGGCCGCCAGCGTCTGGTGGGTGACAGGCAATGCCATGAGCATCCTTCTGGTGAATGACTCGTCGAAGGAGTTGAGCACCGTGGTGTATTCGCTGATCGCCGCAGATTGCGGCAAGCCCGCGCCCAAGCGCTACATCTCGTTCAAGCTGCACGCTCCATTGGAAGCCAAGAGCTCGGCTGTCTATGTGGGAGAGCTCCCGTTCAATTTCAAAGCCGCGATGGGCAGTGGGCTCCAGTGTGGGGAGGTGGAGGCGGCGCTATGAGATGCTCCGCCAAAGGTTCGATCCGTGTTATCCGGTGTGTTAAAGTTTCGGCACATTTTGAGTTGGGTCGACGCCCACGCCAACCTGCCTACCCGGGCAAGGTGGACTCGCGAAAGCGGATGTGGCTCCTTGGTGAGCAAGCAAGCGGGAAGCGTCGGCCCTCTATCTAGGAGGGCTTTTTTGTTTCAGTCAGTCATTGACCCAGCGACCGTCCAGGCCTACCGGGAAACACACTACTGTGTGAGGGGGCCATCGCCCTTCGTCTTGCGGATCGGCGAGTTCAGCCCTGACTTGCTGGTAGCTCAAGAGCGCCACAAGTCCGAATGCAGCGCATTCATCACGGCCTGCAACCCCTATAGCCAAGTCCTCGACGGACCTGGCAATTCCCTTCGCCAGGCAGAGCTCGTCCAGGAGCTGGCATTCCGTGGCATCGCCTTCTTGGAGGGGATCGGCCAGCACCCGAGCAACGCCTGGGCCAGCGAGGAGAGCTTCCTGGTTTTTGGAATCAGCTTGGAAGCCGCAAAAGCACTTGGTCGGCGATTTGAGCAAAACGCCATCGTCTGGAGCGCCGCGGATGCAGTGCCTCAGCTCATTTTGCTGAGATGAATCATTGGCTGGGTCTGGCCAGCGCAAGCAAACAGACTGGGGGGATTTGATCCAGCTTACCGCCCCCGGCATCGACGCCAAAGCGGCTAAACAGGAGTCATAGATGTCTGCACAAACGTCGCCGACCGGCACGTCCGTCGCCCTCCCTGGGGCCTGCCTTCTCGCCCAGACCGGGGTGTACGAGGAGTACTTGTCCATTCGCCCGATCCCTGCGCTGCCGGGGAGCCACGATCTTCTCGTGCGCTCGCGCCTGGACTCCGCTCGAGACCCCGACGCATTGCATACGCGCTACCGAGCGGGGATCAGCCTCGAGGCGCTATCGCGGCTGCATACGTTCTTGGGCGAGTACCTCGCCTCGCAGGGGGGCCGTGACGCAGTTACTGCTGTGGTCGCGGTGGGCGCGCGTGCTGACGGGGAGGGTCAGTCATGACCTCGAAGCTCAGCCGCCGTGGCTTTCTCGTCTCGCTCATCGCCTTGGGCGCCACTTACCTCCTGCCAGAGGATGCGACAGCTGAGCAGGTGGACCAGATCTGGGAGGAAGCTCTCAAGACGCCCTGGTATTTCGAGGTGAACGAATGGGGAACGATCACAGAGCCGGATACCGGCGTGGCTCAGAGGTGGGGCGATGTCTTTGAGGACATCTGGCCTGATGGCATGGAGACCTATAGGGACGTGATCAGCACGGTGGACGCCTGTGTGCCGCTTCAATCCCACTTCACGGCGCTGGCGTCCGACGAGGCGGACCGCCTAGCAGAAATACCACCGCGGCAATTGGGTCCGAAGGGGCGCAAGCTCTTGGCCAGCTTGGAGGAGGACGCGTTTGATGGCTGGCGCGTCTGGGTGAAGTCTGAGGGAGACGCGGGCGTCGCGCGTTTCCGGGCTGCGATTGAGGACTGGCTGCAGCAACCGGCCGACGCTGCCCAAATCGCGTGGTTTCCGGTCGGCTATGGCGCGCAGGGCCAAGCCAAGGCGTTCTTTGAGCGGATGGACTGGGATGAGCGAAATGCGCTGGGTGTCGTGATCATCGAAGGTGATCACCCAGGGAGTACTTACTACGCGGCCGAGTTGAAGGCGACTATTGCGGATGCCAATGCGACGGCCGAGGCGCTGAAGCTTCCATTCCGGTTCCGACCAGAGGGTTCTGCCTGAGCGGCACGGCGTGAGGAGATGTCCATGAGAACGATCTATTACCTCCCCGGTCGTGGCGGCCGGCTGTCCAACGGCCTGGGTGCGGGCCTGGCCGAGCGAGGTCTTCACATCGTTGGCCGCGAGACCCTGGGTGACTTCCGGCAACTGCCCTTTAGCCAGCAGGTGGCGGTTGTCGCAGCCGACTTGCGGGACCACTTCTGGCATGAGGACGCCCGGGTCGTGGCGGTTTCGTATGGCGGCTATCTGTTCTTACATGCCCAGGCTGAACTGCCACCGTTCCCTGGCAAGGTGCTGCTGCTCTCGCCGATCGTGGGGGAATTCAACAACGGTGCCAATGGCTTGGGATTCATTCCGCCGTATGCGGAGAAGCTGCGTGACCTGGCTGCTGCAGGCGTGTTTCCAGCGCCGCAGCGTTGCCAGATCCATGTGGGCTCAGAGGATTGGCAAAGTCACCCGGATGGCGTGACTGCCCTGGGCAAAGCCACGGGGATCGAGGTGACGGTTGTGCCTGGGGCGGGGCACAACCTGGGCAAGGAGTACGTGGGGCCGGTGTTGGATAGTTGGCTTTAGTCAGCCCAGCGTCGCAACAAGCTCGATCTTGGGCGCGACAGCGCGTACGACCTTCTGAATTCCGTGCCCGGGATTGGTCTCGCGATTTGAAACGAGTAGCCCTAGCCCTTCCAGCATGCCTACATCCTTGGTGATGGCCGAGCGATTCCGGTGGAGCCGGGTTGTGAGTTGGCTGATCGTCTTGGGCTCCCGCATCACCTCCAACATCAGCTGTCGGCGTGTTTCGGAAAGGACGGCAAACATGCGCTGCGGATCTTCAAAAGAGAGGGTCACCTGGCCAGTGAAGGCAAGCCCTTCATCTGCGCGCTGAGCGGCAGCTTTGGCTCGCGCGAAAAACCCAGTGACATCATCAGTCCGAACAACAACTTTGGACATGGCATTCACCTCTTCATCTGGGTCACGACTTCTTGCCACTCTCGCTGGAAGCGTTCGACCGTAGTTTCGTAACTCACAAATTCACAGGGCTCAACCGTCCCCATATAGTGGCGATGGTGATAGCCATGTGCGTTGTCATAGCCCAGTACTCGCCCATTGTCCTTGCGGCACAGATCGTGATTGATGTACGCAATGTTGTAGCGTGTCACGATGGTCCTGTTTTTCTCTCGATATCCCCATACCTCATACCGCAGGACTCCGCCTCCAGATCTCTGCTTGAGCTCGTAGCGTTCTTGCTCCAGCAAGGACTCTTTGGGCGGTTTTGGCATTTCAGCGGCGCCTCAGGTGTGATTTATCGTAGCACACCTGATCGTCTGAGAGATGTATCCCAGTGCCGATTGAGGCTCAGTTTCGAATAATTTCTGATTTTCCGAAATTGATGAAACTTGGGCAGCGAATCGATTCAATATCGGAGTTTGAGAAATAAATGACTGCCAGTTCAGCGGGCTTGGTGATCGCGGTGCCTTTCCTGCGCTACTAGGGTCATCAGCGCAGTCGGCGCCGGTGGTTCTGATCCGCTTGCCTTTTCGGACCTTGAGGCGGCTCGCGTCATGAGCCCTCCCCTTCCGATAGTGATCGTTTTCAATAAGAAGGCGATCATGACAACAGTTGATGTGCCAGCCTGGCCGACCCGTGAGCAGTGGTTGCTGGCGGCGGTGGAAAAAGTCACTCCGCTCTTTTCTGGCCTGGGCTACCGCGTGCCCCCGTGCCGGGTGTCTTGCGGCTTTGCCAGTACGGGCCTGCGCAGTGGGCATATTGGTCAGTGTTGGTCCCGCTCCAGTGGGGCCGACACGGTGAACCAAATCTTCATCTCGCCTACGCTGGCGGACCCGATCGAGGTGTTGGACACCCTGGTGCACGAACTGGTGCATGCGGTAGACGACTGCCAGCACAAGCACGGCAAAGAGTTCAAGAAGATTGCGCTCAAGCTGGGGCTGCAGGGGCCTATGCGCTCGGCCGGCGCCGGGCCGGCCCTCAAGGAAAAGCTTCAGGCCCTGGCGGGCCAGTTGGGTCCCTATCCCCACGGAAAGCTCCAGGCGGCCAGTCGCAAGGTGAGCCGCTCACCACGACCCCGGGCGAAGTGTCCGGAGTGCAGCTACCAGGTGCCCATGCTCAAGAGGTTCCTGGCTTTCGGCCCTCCGCTGTGTCCGCAGCACCGGGTGGAGATGACGCCGCTGGGGGACTGGGAGGAATGACGATCCGTCGCGCAGCTCCCGGCGTTGACGGCAAAGGCGGCGCGCTCGAAAACCTCCTCCCCTGAAGGGTAGGCTCATTTTCTGAGCCCGAGGTGTGTAGTGGGTTCGCGTGCGATTCACTTTTCAGTTCGCCTACCAAGGTCGAATTGGCTCATGAAAAGAGCCTTTGCCGCCCGAGTTCCGACGGGGAGGCATGGGCAAATTGACAGGGTTTTGGGCTCAATAAATGAGCGGCTGGGGTCTCAGTATCGGGCCTGTGACTGAGAGAGGGCTAGCCGATGTCAGACACGAAATCTGCATCGATCAGCGCGCCTACCCGCACCGGGTGAGTCCAAAACGCTTCACGCAAAACACGCATCGACATGGGACGGACGGAAAGGCTTTTGAAGCTGGCCAACTTGCTGCGTGGCCGCAGGAAGCTGCGCTTTGACCAGCTGCTCGAGCGTCTGGATATCTCACGCGCGACGCTCAAGCGCGACTTGAAGTACTTGCGCGAACAATTGGGCACGCCGATTGAGTACGACCCCTTCGAGCGCAGTTATCAAGTGGGTGGCTCGCGCAAACACGCCCCCCAGGAGCTGCCTGGCCTCTGGGTCAGCGAGTCGGACCTGCGGTCGCTTCTTTTGGCCCAGCGCCTGCTCGGCGAGGTCGATCCTTCGGGTGGTTTAGCACCCGACATGGGGGCTTTCATTCGCCGCGTGGAGTCGATGCTGGCGAATGGTGAGGAAAGCCGCGAGTGGGCCGGCAGGATCTTGTTTTCTACGCCTGGCCGGCGTGCAGTGCCGGCCCTGGCCCTGAATACAGTGACGACTGCGCTCATGCAGCGGAGGCGCGTGCGCCTAGGCTACTTCACACGATCGCGCCAAGCCGAGACCCTGCGGGATGTGTCGCCCCAGCGCCTTGTGTACCACCGCACCTGGTACCTCGACGCGTGGTGTCATCGGGCAAAGGGGCTGCGCCGGTTTGCACTCGACGCTGTTGGAGCAGTGGCCCAGCTTGAAGAGGCCGCTCTGGATGTTCCGCTCGCTGAACTAGAGCGCCTGCTGGATGGCGGCTACGGTGCGTTCGCAGGTGAGCCCCATCATTGGGCGGTACTCATGTTCTCTCCAGAGGCAGCCCAGTGGGTGGGCCATGAGCTTTGGCATCCGATGCAGCGGGTGCGGCGCCTCGAGGACGGTCGCCTCGAATTGATGCTGCCCTATGACAAGCCGACCGAGTTGGTGATGGACATCTTGCGCTATGGGGCGCAGGTGGAAGTGATTGGCAATCCTGCCTTGCGCGCAGCAGTTATTTCGGCGACCGAGGCTGCACTGCACGTCTATAAGCGAGACGGCTGATCTTGGCGGCCTGCTCGTTGGCCCTGCGACCGCTCTCCCTGCAACCGCTGTCAGTTCGATCACTATCCCTCTCCCTGGAGCTGCCCCCCGCCCCTGCCGAACGTGGGAGATAGGGCTTGCGCTATCGTCCAGCGCATGAAGTCCCGGGCGAGTTTGGTTCTCTTGATCGCACTGCTGGTGTTGGTGCCCCTCAGCCACCTCGAGCTTGAGCCCTCCGATGGCAGTTGGCTGCTTCGCGTGGATGGTGTGCCAGTTGACGTCCCCGGGCTGGTAGCTGATGGGTATTCGACACTCACTCGCAGTTGCAGCCGGGTTCAAGCAATGGCCCCTGCAGACCCAGGCTTTGAAACTGCGCTCGAGGCGATACGCCGTGAAAGTCCGCCGCACTCCCTGTCTGCGCAGTTGGTCGATCTGCGACGGCAGGGCGACTGGTTGCTAGCGCAGGTTCGGTTCACCGAGCTGCAAAGTGCGGTGGTGCTGTTGCAGGTCTCTGAAGCCGGCTACGCAATTGCTGCAGGTGGCGTGTGGAGTGGGTCGACACACCCGCATCGGCCCGGCCCTGTGGTCCGGCGCTATTTGCGCAGCCGAGTGCCGCAAGCGCCGGTTGATCTGATTGATTGCTTTGATGACCGGGTGACGGTGCCTGGCCGCTAGCCCGAACCTTGGGGTGCATCGGTCCGCAAAGCCCGGGCAGGGTTCGCCAACTGGGGCCAGCGAGGTCGAGCGACTCGTACTTACCCTAAACCAGCGTCATAGGTTTAGCGCTAACATTTTCACAAACTCTGACCCCCTGACCTATGTCCTTCACCTCAAATTTTCGTGGGGCTCGCCGCTTGTTTCTGGCGGGCATCTTCCTGCTGTTGGCGGGGGCTGGGTCTTTTGCCCAGGCGCAGGGGGCTTACCCCAGCCGGCCGATTCAACTCATTGTTCCCTACCCACCCGGCGGAAGCGTCGACGCACTGGCCCGTGTGGTCGGGCAGAAGCTGGCGGAGTCGGTGGGTCAGCCCGTCGTGATTGAAAATCGTCCGGGCGGCAACACCATCATTGGCACTGCGGCTGTGGCGAAGGCCGCGCCCGACGGCCACACACTTTTGCTGACCGCCAGTACGCACGTGATCAACGTGGCGCTCGGGATGAAGCAGCCCTACGACAGCCTCAAGGATTTCGCGCCGGTATCCACCGTCATCAAGAGCGACTTCATCCTCGTCGTCAACCCTGCGCTGGGTGTTGATAACGTGCAGCAGCTGGTTGCCTTGGCCAAGGCGCGACCGGGCCAGCTGAATTACGGCACCTCCAGCGTGGGGAACTCCAACCACCTCGCTGCCGAGTTGTTCAGCCAGACCACCGGCGCGCAGCTGCACCACGTACCCTACAAGGGCGCGGTTCAGGCGCTCACCGATTTGATGGGCGGGCGCCTGCAAATCTTCTTCTCAGTGCCAGCCAACGTGCTGCCCCACATTGCCAGCGGCAAGCTCAAGGCCCTGGCGACCACCGCGAAGGACCCGCTGCCAGGGCTGGCACCGATCCCCAGCTTTGCCCAGTCCGGGGTGCCCAACTTCAATGTGGAATCGTGGCAGGGTATCTTGGCGCCCGCCGGTACACCCAAGCCGATCGTCGACCTGCTGGCTGCCCATCTCGCTCGCATCGTTGCGCAGCCCGACGTCAAAGAAAAGTTGCTGGCGCAAGGCCAGCAGCCGTTCAGCGTGAGCGGTGAGAAGTTCGCGGAGTTGATGCGGTCTGACCTGACCATGTATAGCCGGGTGATCAAGGCGGCCAATATCAAGCTTGAAGAGTAGCTTGAGGAGTCGCTCTAGGAGCGGTATGGGGAACATCGCCAGCGCGGGCATGACTGGCCGTGTTCTGCAGGCCCAAACAATTTCGCCAGGCCATCCCGATGGCAAGCGGACGGCCCACCCAATTCGGGTTCGTGACCTTCTGATGGGTAGGAGTTGAGAGATGGGCCATTTGGTGACCAGCGAGGCAGCGCGCCGAGGCGAATGGCGCGATGTGCCCACCGGGCAACTGCGCACGACGTATTTCCTCGATTCGCCGGCGGGGACAGACCTGCCGCAATGCTTCCGTGTGGAAAACACACCGCATCGGCTGCTCAATACCCAT
>NZ_JARXAB010000153.1 GCF_029866045.1 Ramlibacter sp. | reverse complement strand
GATTCATGCCAGCGACGACAGTGAAATGCTGATGGGGGCTTATTTCGACTTCGCCGCCGACCTGTACGGCCTGCCCCGTCCGCCACGCGTGCCGCGGGACGCGGCGCGCGACCAATTGCCCCTCATGCTGCTCAGCTTCATGAGTGAGTCGAGGAGGCTTGACAACCAGCGTCTCAAGAGCGAACTTCGGGTTCTTCTGCGCTATCCCACGGTGCGCGAGGGCTTGGCTGCCGCGCCCCGGCCTCCCAGGCCCGCCTGAGCCACCGAAAGCATTCGACGCAAGCAGTTTCCGCAAGCAGTCGGCGGAATGCGAAGCGTGCGGCGCGTGGTGCTGTCCCCCTAGGAGGATTCAATTCCATGCTTGCATCGTCTGCCGCCGACCAGGCCAACGCCTTGGTTCGCCACCTCGGCGACCAGATCGGCCTTCCCTCGCTCTGCCTTGACCCGCAGGGGGCCTGCATGCTGCTCATTGCTCGGCGCTGGAGTGTGAGCCTGGTTCTCGATGCGGCCCGCGACACGCTCTTCTTGAGTTGCCCGGTCACCGTCCCCGCGCAACTGGCCCGCATCGGCCCAGCCGCCTGGGCGTCCCTGCTGCAAACCCACCACCTGGGTGGGCCTGTTCCAGGCGCCAGCATGGCGGTGGACCCGCAGGGCCGGGTGTGTGTCCAGCAGGCGATGCACCTGCCCTCGGCACCGCCTGCGCAGATACTGGCCACGGTGGAGTCCTTGATCGGCCGGGCGATGAAGTGGGCCGAACTGCTCGCTGCCGCGGCCCGCGAGGGGATGCCACCGCCCGAGGGCCTGGCGCCGCCGGCGCGCCGGCTGCACACGCACGTCTGAGCGGCTCTGCCTGGCTGCGCTCAGTTGGCAGGCTGGGCGAGATGGCGGGTGATCCGGACCTCGTTGATGCCGCCCCCTACCGAATCAGGAAGGCGCCGGTAGTCGAACGCATCCGAGAGCCGCTGCACGAACATCAGTCCCAGCCCACCCACCGGGCGCTCCTCCAGCGGGCTGCTGCGGTCGGGGTTGGGCCCGCGTCGCGGGTCGAAGGCGGGTGCGCGGTCACGCAAGGTCAGAAACAGTGAGGCGCCCCGGACCTCCGCCAGCACCTCCACCCAACCGTCGGGCCGACCCTGGTAGCCGTGCAGCACGATGTTGGTGAACAGTTCATCGAGGATGAGGGTGGCGTCGCGGATGGCGCCCGGGGGTGCGCCATGGTCTTGCAGCCAGGCGTGCAGGGCGTGGGCCATCGGGCCGAACTCCACGCTTCGGCTGCACAGCTCGGCGCGGAAGACCGGCGAGACCATCACAGGGGCACCGGTTTGCAGCGATGCGTCTGGCGTCTGCAGGCGTCAGAAGTTGCGCACGATGCCTTGGAAGGCTTCGGACACTTTTTTCTCGAAGGTCGAAATGAATTCGGCGAAGAAGGAGAACAACTGCATCTCGTACTGAAGGCTCAGCAGCGTGGCCTGGGAGGGCTGGACCGTGGAGTTGGAGATGTCGGTGATCTTCTGGCTGATGGCCGTTTCTGCGTCATTAATGAATTTCGAGGTTTCGTTGTACGCTTGTCCGATGTATGTGGTTGCCATGGTGTGACTCCGTTGTGATGAGGGTTTGGGTTCACGCCTTCATGGGCGCGCAGGGATGCGGGATAAAAAGACCAGGGCGGACTGCAGGGCCTTTTCATAGGCCTCGGCCAGAGGAAAAGTTTCGCGACCAAAGGACTTGGCGGCGATCTGGCGGCCCAGCGCCTCGCGCTGCGTGGAGAGCTCCTGGGCCAGATGCGCCCGAACCCCCTCGCTCTCGGTGCCCAGAAGCCGGGCCTCCAGCGGGCTGAACGGTGTTGTTGCTTCAAATTCCCTCATGACTACCTTTCAAGAGTGATTCGTGCGCCTTCGGCGTTTTCAAACACAACGGCCTCGGGGCGGATGGCCAGCAGCCGCCAGCCGTCGACCTGCCCGTCGACCGTCAGACGACGACCGTCACCGAGAGTGACGAAGGGCATGGTGCCGCCCACGACGCTTCGTAACGCGAAGGGCAGGGCCGTTACCGTCGGCGCGATGAGTCGGGTGATCGACACGCGAAACGGCACGGGGTGTTGCGTGGCCAGGCCCGCCAGAGCGCGCTCCCAGCGCGGCAGCGCCGCCTGCTGAATGCGCACCCTTGCTTCCAGCCGGGTGCCTGTCCATTCGCCCTCTACCTCGGCGAGACCTAGCTCCTTCATAGCCAGCAGCAGTGCCTGGGCTTCGTCTTCGCCGGTGCGCAGGGCGCTCTCCAGGCCCTGTGCCAGGGGCGCGGCCCGCGCCAGAAGCGCCATCAGGGCCTCGCGCTGCCCGGGGCTGGAAACCCGCCCCTGAATTCGGTACCGGCCCTCTCCGGTGGGAACGGCCTCGAGTTGAGTCGCGGGCCCGGTTTCTTGGGTGATCAAGGCCTCATCAAGCTGGGACTGGATCTGGCCCGCAGGGATGATTTGCAGCCGGGGTGGCGTGGGAAGCCGGGCCAGGGCCTCGCGCAGTGACTGCACCTGGCCTTCATCCAAGAATGCGGCCCGCACCCGTAGGCCGGCCAGCCGGTCGGGCTCGACACGGACCCGCTTGCCCAGGCCCAGCGGCTCGATCACTGCGTTGGCCTGGGCCATGGCCTCTGCCGTGGGCGAGCTTGGCCGGCCTGGTGCCGCTCCGGGGGCGACGGCGGGGTCCGTCGGGGGGGGGACCGGGGTCGTGCCTGGCGTGGTGCCCGACGTGGTACCTGCGGTGATGTTGGGCAGGGCGGCCGTGGTGGCAGGCCCCAATGCGTTGATCAGTAGCGTCGCCACCAGGCCGAGCCCACCCAGTGCGGCCAGCACCCAGACCAGCGCAGGCCCGGCGCGGGTGAGCAGATCGGCGAGCCAGCCGGCGCCTCCGCCGACGCCTGTGTCGGTGGCACCGGCCGCGGGATGGGCCCCCTTGCGCGCGCTCCGGCGGGCAGCCCGCTCCGGGTCGGTGTCGCTGGCACCGGGCGCCAGGTCTCCGATCTCGTCCATGGCATCGGGTTCGCGCAGCGGGACATCGTCGCGCCAAGGGCTGTCGGCCTCTTCAATGGCGATGCGCACCGGGCCCAGGTCGACCGCCTCGCCAGGGGAGAGGACGAGTTCACGCTGGGGATCGGCCAGCCAGCGCAGGACCACCGTGCCGTCCTCTCGCGCCTCGATCGCGGCGTGCCGGGCCAGCAGACCCTCGTCGCTCAGGACGAGGTCGCAGGACGGGTCGCTGCCGAGCTGTTGGGGCGTGTCGGGCAGCAAGACGCGCGCTCCGGCATGGGTGCCGGTGAGCACGCGTAGCTCCAACATGCGGTCACGATGCATTATTTGTGTTTAAATTGAATTTCAATAGTAACCAGGAGGTTTCATGATTGTCCACCATGAGTCACGCGGCCCTATGCAAGTGTTCCGTCCCGTTGGCCGGCTCGACAACGCCACCTCGGGCGACCTCGAGGCGCTGCTGGTGGAAAAGCTCGACAGCGGTTGCACCGGCATCGTGCTGGACCTGGCCGACCTGGATTACGTGAGCTCCGCTGGCCTGCGCGTCATCCTCATGACCGGCAAGCGCCTGCGCGGCGCCGGCGGCCGTCTGGTGCTGGCGCGACTGCGCGAAAGCGTGCGCGACCTGTTCGAGATGAGCGGCTTTCTCTCGCTCTTTCCGATCACCGAGAGCGTCGAAGAGGCGGTGGCCTGAGCTCATAGCTCTACCCGCACCAGGGGCTGGATGTTGATGTCGGTGGTGAGCTCCTGGTAGCTCAGCACCGGCAGGTCATAGAGCTCTTGCTCGATGAGCTTGCGCAGGTAGCGGCGGATGTCCATGCTGGTCAGTAGCACCGGCTTTTGCACCCCGCCGCCGCGCTCACCCACGGTTTGCTTGATGCGCTCGACCAGGCGCTTGGCAGTTTGCGGGTCCAGCGCCAGATAGCTGCCCGCGCTGGTTTGCCGGATCGCGCCGCGCAAGGTCTCTTCGACCGCTGGCGCCAGCAGGTAGGCCGGCAGCATGTTCTGGCCACTCGAAAATTTGTGGCTGATGTGGCGCTTGAGGGTCGAGCGCACGTACTCGGTGAGCAGCACCGAGTCTTTCTCTTTCTGCCCCCACTCGATGAGCGACTCGAGCACCGCCCGCAGGTTGCGCACTGAAATATCTTCCGACACCAGGCGCTGCAAGATCTCGGCGATCTTCTGGATCGGCAATACCCGGGTGGCCTCGCGCACCAGGTCGGGAAAGCGCGCCTCCATCGACGACATGAGGAACTTGGTCTCCTGAATGCCCAGAAAGTCGGCCGAGTGCTTCTTGAGCACGAAGGCCAGGTGATAGGCCAGCACCTGGTTGGCGTCCATGCTGGGAATGCGGGCTTGATCGAGGGTTTCCTTCAGCTCGGTCGGGGTCCACAGCGTGGGGATGTTTGGAAGAAAGGGCGCGTCTTTCTCAAACGGCACCCGCATGGCGGTGAGGTTCTCCTCCTTCTCCCGCACCAGCACAAACCCTGGCCGCAGCTTGCCCTGCGCCACCGGCACCTCCGACAGCAAGATGGCGTAGGTCTCACGCGGCAGCGCCTCGTTGAAGCGAAGCTGGATCCCGGGGAAGGGAACACCCAGGTCGTAGTACAGCGCGCGGCGGATTTTCATCAGCTCGTCGTTGAGCGCCTGCGCGCTGAAGCTGTCCTTGAGGTGGCTGGCCACATCCATCAGCAGGGGCACCGTGGGCGAGAACTCGCTGCTGTCGTCCTTGCTCGTCTGGCCGGTGTCGCTGGCGGCCTTGAGGGCTGGCACTTCGGTGACCACGCCAGTGCGGGCGTCCACCGTCCTGCGGGTGCCGCGCAGCAGGGTGACCCCCACACCACCGAGGATGACGGCCAGCGCCGCGAAGGTCAGTATGGGCATGCCGGGGATCAGTCCCATGCCCATGGCCACGACCGAGGCAATGATCAGGGCGCGGGGCTGCGCCAGCAGCTGCGCGCCAATGTCCTTGCCGACGTTGGAAGGGCCTCCTTCTTCCGACTGCACACGGGTCACGATCATGCCGGCGCAGATCGAGATGAACAGCGCCGGAATCTGCGCCACCAGGCCGTCGCCGATGGTGAGGATGGAGTAAGTCTTGACCGCCTGGCCGGCGCTCATGCCCCGCTGCATCATGCCGATCAGGATGCCGCCCAGCAGGTTGACCGCGACGATGATGAGTCCGGCGATCGCGTCGCCCTTGACGAACTTCATCGCGCCGTCCATCGCGCCGTAGAGCTGACTCTCTTTTTCGACGATCGAGCGGCGGCGCTTGGCCTCGTTCATGTCGATGGTGCCGGCGCGCATGTCGCCGTCGATCGACATCTGCTTGCCAGGCATCGCGTCCAGCGAAAAGCGCGCTGCCACCTCGGCCACCCGTTCGGCGCCTTTGGTGATGACCACAAACTGCACGATGGTGAGAATGAGGAACACCACCAGGCCCACCACCAGGTTGCCGCCCACCACGAAGTTGCCGAAGGTTTCGATGATGTGACCGGCGTCGCCGTTGAGCAAAATCAGCCGGGTGGTCGCAATCGAGATGCCCAGGCGGAACAGCGTTGTGACCAGCAGCACCGAGGGAAAGCTCGAGAAGGCCAGGGGCGAAGGCAGGTACATCGCCACCATCAGAAGCAAGGCCGAGACGGTCATGTTGACGCCCACCAGCACGTCCACCAGCCAGGTGGGCAGCGGCAGGATCATCATGAAGGTGATGGCCACCAGCATCACCGCCAGCACGATGTCGTTGCGGCTGGTCGCCAGGAGCACCAGCTTTTGCAGCTGGTCGTTCAATTTGTTCATGTTTCGTTCTCCCGGCGCCGCGCAAGGAACTGCGCCATTTCGATCTGTGCTTCTTCTTTGCGCCCGGCGGCCAGCAGGCCCTGCGCGCGCAGTAGGCCCAGCACCGGCAGCGTGTCGCCCAGCAGGGCGAGCCGGTCCAGCGTCTGCAGGGCCTCGGCCGGCTGGCTGCTGCGCAGCTGGGCGACCGCCAGTGCGCGCAGGGTGGGGGGTTGATTGGGCTGCACCACGTCCAGCCCCTCGAGCAAGGCGACCGACTTGGCCGCCAAGCCGTTTTGCATCAGCAGGTGGGCAAGCAGTGACATGGCCTGGCGTTCTTCGCTTCGCATGGTTCAGCCCTGGTAAAGCGCATGGCGGTAGGTCCAGAGCAGGGCCAGCAGTGCCTCTTGCTCCTCGAGCACGCTGACCGCCTGGCGCAGGCGTCGCTCCCGCCGCCCGCCGTCGCTGCGGCGTCCGGCCAGGCTGCGCCGCAGGCTGGCCTGCGCCATCTGCAGGGCGTCGGCGAACCGGCCGGGCAGCAGCAGACCGGGGTCGTCGATGGCTGGCCGGATGGCGGCATCGACCAGACGGCCCAGGTCGTTGGCCCCCAGCAGCCGCTCGAGCGCCGCCTGGCTTCGTATGTCGGGCGCCGGCGTGGCGCGCCCGTCGGGCAGCTGCGGCGGCGGCGAGTCCTGTTGGGTGACGCTGTCCAGCCCCCGGTCAAAGCGGAAGCGCAGGGCCTCCTGGGTACTGCTTCGTGTGGGAACGGCGGGTGAGCTGGCCATTTGACTGCGGGTGGGACTGCGGGTGGGGTTGCGGGGGGTGGGGGTCGCGGCGAGGGTCTAGGGGAGGGGGTACGGGAGCGTGTAGAGGAGCGTGCTGGCGAGTCGCGCCGCGCTCAGGCCACAGCGCGCAGGGTCTCGCGCCAGCGGCGCAGGAGGTCCATCACCTGCCCGAGGGCCTGGGGCGTGAAGCCGCGCGCCGGGGTTCTGACCAGGAGCACACCCTGTGTGTCAGGGCCGCCGCTGCGCAGACCCACCTGCACCGGCCAGCGCGCGGGCGCCTCCTCGTGGGCCCGCGCGAATGCGGCCTGCACCCAGGCACCGGCCTGGTAACCCACAGGCACCGTCCAGTACACCAGCAACTCGTCTTGCCCATCGCGCAGAACCTGCTCGACCGCCAGCTCGCTGCCGCCGTCGGTCTGCAGGCGCAGGCGGCCCTCGGGATCGGCCTGCAATTGGTCGATGCCGATCTGGCGGCCGAAATCGGCCAGGGTGTCCGCGATCCAGTCCATGGGCGTCTTTCTTGTGTCGATCCTGGGGTCTGAGGGTTGGCCTGGGCGTGGCCTCAGGCGCCGCCACCGGCCTCGGGTGCCTGCAGTTCTTCTTGCTCAATCAACTGGTCCAGCGCCTCCTGCAAGGCGTTCAGCGCTGATTGACGTGCGTCGAGATCGGCGAAGGCCTGCACCGGCATGCCGCGCAAGATGGCCTTGACCTGGATGAGAAAGCGCACCTGCGCGCTGATGTCCTCGGGGAGCCAGCTGTGGGCCAGCCCGCTGAATTTGGCGCTGGTCACCCAGCGCTCGGCGGTGATTGCCACCAAAGCCTTGAACAGATCAAAGGCCCGCAGGTCGGGGTCGGCTTCAACGTTCGTGGCCATGTCCGCCCCTTCTGCCGCCGGTGCCGCGGCCTGTGGGGCCGCCGGCCGTCTCTTCCTCATCCGCTGCGTCACCCCCGGACCGGCCGCGGCGCGGCAGCTTGCCCACCAGGTCACGGCAAGCGGCGAGCACGGTGTTCATGGACTTGAGGTGGAACAGGTCC
The DNA here is from genome assembly GCF_029866045.1 of Ramlibacter sp. Taxonomy (GTDB): domain Bacteria; phylum Pseudomonadota; class Gammaproteobacteria; order Burkholderiales; family Burkholderiaceae_C; genus Ramlibacter. The sequence continues at coordinate 2,508 of NZ_JARXAB010000153.1, read as the reverse complement.
GAGACCACGGTCTCGAGCAGACGCTCCTGCGACGACAGGCCGCTGCCCAGGCAAGCGCCCAGGGCCTTCATCAAATTGCTGATCGCGCTGTCGAGGCGCTCGCCGGTCTGGCCCGCCAACTGCAAAACCTGCTGCAGCGCCTGGGCCATGCTGGGCGCGCCCAGCACCGTGCGCAGCGCCCCCTGAAACTGGCCCACCTCTTGCGCGGTCTGGCCGTAGGCGGCGGCCGGCTCGATCGTGAGCAGGTGGGTCTGGATCTGGTCGCCGTAGAGCAGGTCGAGGTCGGCGATGGCCGCGTCGAACCGCGCCAGCACCTCCGGGCCCAAGCCCTGGTCGGCAGCCAATTGCCGGGTGTACTGGAACAGAAGGAACTGCTCGGTGGGCTGCTGAAAACGTGGATGCGAACGCGCCAACGCGTAGAGGTTCTCTCCACCGGCCTCGAGCAGGCGCTGGGCCTGCTGCGCCAGCACGGTCTCGTTGGCCCCCTTGGCCGCGTCCTTGTGCGCGCCGTCCAGGTAGGCGCTGATCTGCTCTACGGTGGTGAGCGAGGGTTGGCCCGCGCCCTTCACCACCCGGTCTTCGTGGCGCGCTTTTTCGGCCTTCTCGGCGAAGAGCATGCTCACCTCCTCGGCCGCACTTCCCAGCACTGAATGACCAGCGCGCAACACGGTCACTGTCTCGCCCTGCAGCCGGCCCGCCTGGCTGCGAAGAGACTCGGACAGGCCCGTGCCCAGGCTGGGCACAGCCTGGGTGGCCACGGGGCCGTCGATGCGGTGATTCATTGCGACCGGTAGTAACCACCCCGACAGGGTGGTTCCGGATCCGGTGGGTGCGCGTCTGCTGATGGCCGTCCGTGTGTCGCTGGAGGAAGTCTCGAATCGGGCCTCGTTCTGGAACCCCCTCCGTAGGCAGGTTACAGACAGCTCGCCATGTCCCACACCCTCGAAGAGTTAGAAGCGATGCGCCAGCAAGCCCAGGCAATGCTCGACCGCGCGGAGGCGAGCCACCAGTCTCTCCTCGCGGCGGTGCGCAATCTCGGCGTCAACACCGAAGAGGTCCAAGCCTATTGGCGCTCGGTCGGTCCCTTGTCTGCCGAGGACGAGGCGGGGCTGGCCCGGGTCGTGCAGTCCGTCGCCGAATTTGGCAACGCATTCGGCGACACACCGGCGGGTCAATCCGGCGCCCAGCGCGCTGAAGGCAGTGGCGGAAGTAGTGGTGGAAGTGATGGCGGAATGAATGGCGGAATGAATGGCGGAAGCAGCGCCAATCAACCCGCCGGCACCCCCGCCTCACGCTTGCTCAAGGGGCGCATGGCCTCACGCATTTGAGTGCCATCCCATCACGACGCCATTTTTTACTTATCCAACCCCGCACATTCCCGCAAGGCAAATCATGGCCCTCTCTCCGCCAACCATTAACTCACCTAGTGGGATCAAATCGATAGTTAGAGACAATTTCACCGGGCTTTTCGGCGGCTCGGGAGGTACGGGAGGTACGGGAGGTACGGGAGGTGGCGCAACTTCGGGGAGCAGTACAAGCTCTGGCGGCTCTAACACCACCTTGGATGCCAAGGCCGCGGAGCTCCAGGCCACCTGGGACCGCATCAACGGCGACATTGCCGCTGCCGAAGCCCTCATGCGCACCCCTACCGCCAGCGTACAGGCCAAGTTCGCGTTCGCCATGATCAAGTTTGCCGCCCAGGGCATGCGAGACCTTCAGTTCAAGAAAGAGGCGGTTGACGCGCGGATGGACGAGTCCAAGCTCCGCAAGCAGCTCACCAACAAGCTCACCGAGCTGGAAAACGTCCTCACCACGGCCAACCACAACGGGGCCATCAAGGACATCAAGGACGCGAAGTTACGCACCCGCTGTCTGAAGCTCGCGGCAGAAATCAACACCCTGAGCTTGGAGCTGGGCTATTGCCAGCGTGTTGGCAGCGATGGCAAGCCTGTTCCTCTCCCGCCAGGGGCGGTGCAGCCAGACGAGGCCAAGGACGGCTTGGTGGGCAATGTGGATTCCATCGGCCGTGCTTGGCCGAATGAGGCGTTCAAAGACGCTACGGACCTTTACGCCGACCGGGCGCGCACATCGACCGCCATGTTGTTTGAACTACATCGCGTTGACCTCTCGCTCACCAAATCGAATATTTACGCCACCCAGATATACGGAAGCAAGATTGACTTCACAAAGGAGGGCGACTTGGCCAAGTTCATGGCCGCCTATGACGCCAACAAGACCCAGATCGATACGGGGACCGACAAAACCAAGAAGGCCGCAGTCGCCTGGTTCGATGCCCGCATCCAAACCGTTCGCGACACTGCGTATCGGGACGAACTGCAAACGTTCACTGTTCCGGTCAGCAACGGCATTTCGGAGACGTCGACCATCGCCCAGATCCGGTCGGCGCATACCCGGGTGGACAACGACATCCGCACCGACAGCGACTACCTCAGCCAGGACATGCAGGCGCTTTCCTCGGAGTCTGGCCGGTACGACGCAATCATCAGC